>JBJMIH010000071.1:0-16361 GCA_045806985.1 Mycobacteriales bacterium | reverse complement strand
CCGGCGGGATGGGCGCCGGGCCGCCGGCAGTCCGGCCGGCCGCAGGAGCACCGGGGCGCGGACGCGCGGTGCCGCCCGTGCGGCCGGCCGTCGCGCTGCCAGGGCACGGCGGCGGCCAACTCCTCGCCGACGACGTCGCCGACCAGGTGCGCGCCGGCCACGACCGGCCAGCCGCGCCGCGCGTACTCGAGCGCGGCGGCGAGCAGGGTGCGGTTCCGGGCGCGTCGCTGGTGGCGCCGACGGATCGCGAGCATGGGGTCCCCCCTCGATCCGCTGCCGGCGTGCCCAACGACCGGACCGGGCCCGCGTTACCCGCGCATGATGTTCGCCAGGCCCTTGAACACGTAGATCACGCCGAAGATCATCGGCCCGTACGCGACGAAGTAGCTGCCGCCGCCGCTGGCCAGCTGGTAGGTCCCGATCGTGATCGCCAGCCCCACCACCAGCGCGATCGCCCCGCCGGTGAGCTGCTTGACACCGTCGGCGCGCCGGGACCTCCGGGCCGCCGGCGGCGGGTACTGCGGCTGCTGGTACTGCGGTGGGTACTGCGGCTGCCCGTAACCCGGCGGCGGAGGTGGCGGCGGCGCGTACGGATACTGCGGCTGCTGGTACTGCGGTGGGTACTGCTGGTTCGGCGGTGGGTACTGCTGGTACGGCGGGTTCTGGGGGTACTGGCTCGGGTACTGGTTCCCGGGAGCGGTCATCGGGGCCTCCTGGCGCGAAACCGGATCAGATTAGACGACGCGCTGTCGTTCCGCTCGCGGGCTCCGTCACAGCCGTGGGTCAACAGCGGCCTCCAGCGGTGACAATGGGGGTATGCCGCAGTTGCGTGTCGCCCTCGCCCAGATCGACGTCACCGTGGGTGACCTCGACGGCAACACCGCGCTGGTCCTCGACTGGACCAAGCGGGCCGCCGCCGAGGGCGCCCACCTGGTCGCCTTCCCGGAGATGACGCTGACCGGGTACATGCCGGAGGACCTGGTCCTGCGCTCGTCGTTCTGGCGGGCGAGCACGGCGCGGGTGCCCAGGCTGGCCGCCGAGCTGGCCGCGGCCGGCCTCGGTGACCTCGCCGTCGCCGTCGGCTACCTGGACCACGACGGCACCGGCTCCCGCAACGCGCTCGCCCTGCTCCACCAGGGCCGGGTCGCCGCCACCTACTTCAAGCACCACCTGCCGAACTACGGGGTGTTCGACGAGGACCGGTACTTCCGCCCCGGCGACCGGTTCGTCGTCGTCCGGCTGCACGGCGTGGACATCGCCCTCACCGTCTGCGAGGACATGTGGCAGGACGGCGGCCCGTTCGCCGTCGCCGGCCAGGTCGGCGTCGACCTGGTCCTCAACATCAACGGTTCCCCGTACGAGCGGAACAAGGACGACGTCCGGATGGACCTGGCCCGCCGGCGCGCGGTCGAGGCGAGGGCCGCGCTGGCGTACGTGAACATGGTCGGCGGCCAGGACGAGCTCGTGTACGACGGTGACTCGCTGACGGTGGCCGCCGACGGCACGCCGCTGTCCCGGGCCGGCCAGTTCACCGAGGAACTGCACGTCGTGGACTTCGACCTGCCCGGCGTGGCCAGCGAGGTCACCGGCGAGTTCGGCGGCATGCGGGTGGAGCGGGTGGTGCTGTCCGCCACCCCGGTGCCGGCATACCGGCCGCTGCCGCCCATCCAGGCCGAGCGGCTGTCCGACGACGCCGAGGTGTGGGCGGCGCTGGTCACCGGCCTGCGCGACTACGTCGTCAAGAACGGCTTCCGCTCCGTCGTGCTCGGCCTGTCCGGCGGCATCGACTCGGCGGTGACCGCCACCCTCGCCACCGACGCGCTCGGGCCGGACGCGGTGTACACGGTGGCGCTGCCCAGCGCGTACTCCAGCGAGCACTCGCAGAGCGACGCCGCCGAGCTGGTCCGCCGCCAGGGTGTCCACCACTACGTGGTGCCGATCGCCCCGATCGTCGACGCCTTCCAGGAGCAGCTGCACCTGACCGGGCTGGCCGAGGAGAACCTCCAGGCGAGGGCGCGCGGCACCATCCTGATGGGACTGTCCAACCAGCACGGCCACCTGGTGCTCACCACCGGCAACAAGAGCGAGCTGGCCACCGGGTACTCCACCCTCTACGGCGACTCGGCCGGCGGCTTCGGCCCGCTCAAGGACGTGCCGAAGACGCTGGTCTGGCAGCTGGCCCGGTGGCGGAACGCGCAGGCCGAGGCGCGCGGCGAGATACCGCCGATCCCGGAGAACTCCATCACCAAGCCGCCCTCGGCCGAGCTGCGGCCCGGCCAGCTCGACAGCGACTCGCTGCCGGCGTACGAGGAACTGGACGCGCTGCTGGTCGACTACGTGGACCGGGACATGGGCCGCGCCGGGCTGGTCCGGGCCGGCCACGACCCGGCCCTGGTGGACAAGGTGATCCGGATGGTGGACCTGGCCGAGTACAAGCGCCGCCAGTACCCGCCGGGCCCGAAGATCTCGCTCAAGGCGTTCGGGCGGGACCGCCGGCTGCCGATCACGAACCGCTGGCGGGAGCCGCTCTCTGAGTAAGCCCATGCTGCCCGCGGAGGTCGTGCGGCAGGCCGTCGCCGACCGGTTCGGACCGGTCGGCAGCCTGTGCCGGCTGAACGAGGGCGAGGAGGCGCAGGTCTGGCGGTTCACCAGCAAGGGCGAGGACTTCGTGGTGCGGGTCAGCCCGCTCGGCTTCGACAAGGACCGGTTCGCCCACGACCACTGGCACTCCACCACCCTGCCCATCCCCGAGGTCGTCGCGCTCGGCGAGGTGGCGGGGCTGCCGTACTGCGTGAGCCGCCGGCTGCCCGGCACCACCGTGCAGGAGGCCGACCAGCCGACCCTGCGCCGCATCACCGGCGCCGTCGACGGCGTGCTGGCCGCGCTGGCCAGGGCCGACCTCGACGGCACCAGCGGGTACGGGGAGTTCGACGCCGACGGCAGGGGCGCGTACGGCAGCTGGCAGGACTTCCTGGCCAGCCCGGACGACGGCGACTACCCCGGGGTGGATCCGGCGGCGCTGCGCGAGCTGCGGGCGGCCCTGCGGGACCTGCGTACCGGCTGCCCGGAGACCCGCCGGCTGGTGCACGGCGACTTCGGCTCCAACAACCTGCTCACCGACGGCCGCCGCATCACCGCCGTGCTGGACTGGGACATGGCCGCCTTCGGCGACCCCCTCTACGACGTCGCCAACATCCTGCTCTGGCGGGACTGGCTGGACTGCATGCGCATCCAGGCCGAACACGTCGAAGCCCAACCAGCCGAGGACCCCGACACCTGGCACCGCCTCCGCTGCTACCAGCTCCACAGCGGCCTGGCCACCCTCAACTGGTTCGCCACCCGCCACGACACCGCCATGGTCGAGGACATGACCACCCACCTCCTCACGCTGATCCCCCGCCCCCGCGCCTCGACGGACGGTCCGCACTGAAAACTCGGTGAGCGTACTTTCCGTACCCGGGTACGTCTGGCAGAGTGACGGGGTCCGGTTTGGGGGGTACCCCTCCGGGCCCCGATCGGGGCGGATCGGGACGACCCCACGGTGGTTCCGATGGATGTCATTTCCCCGCTTCCCGGGTACCGCGACGCGCCGTTGCCGGCCTGGGATCCCAACACCAACGCCGACCTCACCGAGGCCGAGGAGTTCTTTCACCTGCACCGCGCCGAGCTGCCGGACGCGCCGGCCCCCGGCCCGCGCCTGGCCAGCGCGCGGGCCGAGGTCGAGGCGACCGGCACGTACACCCACACCCCCGCCGAGCTGGCGTTCGGCGCCCGCGTCGCGTGGCGCAACGCGAGCCGCTGCATCGGCCGCCGGTACTGGCGCGGCCTGCGCGTTCTCGACCGCAGGGACGTGACCAGCGCCGACGGCGTGTTCGGGTGCCTGGTCGAGCACCTGCACCACACGTTCCAGGGCGGCCGGATCCGGCCGATGCTCAGCGTGTTCGCGGCCGCCCGTCCCGGCTCGCCCGCGCCGCGGGTCTGGAACGAGCAGCTCATCCGGTACGCCGACGACCCCAGGTACGCCGACTTCGTGGCCGGCCTGGCCCGCTGGGGCTGGTACCCGAGCGGCGAGCCGTTCGAGGTCCTGCCGCTGATCGTGGAGACGGCGGCGGAGGGGCCGCGGCTGTACCGGCTGCCGCCGGAGGCGGTGCACGAGGTGCCGCTCAGCCACCCGTCCGAGCCCTGGTTCGCCGGGCTGGGCCTGCGCTGGCACGCGGTGCCGATGCTGTCCCACCTGCGGATGGTGATCGGCGGCGTGAGCTACCCGTGCGCGCCGTTCAACGGCTGGTACATGGGTACCGAGATCGGCGCCCGCAACCTGGCCGACGAGGACCGGTACGCGCTGCTGCCGCTGGTGGCACGGCAGCTGGGGCTGGACACGACCCACGAGGCGACGCTGTGGCGGGACCGCGCGCTGGTCGAGCTGAACGTGGCGGTGCTGCACTCGTTCGCCCGGCACGGGGTGCGGATCAGCGACCACCACACCGAGTCGCGGCGCTTCCTGACGCACGTGGCGCGGGAGGCCAGGGACGGCAGGATCGTGCCGGCCGACTGGACGTGGATCGTGCCGCCGATGTCGGGCGCGGCCACGCCGGTCTTCCACCGGTACTACCCGGAACAGGTGTTACGTCCGACTTTCGTGCTGGACGCGGAGGCCGCCGAGCTGGCCACCCACGCCCGCCGCGCCGAGCTGGCCGTGAAGGTGTGAAAAACTTCTCGCCCGCTACGCCTTCCGCCTTTCCCGCACCGTGCAAGCATCGAGGGTGTGCCCGGGGACGCAGAGCGCGCCCCGAGGAGTCGGAAGTCGGTGAGCGCATGGACGAGGTCTCGCTGTACGGCGGGCCGGCCCACCGCCGGGTGACCGTAGTTGACATCCAGGCGGCGAAGGACCGGGGAGAGAAGTGGGCGATGCTCACTTCCTACGATCAGTACACCGCGGAACTCTTCGACGAGGTGGGCATCCCGATGCTCCTCGTCGGCGACTCCGCCGCCAACAACGTACTGGGCTACCCCGACACCGTGCCGATCACGGTGGACGAGCTGATTCCGCTGGTCAGGGCGGTGGTACGGGCGACCAAGCGCACGCTGGTCGTCGCCGACATGCCCTTCGGGTCCTACCAGGTGTCGCCACACCAGGGCGTGGAGACCGCGATCCGCTACCTCAAGGAGGGCGGCGCGCAGGCGGTCAAGCTGGAGGGCGGCGCGAAGTACGTCCCGCACGTGGAGGCCATCACCAGCGCCGGCATTCCGGTGGTGGCGCACGTCGGGTTCACCCCGCAGAGCGTCAACCTGATCGGCGGGTACCGGGTGCAGGGCCGCGGCGAGGCGGCCGACCGGGTGCTCAAGGACGCCCTCGCCATGGAGCACGCCGGGGCCTTCGCGGTGGTGCTGGAGATGGTGCCGACCGAGGTGGCCGAGCGGGTCACCGACGAGCTGCGGGTGCCCACCATCGGCATCGGCGCCGGCCCGCACACCGACGCGCAGGTGCTGGTGTGGCAGGACATGGCCGGCATGAGGGGCGGCAAGCTGCCCCGCTTCGTGAAGCAGTACGCGGACCTGCGCGGCGAGCTGGTCAAGGCGACCAGGGCGTTCGCGGAGGAGGTCCGCGACGGGGTGTATCCCGCCGAGGAGCACTCCTACCACTAGAAGCCGCACGGACGGGGGCCGGATATCACGGTGCTGGCCGGCCAATCTGGTCGGCCAGCACTGTTCTCGCCTCCGCGAGCGAGGGGCCGTACCAGGTCAGGTGCCGGCCGGACACCAGCGCGCAGGGGGTGCCGGGGAAGAAGCCGGGCCCGTCCTCGGCGGTGAACCGGTAGGGCTCGTCCGGCAGCACCACCAGGTCGGCGCCGGCGGCCCGCAACTCCTCCAGCGGCAGTCGCGGGTACCGCTCCGGGTGGTCGGCGTACGCGTTGGCCACGCCCAGCAGCCGCAGCACGTCGCCGGCGAACGTGTCCCGCCCCAGCACCATCCACGGCTTGCGCCAGATCGGCACCACCGCCGTGCACCAGGCATCCGCCGGCTCCGCCCACGCGCGCCGGGCCGCCGCCAACCACGACGGCTCGCCGAGCCCGCACGCGGCGAGCAGCCGGCCCAGGCTGTCCAGCGCGCCGGCCACCGTGGCCGGCCCGGTCACCCACACCGGCACCCCGGCGTCCCGCAGCGCGGCCAGGTCCTCGGGCCGGTTCTCCTCCCGGTTGGCGAGTACCAGGTCGGGCCGGCAGGCCAGGACCGCGTCCAGCCGCGGCCACTTGGTGCCGCCGACCCTGGGCACGTCCAGCCCGGCCGGGTGGGTGCACCAGTCGGTCGCCCCGACGAGCAGCTCGGCGCCGGTGGTCGCCACCGCCTCGGTGAGCGACGGCACCAGCGAGACGATCCGCCGCGGTGGGGCCGCCAGCGGAACCTCCGCGCCGGTGTCGTCGCGCACGGGCTCAGACGCCGGTGACGCGGAAGCCGGCCTGCGTCTTGTACCGGCGGTTCACGGCGATGAGGTTGCCGGTGAGCGCCTCCACCTGGTGGGCGAGCCGCAGCCGGCCCGCGTACACCCCGCGCATCCCGGGAATCCGGCCGGCGAGCTGGATGACGACGCCGACCGCCTCCCGGTCCTCGCCGAGCACCATCACGTCCAGGTCGATCGAGGAGACCGACGGGTCGGACATCAGCACCGACGACACGTGGTGGAAGGCGCCGATGACGGTGGAGTCGGGCAGCACCTCGGCGGCCTGCTGCGCAGCGCTGCCCTCGGGCACCTGGAGCGGGTACGGCCCCTTCGGGTCGAAGCCGAGCGGGTTGACGCAGTCGACCACGATCTTGCCGGCCAGCGGCTCGGCCAGGCCGGCGAGCAGGTCCCGGTGGCCCTCGTACGGCACCGCGACGATGGCGAGGTCGCAGTCGGCGGCCACGCTCTCGTTGTCGCCGCCGCCCACCCGCGCACCCTCGCCCACCGCGCGGGCCAGCTCCTCGGCCTTGTCCGCGCCCCGGTCGGCGCGCCGGGACCCGATCAGCACCTGCTGCCCGGCGGCGGCCAGCCGGTAGCCGAGTGCCTGCCCCTGCGGCCCTGTGCCCCCGAGGATGCCGACGACGAGGTCCTCCACGCTCTTGTCCACGGTCATGCTGGACAGGTTATTCGTTCGACACGCGCCGGCGCCGGCTGCCATCTTTCGCGCCGTGGACCTGACTCCGTTGCGGACGTCGCGGGAGTTCCGGCTGTACTTCACCGGCAGCACGGTGACGCTTTTCGGGTCGATGATCACCTTCGTCGCGCTGCCGTGGCAGGTGGCGCGGCTGACCGGGTCGCCGCTGGTGGTCGGCCTGCTCGGCACCGCGGAGCTGGTGCCGCTGCTGGTCACGGCGTTCGTGGGCGGCGCGCTGGCGGACTACTTCGACCGCCGGCTGCTGGTACGGGTCACCGAGGCGGGGTTCGCGGTGGCCACCGGCGTGCTGGTGCTGAACGCGGCGCTGCCGCACCCGCGGGTCTGGGTGCTGTTCGCGCTGTCGGTGGTGCTGGCCACGCTGGACGGCCTGCAACGGCCAGCGCTGGACGCGATGCTTCCCCGCCTCGTGCCGGCTGAGCAGATCCCGGCCGCGACGGCGCTGTCCAGCCTGCGGTTCAACGTGGGCGGGCTGGCCGGGCCGGCGCTGGCCGGGGTGCTGCTGGCGTCGGTGGCGCTGCCCTGGGTGTACGCCATCGACCTGGCCACGTTCGTGTTCTCGCTGGCGGCGCTGGCGCTGATGCGGACGGTGCCGCCGCCGCCCGACGCCGAGCGACCGAGCCTGCGCACGATCGCCGAGGGATTCCGGTACGCGACCGGTCGGCCCGAACTGATGGGCACGTATCTGGTCGACATCAACGCGATGCTTTTCGGTATGCCGATGGCGCTGTTTCCCTTTCTCGCCGAGCATCTCGGCGGGCCGAAAGTGCTCGGCCTGCTCTATGCGGCGCCCTCGGCCGGATCGCTTCTGGTGACGCTCACGTCGGGCTGGACCGGGCGGGTGCGGCGGCATGGGCTGATGGTGGTGATCTCCGCCGCGGTGTGGGGCGCGGCCATCGCGGCATTCGGATTCTGCGCCGAGATCTGGCTCGCCCTGCTGTTCCTCACGATCGCCGGCGGCGCCGACATGATGAGCGGGCTGTTCCGCTCCTACATCTGGCAGCAGACCATTCCCGATCACCTGCGCGGGCGACTGGCCGGTATCGAGATGCTGAGTTACGCTTCCGGCCCGATGCTCGGCAACGCGGAGTCCGGATTGGTCGCGAGCACCTTCTCGGTACGGACGTCAGTGGTGTCCGGAGGCGTCCTGTGTGTACTCGGCACAGGCCTGCTGGCACTCGCACTGCCGTCTTTCCTGCGATACGACGCGCGTACCGGTTCCGACCACAAACAGCGGATCGACGCGGAACGGGCCGCGCGGAACGGGGAACACCGGTAGCGCGCTGGCAGCGCGCCACCGGTGCGTCTGGAGAGGGAAAGTCTCCGCGCCGGGGCCGGATTGCGGCGGATGGTCAGCGCGTACGGCTGCCGGTCCGCCTGGTGGTGCCGCCGCGCGCGGTCGACTTGCGGGCGGTGGCCCGCTTCGCCGGCGCCCGCTTGGCTGCCGTCTTGCGGGCGGTGGTAGCCCGCGACGTGGTCTTCTTCGCCGCCGTCCGCTTGGCCGGCGCCCGCTTCGCGGTCGTCTTGCGCGCCGTGGACTTGCCGGCGGTGGTCTTGCGGGCCGTGGTCTTGCCCGCCGTCGTCTTCTTCGCGGCCGTCTTGCGCGCGGTGGTCTTCTTCGCGGCCGTCGTGCGCTTCGCGGGGCTCCGCTTCGCGGTCGTCTTCTTGGCCGCGGACTTCCGCGCGGTGGTTTTCTTGGCCGGCGCCCGTTTCGCTGTGCTCTTCTTCGCGGCGGGCCGGCGCGTCGCCGTGGTCTTCTTGGCGGGGGACTTGCGCGCGGTGGTCTTCTTCGCCGCGGTGGTCCTCTTGGCGGTGGTCTTCTTGGCGGCCGCCGACTTACGTGCGGTCGTCCGCTTCGCGGGCGCCCGCTTGGCCGCCGTGCTCCGAGTGGCCGCCTTGCGCGCGGTCGTCTTCTTGGCCGCGACGGTCTTTTTGGCCGCTGTCGCGCGGGTGCGCGACGGTGAGGCGGCCGTCTTCTTCGCGGTGGCCTTCCGTGTCGTCGTTGACGCCATGTCGCCTCCTTATAGGCGTGTTACACACACAAGAGAACAACGCTCCGTGTTCGACGTCAAGCAACACGGCCGAATTCGCGCACCGCGATTTCCCAGTTCAGCGGCCTTCTTCCCACCGGTCGTCTTCCGCGTCCCATGCCTCGTTGCGTTCTTTCACGCGCTCCAATGCCTGTGCCGCTTCGGATTCCGAGTCGTACGGTCCGAGCCGGAAACGCTCGGCGCACGCGGTGCTCGCCGGCTCCACGCGCCGGTGTCTGAGGCAGAAGTAGAAGTGCGAGTCGTCGGTGTCCATGCCTCCACTGTGCCCGAGAAGCGGCGCGACCGGTGCCCATCCGCGTGGAGGGGCACCGGTCGCCGTCCGGCGTGGGGCTACCCGGCGGCCCGCGCGCCCTCCCGCCGGCGCGCCAGCAACACGATGCCGGCGCCCGCCGAGGTGGGGGCCAACCCCGCGAGCGCGACCGACGCCGTGTCCGCGCCGGTCACCGGCAGGTCACTGCCGCTGGCCGCGGTGACGGCCCCGCCGCCGGAACCGGTACCCCCGCTTCCCGGCGGGTTGCCGCCGGCGCCCGGTGGATTGCCGCCGCCACCGGGGGGCGGGTTGCCCCCACCCGGCGGCGGGTTGCCTCCGGACGCGCCCTGGCACCGGCCTTCGGCGAGGTGCCCGAGCACGTTCACCGCGTTGCCGCAGACCACGATCGGCAGCGAGACGGCCACGCCGCCCGCCCCGACCGGGCCGCCGGCGACCGACCCGCGCGAGCCGGCACCGCCCGGCGCGGTACCGCCGCACCGGGCGAACGTCGCCGCGGACAGCACGTTGACCGCGTTGCCGCAGACGACGACCGGCGCGGACAGCGCCACCCCGCCGAGCGCGAGCCCCCCGGCCCGCGCGGTGCCGTCGCTCGCGGCGCCCCCGCCGGCGCCCTCGCAGCTCGCCGCGGTGGCCGCGCCGAGGATGCTGACGCCGTTCCCGCACACGACGACCGGCACGGTGGCGGCGATACCGCCCACCGCGACCGCGCCGCCGCGCACCGTTCCGGCGCTGGCCGGGCCGTGCTGTCCGGCCGATCCGGCGGTACCGCCGGGTCCGGTCGGCGGGTGTCCCACCGTCCGGCCCGGACCGGTGCCGGCCGGCGCGCTGTCACCGCCCGGCGCGGACGCGCCGGGGTCGACCGTGACGGCGCTCTGGCACTGCGCCCCGGTGAGGAAGCCGACGATGCCGATCGCGTTTCCGCACGCGACGACCGGCGCCGACAGGGTGATACCCCCGACGGAGACGGCGCCGCCGGATGAACCCGCCGTGGCGCCGGTGGTCGGATCGGCACTGGCTGGACCCGCGGTGACGGCCGCGAGTCCCGCGGCCACACCGAGAGCGCCGGCCAGCCGCCGCACCCTGTGCTGCATAGGCGATTCCCTCTCGTCAGCCGCGGGGCCGGCAGGCCACCGCGGCGCCCTGTGGTGGCAGCCCGATCGCCTCCGCACACCCGGCGACCTGGCTACCCGCACAACGCGACCGCTTGCCACCCGGATACGGGTTTTCCGGTAACAAGCCGCTGACCAGCGACAACATGCCCTATGGGCGGAATTCACGGCCCACGGCTCCGGCCCGTATCTCGAAGTCATGTCGGTGTCCAGGTCTTGCCGGATTTCGGATCCCTGCGGCCACGATCAAGGAGTTGTGTCCGCGTTGTCGTGTGAAAACGCGGCAACAACTCCTTGATCGTGGCGAGAGAGGCCGGCGGGTGGCGGGTTTCGGACCTCGCCGGCTACTTCGAAACACTGCCTGGCCCGATCCAGATGCCCGCCGCCAAGGCGGAGGCCCGCGCCGCGTGCTGTTCTTGGGCACGCAGGTGGGCCGACAACGCGGGCAGCCTGAAGCTGGGCAGAACAGCTAGAGGGTGGCCATCGGGACGGAGCCGCGCAGACACAGGGCGAAGACCTGGGTGAGTTGGTCGAGGACGGTGTCGTCGTCCGCGCCTCCCCAGGTCTGCGGGCCGAGTAACCTGCGCACGGTGCCGGTGCCGACGAACAGCGCGGTGGCGACGGTGGCCCGCATCCGCGCCTCCGGGCCGTCGCCGAGCGCGGCGGTGAGCGGGCGGAGCACCATGTTCTCCAGCCGCTCCTGGAGCAGCGCCCTGACCTGGGGCGAGCCGGCGGACCGGTTGATCGCGGCGATGGCCGGGCTGACCCTGGTCGCGCGCAGGTGCGCGAAGACGAACTCGGCCATCCGGCGCGGCAGCCCGTCCGGGTCGCCGTCGATGACCACGGCGAACCGGGTGTCGCCGTCGACGACCTCCCGGAACAGCCCCATCTTCGACCCGAAGTACCGGCTGATCAGCGCCACGTTCACGCCGGCCGCGGCGGCCACGGCGCGCACCGTGACGTGCTCGTACCCGTGCCTGGCGAACTGCCGTTCGGCCGCACGCAGGATGCGCTGCCGGGTGGCCTCCCGGTCCCGTGTCGGTCCCGTCACTCCAGTCCTCGCCTCCCCACCGTCCCCACGTCTCCGGCGGTCGCCACCCACTCTACGGCGGCGGTGTGACAAGTAATCAGTCGATTACTAGCCTGTCGGGTGCCGCGGCGCACCGGTACCGGTAGCGCCACCACCGCGGTTGACCTCCTGGGAAGGACGGATGGCCTTCGAGTACGGCCGTGTCGGCGTGGCCGCCCTGGTCGTCGGGTTCGACGGCTCGCGGTCCAGCTACGACGCGCTCGCCTACGGCGCCGGCATGGCCCGGCGCAGCGACGCGCTGCTGGTGGTGGCGTACGTCAGCGGCAAGGGCGGGATGGCCGACCTGTCCAGCTCGGTCGCCGCGGCCGCCGCGCAGACCTGGGAGGAGGTCTCCAGGGAGGTGGAGACCGAGGCCGCCGCCGTCGTCGAGGGTACCGGCGTGACCTGGGAGTTCGTCTGGCTGCACGGCGAGGTGTCGCGGGCCCTGGAGCGGCTGGCCTGCGAGCGCCGGCTGGACGCGATCGTGGTCGGGCGCTCCTCCGGCCGGCTCCGCCACGTCCTCGGCTCGGTGCCGAACCGCCTGGTCGCGCACGCCCCCTGCCCGGTGATCGTCGTCCCCTGACCGGAGGCGCCCCGAACTGTCGGACCCGGGTGGCACGATGTCCGGCATGACAACGGGGACGGCGGTACTCGACTGGGATCGTGTGCGGGCGTGGCGGGCCCGCCGGCACCACCTCACCGAACGGGCGGCCGACCCGGCGCGGGTGGTGTCCGACCTGTGCGGCCTGCACGCCCAGCTGGCCAGTTCCGCCGAGCTCACCCTGCACGCGCGGGTGGCGGACCTGGCGCCGGGCTGGGTCGCCGGCGCGCTGTGGACGCGGCGCGCGCTGGTGAAGACCTGGGCGATGCGCGGCACCCTGCACCTGCTGCCGACCGCCGAGTACCCGCGCTGGCAGGCGGCCCTGTCCACGCTGCGCGGGTACGAGAAGCCGGTCTGGCTGCGCAACTTCCACGTGACCCGCGCGGAGCTGGACGCGCTGCTGGCGGCGGTGCCCCGGGCGCTGGACGGCCGCACGCTGCCCAGGGCCGAGCTGGCCGAGGAGGTGGCCCGGCTGACCGGGCTGCCGGCGCTGGCCGAGAAGCTGCGGACGAGCTGGGGCGCGTACCTCAAACCGTCGGCCACCCGGGGCGACCTGTGCTTCGCGGCGGCCGGGGACAACGGCACCGGCGCCGTGTTCGCCCGCCCCGACCAGTGGCTCGACCTGCCGCCGCCGGCCGAGGCCGACCCGGCGGCGGCCGATCCGGCGGCGGCGATGGCCTGGGTGGCCCGCCGGTTCCTCGCCGTCAACGCGCCGGCCACCCCGGAGGACTTCCACCGCTGGTGGGCGCGCTCGCTCAGCCCGGCGGCGGCGCGCCGGCTGCTCGCCGGGCTCGGCGACACCGTGGAGGTGTCGGTGGCCGGCACGCCGGCGTGGATGCTCGCCGCCGACGTGGCGGAGGCGGCCGCGGCCGAGCCGGACGAGACGGTCCGGCTGCTGCCCGCCTTCGACCAGTACGTGGTGGCCGCCACCAGGCACGCGCGCCGGTTGATGCCGGGCGACTTCGCCGACCGGGTGTACCGGCCGCAGGGCTGGCTGTCCCCGGTCCTGCTGGTCGGGGGCATGATGGCGGGTGTGTGGACGGCCGAGAAGAAGGGTAAGGCGCTGAAGGTGGAGGTGGCGCCGTTCACCCGGCTGCCGGCCCGGCTCCGGCCCGAGGTCGAGGCGGAGGCGGAGCGGCTGGCCGCCTTCCAGAACCTGGCGGTCGAGGTACGCGTCAATTCCGCATAGAAACGTTCATCCACTACAGTTGTTGTCCGGTTACCCACTGTTTATGAAGGGAAAGCGCGAATGGCGGTCACGCTGGCCAAGGGCGGCAATGTCTCGCTGAGCAAGGAAGCGCCCGGGCTGACCGCGGTGGCGGTCGGTCTCGGCTGGGATGTGCGCACCACGATGGGCGCCGACTTCGACCTGGACGCCAGCGCGCTGCTCGTCGGCTCCAATGGCAAGGTCCTGTCCGACAGCCACTTCGTCTTCTACAACAACCTGGCGAGCCCGGACGGGTCCGTGCAGCACACCGGCGACAACCTGACCGGTGAGGGCGAGGGCGACGACGAGACGATCAACGTCGAGCTGAGCTCCGTGCCGGCCGAGGTGGAGAAGATCGTCTTCCCGGTGTCCATCTACGACGCTCCGGCCCGCAACCAGAGCTTCGGGCAGGTCCGCAACGCCTACATCCGCGTCGTCAACCGGAGCAACGACAGCGAGATCGCCCGGTACGACCTCACCGAGGAGGCCTCCGCCGAGACCGCGATGGTCTTCGGCGAGCTCTACCGCTACAACGGGGAGTGGAAGTTCCGCGCGGTCGGTCAGGGCTACGCCAACGGCCTCGCCGGCATCGCCCGCGACTACGGCGTCAACGTTTAGTCGCGGGCGAACAGCCCTCCGCGACTGTCGACTACGGACAGTGGTTTGCCGAGGTAAATGCCGTAATAGTTTGGATTTGCCGCAACTTTTCCGGGCACTCGCGCCGTTATTAGAGGTGTAACTGTCAACTCGGACGGAGTCGGAAGTACCGCAGTGGGGGGCCACCGCTGTCCGACCGGCACCGAAAGGGGAAGCGCGATGACGACCGAGCCGTAAAGACAGACGCTGATGGTGGCGGCCCGCGATCCGGCGCCGCGCCTTCCGATATGACGCGAATTCTCGCCGCGCGCGGTCAGACCTGACCGCGCGCGGTGTCCTTCTCCAGCTCCTTCTCCAAGTCCCTCGCCAGCTCCCTCGCCGCCCACTCGCGCAGCTCCACCTTGCGGACCTTGCCGCTGACCGTCATCGGGAACTCGTCCACCACCCGCACGTGCCGGGGGACCTTGTAGTGCGCGAGCCGGCCCCGGCAGAACTCCGCGACGTCCTCGGCGGTCAGCCCGCCGGCGGCCGGGTCCCGCAGGATCACGCAGGCCACGACCTCCTCCCCGTACCGGGCATCGGGCACCCCCACCACCTGCACGTCCGCGATCCTCGGGTGCGCGTACAGGAACTCCTCGACCTCCCGCGGGTACACGTTCTCGCCGCCCCGGATGATCATGTCCTTGATGCGGCCGACGATCGTCACGTACCCGTCCTCGCGCATCACCGCCAGGTCGCCGGTGTGCATCCAGCGCGCCGCGTCCACCGCCTCGGCCGTCCGCTCCGGCTCGTCCCAGTACCCGAGCATCACCGAGTACCCGCGCGTGCACAGCTCGCCCGGTGTCCCGCGCGGCACGGTCACCCCGGTGGCCGGGTCGACGACCTTCACCTCCACGTGCGGCATCGCCCGCCCGACCGTCGCCGTGCGCCGCTCCAGGTCGTCGTCCGGCCGGGTCTGCGTCGACACCGGCGAGGTCTCCGTCATCCCGTAGCAGATCGCGACCTCGGCCATGTGCATCCGGTCGATGACGCGCTTCATCACCTCGACCGGGCACGGCGAGCCGGCCATGATGCCGGTACGCAGGCTGGACAGGTCGTAGCCGGCGAAGTCCGGCAGCTCCAGCTCGGCGATGAACATCGTCGGCACCCCGTACAGCGACGTCACCCGCTCGGCCTGCACCGCCCGCAGCGTCGCCGCCGGGTCGAACGCCGGCGCCGGGATCACCATGCACGCGCCGTGGCTGGTCGCGCCCAGGTTGCCCATCACCATGCCGAAGCAGTGGTAGAACGGCACCGGCAGGCAGATCCGGTCCCGCTCGGTGTAGCGGAGCAGCTCGCCGACGAAGTACCCGTTGTTGAGGATGTTGTGGTGCGACAGCGTCGCGCCCTTCGGGAATCCGGTGGTGCCGGACGTGTACTGGATGTTGATCGGGTCGTCGCAGGACAGCAGCGCCTCCCGCGCCGCCACCGCGTCCGGCGGCACGGCCCGGCCGGCCGCCACCAGTGCGTCCCAGGACTCCTCGCCCAGGAACGCGACCGCGCGCAGGTCCGGACAGGACGGCCGGACCTCGGTCACCATCGCCCGGTAGTCGCTGGTGCGGTGCCGGACGGCCGACACCAGCAGGGTCACCCCGGACTGGTTGAGCCCGAACTCCAGCTCGTGGGTGCGGTAGGCGGGGTTGATGTTCACCAGCACCGCGCCGATCCGGGCGGTGGCGTACTGCGTGAGCACCCACTCCGGACAGTTCGGCGCCCAGATGCCGACCCGGTCGCCCTTGGCCACGCCGCGCGCGAGCAGGCCGCGGGCCACCTCGTCCACTGCCGCGCCGAACTCCGCGTACGTCCAGCGCCGGCCGCTGGCGCAGTCCACCAGCGCGTCCCGGTCGCCGTGCGCGGCCACGGCCCGGTCCAGGTTCGCCCCGATCGTGTCGCCCAGCAGCGGGGCCGTCGACGTGCCGCTCGCGTACGACGCCGTCACCGGAACTCCTCCTCCCGGTACTCGGCGGCGCTCTCCCGGCCGCGCAGCTCGACCCGGCGGATCTTGCCGGAGATCGTCTTCGGCAGCTCGGCGAACTCCAGCCGGCGGATCCGCTGGTAGGGCGCGAGCCGGTCGCGGCACCAGGCGAAGATCGCCGCCGCCGTCTCGCCGGTCGGCTCCCAGCCGGCGGCGAGCACCACGTACGCCTTCGGCACCGCCAGCCGGACCGGGTCGGGCGACGGCACCACCGCGGCCTCGACCACCGCCTCGTGCTCGATCAGCACGCTCTCCAGCTCGAACGGCGAGATCCGGTAGTCGGACGCCTTG
>JBJMIH010000070.1:0-5755 GCA_045806985.1 Mycobacteriales bacterium | reverse complement strand
TCGCCGGCCTCCCAACCGCCCGGCGCGGGCGGCGCGGGCGGCCCGGAGGGTCGCTCCCGGCGGGGGGCCTGCGGCGGCTGCGGGGCGGCCGGCGGCGCCGGCTCGGGCTCCGGCCAGGCCGTGGAGGAGGTACCCGGCTCCCACTGGCCGCCGGTCTCCCACTGGTTGCCGCCGCCACCGTCCCACGGCGGCGGTTCCCACGGCGCCGGCTCGGGGCCGCGGCGCACGTCACGGTGCGGTTCGGGGGCGACGGGCGGCGGCTCCCACTCGGCGGCCGGGGCGGCCGGGCGGCGCGGGTCCTGCCGCTCCCAGGCCGGCGGCTGCTCGCGCGGGTCGGGCTCCCAGCGCGGCGGCTCGGAGGTCCGCTCCCACTCGTCGCGGTCGCGTTCCGGCTGGTAGTACTGGGTGGGCTCGTCCCATGACTGGGGCTGTCCGCCGGCCGCGGCGGGCAGCGGCGTGCGCCAGTCCTCCTGCGGCTCGGACAGGCCGGAATTGTCCCAGCCGCCGGTGCTCATCACGTCGGGTGGCATCCGCTCCTGCCCGCGACCGGCCGCCGCGGACCCCTGCGAGCCCTCGACGATCTCGTCGAGCAGCCGGATCATCCTGGCGGCGTCCTCGACCGGCATCTGGAACGTGCCCCGGCACACCTGCTCGTTCCAGAGGGAGAAGACGATGACGCCGTCCCCACCGTGGTCGGTGACCCGCATCGCTCGGCTCGGTTCGCGGATATCGGTGAAGACGTCCACCCGCTCTTCCTCGTTCGGCCCACCGCTCATGACCGCAAGTGTGACTGCCCCGAGCACGGGACGCCAAGAGGGGGGAGGGGTCGAAGCCACTATCCGTCCCCAACAACCACATAGCGCAATCAACGCCGCACCTTGGGTAAGGCGGATGGTCGGAATCGACACTGACCGTGACGACGGTGTGCCTACGGTCACCCAACGACAGGGACTTGTGTCCCTACTCCGGTGACCTCCGCCGGGCGGACAGTGACGGCTGTTGACCCGGGGCTAAGGGGAGTGCTGTGGATCCCACCACGATCGCGCGCTGGCAGTTCGGCACGACCACCGTGTACCACTTCCTCTTCGTTCCGCTGACCATCGGCCTCGCCGCGCTGGTGGCCGGCCTGGAGACCGCCTGGGTACGCACCGGCGACCCGAAGTGGCTGCGGGCCACCAAGTTCTGGGGCCGGCTGTTCCTCATCAACTTCGCCATGGGCCTGGTCACCGGCATCGTCCAGGAGTTCCAGTTCGGCATGAACTGGAGCGACTACTCGCGCTTCGTCGGCGACGTGTTCGGCGCGCCGCTGGCCATGGAGGCGCTGCTCGCCTTCTTCCTGGAGTCGACGTTCCTCGGCCTGTGGATCTTCGGCTGGGGCCGGCTGCCCAAGGCGCTGCACGCGGCCTGCATGTGGCTGACCGCGATCGGCACGGTCCTGTCGGCGTACTTCATCCTCGCCGCCAACGCCTGGATGCAGCATCCGGTCGGGTACCGCATGGACGGCGACAGGGCCAGGCTGACCTCGATCTGGAAGGTGCTGACCAACAGCACCCAGCTGGTCACCTTCCCGCACACGATCACCGCCGCGTTCCTCACCGCCGGCGCCTTCATGGTCGGCATCGCCAGCTGGCACCTGGCCCGCGGCCGGCACGTCGACGTGATGCGGCCGTCGCTGCGGCTCGGCCTGGTCGTCACCGTGCTCGCCGGGCTCGGCGTCGCGGTCAGCGGCGACATCCAGGGCAAGATCATGACCGACCAGCAGCCGATGAAGATGGCCGCCGCCGAGGCGCTGTACCGGGACGCCAGGCCGGCCTCGTTCTCCCTGTTCACGATCGGGTCGCTGGACGGCAGCAAGGAGATCTGGAGCCTGCGCGTGCCCCGGCTGCTCTCCTTCCTGGCCACCGGCAGCCCGAGCAGGAAGGTCGACGGCGTCGACTCCGTGCAGGCGCAGGAGCAGGCCAGGTACGGGCCGGGCGACTACCGGCCGATCATCCCGGTGACGTACTGGACGTTCCGGCTGATGATCGGCTTCGGCGGGCTGGCCGCGCTGATCGCGCTGGCCGGGTTGTGGCTCACCCGGCGCGGGCGGCTGCCCGGGCACCGGCGGGTCTGGCAGGCCGGCTTCCTGGCCCTGTTCCTGCCGTTCCTCGGCAACAGCACCGGCTGGATCTTCACCGAGATGGGCCGCCAGCCGTGGGTGGTGTACGGGCTGATGCAGACCCGGAACGCCAGCTCCCCCTCGGTCGGCACCGGCCTGGTGCTCACCAGCCTGATCTCGCTCACCCTGCTGTACGCGGTGCTCGCCGTGGTCGAGGTGTGGCTGATGGCGAAGTACGTGAAGGCCGGCCCGCCGACCGAGGAACAGGCCCTCGCCGACCTCGAGCCGCCGCCGGACGACAGCGACGCGGAGTCCGGCGCCGACCTGGCGCTCGTCTACTAGGGGAGGTCCGATGGCGCTGCATGACGTGTGGTTCCTGCTCATCGCGGTCCTGTGGACCGGGTACTTCGTCCTGGAGGGATTCGACTTCGGCGTCGGCATGTTGCTGCCCGTGCTCGGCCGGGACGACCTGTCCCGGCGGGTGATGATCAACACGATCGGCCCGGTCTGGGACGGCAACGAGGTCTGGCTGCTGACGGCCGGCGGGGCGACGTTCGCGGCCTTCCCGGACTGGTACGCCAGCCTGTTCTCCGGCTTCTACCTGCCGCTGCTGATCATCCTGCTGGCGCTGATCGTGCGCGGGGTGGCCTTCGAGTACCGCGGCAAGCACGACAGCGAGCGCTGGCGGGCCAACTTCGACACCCTCATCGTGGTCGGGTCGCTGATCCCGGCCGTGCTGTGGGGCGTGGCCTTCGGCGCGATCGTGCACGGGGTGCCGCTGGACTCGCGGCACGAGTTCCACGGCATCATGCTCGACCTGCTCACCCCGTACAGCCTGCTCGGCGGCCTGGTCACCCTGCTGGTGTTCCTGACCTATGGCGCACTGTTCCTCGGCCTGAAGACGCTGGGGCCGGTGCGGGACGCCGCCAACCGGCTGGCCCGCACGCTGGGGCCGGTGGCGCTGGTCGCGGCCGGCGGCTTCCTGCTGTGGACGCAGCTCGCCCACGGCAAGGGCTGGACCTGGGCGGCCGTGGCGGTGGCGGCGGCCGGGCTGGCCGGCGGGCTGCTCGCCAACCGGCTCGGCAGGGAGGGCTGGGCGATGGTCGGCGTCGGGGTGGCGATCGCCGCGACGACCACCACGCTGTTCGGCTCGCTGTACCCGCGGGTGCTGCCCAGCTCGACCCGGGCGGCCTGGAGCCTGACCGTGCGGAACGCGTCGTCGTCGGCGTACACGCTGCGGGTGATGACGTGGGTGGCGGTGGTGTTCACGCCGCTGGTGCTGGCGTACCAGGCGTGGACGTACTGGGTGTTCCGCCGCCGCGTCGGCGGCCCGCGGTCGGCTCCGGCCGGAACGGCGCGGCCGTGAGGCCGCTCGACCCCCGGCTGCTCCGGCACGCGAGCGCCACCCGGACGTTCCTGGCGGCCACCGGCGTGCTGGCCGTGCTGGACGGCCTGCTGCTGGTCGCGGCGGCCTGGCTGGTCGCGGACACCGTCGTGGCGGCGTTCGAACACGGGGCCGGCGTGCGGGCGCTGACCGGCCGGCTGGCAGTTCTCGCCGCCGTGGTCGCCGGCCGGGCCGTGGTGGCCTGGCTGGCGGCGCTGGTCGCGTACCGGGCCGCCGCCGCGGTCAAGGCCGACCTGCGCCGGCAGCTGCTGGCCGCCGCGACGGCGGCGGGCGGGGCCGGCACCGCCGAGGTGACCACGCTGGCCACCCGCGGCCTGGACGCCCTCGACCCGTACTTCGGCCGGTACCTGCCCGAACTCGTGCGGGCCGGCACGATCCCGGTCGGCGTGCTGGTCGCCCTGGCCGTCGCCGACTGGCCGTCGGCGCTCACCGTCGCGCTCACGCTGCCGCTGATCCCGGTGTTCATGGCGCTGGTGGGCTGGTACACCGACCGCAGGGCGCGGCGGCAGTGGCGGGCGCTGGCCGTGCTGTCGCACCACTTCCTGGACGTGGTCGCCGGCCTGCCCACGCTGAAGGTGTTCGGCAGGGCGAAGGCGCAGGCCGACACCATCCGGCGGGTCGGCGAGGAGCACCGGCGGGCCAGCATGGCGGCGCTGCGGGTCGCGTTCCTGTCCGCGCTGGTGCTGGAGCTGCTGTCGACGCTGTCGGTGGCGCTGGTCGCGGTGTCGATCGGCGTGCGGCTGGTGGGCGGCGAGCTGAGCCTGGCCAGCGGGCTGTTCGTGCTGGTACTCGTGCCCGAGGCGTACCTGCCGCTGCGCCGGGTCGGCGCGGAGTTCCACGCCGCCGCCGAGGGCCTGGCCGCCGCCGAGTCCCTCTTCGCCACGATCAAGGAACTGTGCCCGCGAAATGCTGTGACAACGCGGGCACAGTTCCTTGATCGTGACAGCGGCGGCGCCACCGGGCTGGGGGTCGAGGGTGTCACGGTACGGCGGGAGGGCCGGGCGGGGGCGGTGCTGGACGGGGTGAGCGCCGCGTTCCCGGCCGGGCGGGTGACCGCGGTGACCGGGCCGAGCGGGGTCGGCAAGTCCACCCTGCTCGCGGTGCTGCTCGGCCTGGTCGAGCCGGACGCGGGCCGGGTGCTGGTCGGCGGCGCCGACCTCACCGGGCTGGAGCTGGCCGACTGGCACCGGCGGGTGGCGTGGCTGCCGCAGCGCCCGTACCTGCCGGCCGGCACGGTCGGCGCGGCGGTGCGGCTCGGCCGCCCGGACGCCTCGCCCGCCGAGGTCGCCGCGGCGCTGCGGCTGGCCTGCGTGGACTTCGCCGGCCCCGACACCGTGCTGGGCGAGGACGGCGCCGGCCTGTCCGCCGGCCAGCGGCAGCGGATCGCGCTGGCCAGGACGTACCTGCGGGACGCCCCGGTACTGCTGCTCGACGAGCCGACCGCGCACCTGGACGGCGAGACCGAGGCCCGCGTGCTCGACCGGCTGGCCACCTACGCCGAGGACCGCACCGTCGTCCTGGTCACCCACCGGCCCGCGCCGCTCGCGCTGGCCAGCGACGTGCTGCCGCTGGCGCTGGAGGTGGCGGCATGAGGCGGGCGGGTGCGGTCGCGGCCGGGGCGGTCACCGCCGCGTCGGCGGTGGGGTTGACGGCGGTGTCGGCGTGGCTGATCGCGCGGGCCTCGCAGCAACCACCGGTGCTGTCGCTGATGGTGGCGATCGTGGCGGTGCGGGCGCTGGGGGTGGCGCGCGGCGCGTTCCGGTACCTGGAACGGCTGGCCAGCCACGACGTGGCCTTCCGCGACCTGGCGGCGGCGCGCGAGCGTGCGTACGGCCGGCTGGAGCGGCTGGCGCCGGCCGGGCTGCCCGCGTACCGGCGTGGCGACCTGCTCACCCGGCTGGTCCGCGACGTGGAAGCGATCCAGGACCGGTACCCGCGGGTGGTCGTGCCGGCGCTGTCGGCGGCGGTGGCGGCCGGCGGGGCGGCGGTGCTCGGGTTCCAGCTGCTGCCGGCGGCCGGGCTGGTCTGGCGGGCCGGCCTGGCCGCCGGCGGGCTGGCCGTGCCGGCGCTGGCGACCGTGCTGTCCCACCGCGCCGACACCTGCCTCGCCGCGCTCCGCGCCACCCTGGCCGAGCGGATCGAGGCGACCCTGCGCGGCCGGGACGAGCTGCTGGGGCTCGGCGCGCTTCCCGGCGAGCTGGCCGGGGTGGACGCGGCCGCGAAGGCGCTGGCCAGGGCCGAGGCTCGCGCCG
>JBJMIH010000069.1:0-22989 GCA_045806985.1 Mycobacteriales bacterium | reverse complement strand
GGAGACCCCGGAGCCGCGGGTGCGGAACAGGGAGTCCATCTCGTCGAAGAAGACGATCACGGGAGTGCCCATGCTGGCCTTCTCCCGGGCTCGCTGGAACACCAGCCGGATGTGACGCTCCGTCTCGCCGACGTACTTGTTGAGCAGCTCAGGGCCCTTGATGTTGAGGAAGAAGGACTTCCCGGCCTTCATGCCCTGCAACTCGGCGACCTTGTGGGCGAGCGAGTTCGCGACCGCCTTGGCGATCAGGGTCTTGCCGCACCCGGGCGGGCCGTACAGCAGGATGCCCTTGGGCGGGCGCAGCTCGTGCTCGCGGAACAGGTCGGCGTGCAGGAACGGCAGCTCCACGGCGTCGCGGATCTGCTCGATCTGCTGGGACAGGCCGCCGATGTCCTCGTACCGGATGTCCGGCACCTCTTCCAGGACCAGCTCCTCGACCTCGGCCTTGGGGATGCGCTCGTAGGCGTACCCCGACCGCGGCTCGATGAGCAGCGAGTCCCCGGCTCGCAGCGGCTGCGCCTGCAGCACGTCGGCGAGGTGCACGATGCGCTCCTCGTCGGCGTGGCTGACCACCAGCGCGCGGTCGCCGCCCTCCAGGACCTCCTTGAGCATCACGACCTCACCGGCGCGCTCGTGGCCCATGGCGGCCACCACGTTGAGCGCCTCGTTGAGCATGACCTCCTGGCCGCGTTGCAGCTCGTCGACCTCGACCGTCGGCGACACGGTCACGCGCATCTTCCGGCCGCCGGTGAACACGTCCACGGTGCCGTCCTCGTAACTGGTGAGGAAGACTCCGTAGCCGCTCGGCGGCTGCGCCAGCCGGTCGATCTCCTCCTTGAGCGCGATGATCTGGTCGCGGGCCTCTTTCAAGGTCGCGACCAGGCGCTCGTTCTGGCCCTGCACGGCGGCGAGAGTGGTCTGCGTCTGCGTCAGACGCTCCTCCAACAGCCGCACATGGCGGGGTGTGTCGGTGAGCTTGCGACGCAGCATGGCCACCTCCTCCTCGAGGAAAGCCACCTGCGTCCGCAGGTCGTTCACCTCCTGCTCGTCACGTGACGAGCGGCCGTCTGCGTCGGTCACGAACGTCCACCTCCCCGGGCGTTCACCACGATGTCCACCCTACTAGCGCGTCGAGTCCTTTCGGCGTTCCCGAACCACCCTGGCGCAACAAAGCGATCCCGACGACATACCCTGGGGTCCTCGGCGAGACGGAGGTGAACCGTGAGCGAACCGCTTCGCGTCTGGATCGATCAGGATCTGTGCACCGGTGACGGCCTGTGCGCGCAGTACGCTCCTGAGGTCTTCGAGCTGGACATCGACGGCCTCGCTTACGTCAAGGACGGCGCCGGTGACCTGCTCCAGGAGTCGGGAGCCCGCACGGACGTGCCGGAGAGCCTACGACTCGAGGTGATCGACTCCGCCAAGGAGTGCCCCGGGGAGTGCATCCACGTCGAGCACCGTGACGGCTCCGGCCCCGAATGATCAGATGACAATCGCGTGACGATTTCTGCCGCGAGTCCCCCAGTGGGGTGAGTCACACCCCGCACCCGCCGTACCCCAACGCCTCGCCCCGGCCGCCGATGTCGTGTTTCGGCGTGGCGTGTCGCCGCCCGTGTTGGGGCCTGTTATCTTCACGGGCATGAGCCTGGACGGGCTGGACACGGCGGTACGGGACGCGTCCGAGGACGCCGGCACGAGCCGGGCCCGGCAGCTGCGCTGGGTGGCCGGCGAACTGCGGCTGGCCGAGGAGCACGGGCTGCTGGCGGGGGCGTGGTACGCCGCCGGGCCGGTGGCCGCGTACCTCGGCGCGGCGGCCAGGGGCGAGCTGCGCCGCCGGACCGCCCGCCGCGAGCCGAGCACCCCGGCCGCGATGGCGGTACGCCGGGACTGCCTGGTCAGGCTGATCAAGGCCGCCGGCAGGCCGGTGCCGGAGCTGCCGTCACCGGGCGACCACACCCCGCCCGAGCCGGTGCCGAAGACCTCCGCCGCGATCATGCTCGGCCACCTGCTGGACCGGGCCACCCGGCACCGGAACATCCCGGCGCTGGCCCGCGAGGCGGCCACGGCGGCGCTGGTGTTCGACACCGGCGCCCGGCCCGGCGAGCTGGCCGCGCTGACCACCGAGGACCTGGAGCTGGCCACCGATCACGGCCGGGTGCGGCTGTCCCGCCGCGCCCCCGGCCAGCGCCGGGCCGCGCCGCCGGTCTGGTACCCGCTGTCGCCGACCGCCCGGGAGGCGCTCGCGCTGTGGCTGCAGACCCGCGCCGAGGTGGTGCTCCCCCGGGTACGGGCGCTGTTCGTGAGCGTGGCCGCCAACCACGACGGCGCCGGCCGCACGCTGCCGCCCGGCCTCCCGCTCCAGCCCCGCGGCCTGCAACGGGCCCACACCAGGGCGGTGCTGGCCGCCAACGCCGACCTGCTCGGCCAGCCCGGCTTCGCCCCGGTCCCGGTCGCCTTCGGCCCCCTCGGCAAGTCCCTCCAGGCCAGCTGACCGGGCTCGCCAGGTTTCCGCCTGTGCTCGTGGCGGATTTCGGACCCATGCGGCCACGATCAAGGAGTTGTGGCCGCATTGTCATGTGACAACGCGGCCACAACTCCTTGATCGTGACGAGAAGGGCGGCGGGCTGGCGGATTTCGGACCCGGCGACCGCTGAGAGACAGGACCTGACCGGGCTTGCCAGGTTTCCGCTGCCAGGGCGGAGCGGTCCGCGCGTGCTGCTTTTGGCACACGAGGGCCAGCCCCGGGTGCGGGTGTCCCGCGGGGCATCGCGCCGTCAGCGGGAAGCTGGGCGGCCGGCGACCAGGTCCTGGAGGCGGTGGCGGCGGCGTACCCAGCGGGCGTGGAAGGTCTCGTCGCGGCGGCGGGCGCGTTCCAGCTTGGCGCCGCGGTACCGCCAGTGCGCCCACGGCGAGCCGGGCCGGCCCAGCCGGATGGCGGCGACGACGGCGAGCGGGAACAGGAAGATCCCGAACAGCCCGGAGTAGATCTTGCCCTTGAGCAGGGCGATCACCAGCAGCACGCCGACCAGCAGCAGGTTCAGCATCACCACCCAGCGGGTGTCGGAGCTGGGCACGTTGGCGTCCGGCCCGACCGGGGACGCGCTGACCACCATGACCCCGATGAAGGCGATCGTCAGCACGGTGACGTCCACCGAGGAACGGCCCTCGTCCTCCCAGTACACGTCGTCCAGGTGCAGGACCAGCGCGAACTCGTCCAGCACCAGCGCGGTGCCGACGCCGAAGACGCCGGCGAAGATCTCCGCCCACGGGTGGTCGTCGGCGGAGAAACCGCCCACCCCGCCGATGATCATCAGGAACATGCCGGGCACCACGTGGTGGATGTGCATGCCGCCGGGCCGGATGTTGCGGAACGGGCCGCGGCCGGCCCTGATCATCCGGACGACGACCCGGGTGACGAGGAACGCGGCGAACAGCGACACGAACAGCACCAGCAGCGGCTGCTTGCCCGCCGCGACGATGTGGTGCTGGTACCAGTTCACCGCGCTCTCCCCCTACAGGGAGGTTAGAACAGCACCTCAGCCCTCCGCGGCGGCTTTGTGCGCCTCGCGCTGGGCCTCGTACACCTCCCGGCCCCGGGACGGCGCCCGCTTGCGGGCCGGCGGGGTGACGCCGTCGGCGAGCCGGCGGGTGGTGAGCAGGAACGCGGTGTGCGCCACCATCCGGTGATCGGGCCGGACCGCGAGGCCGTCGACGTGCCAGGACCGGGTCAGCGTCTCCCACGACGAGGGCTCGGTGAACGTGCCGTGCTCGCGCAGGGCCTCGGTGATCCGGGACAGCTGCGTGGTGGTGGCGACGTAGGCGACCAGCACGCCGCCCGGTACCAGCGCCTTCGCCACCGGGTCCAGCACCTCCCACGGCGCGAGCATGTCCAGCACCACCCGGTCGACCGGCTCCCCCGCGTACTCCACCACGTCGCCGACCCGCAGGTCCCACGGCGGCGGCCGGCCGGCGAAGAACGCCTCGACGTTGGCGCGGGCGACGGCGGCGAAGT
Organism: Mycobacteriales bacterium; assembly: GCA_045806985.1. Taxonomy (GTDB): domain Bacteria; phylum Actinomycetota; class Actinomycetes; order Mycobacteriales; family JBJMIH01; genus JBJMIH01. The sequence goes on along the minus strand of JBJMIH010000069.1, from coordinate 18,977 downwards.
CCTCCCGCCGCTCGTAGGAGATCACCGTGCCGTCCGGGCCGGTGGCGCGCAGCAGCGCACAGGTGAGCGCGCCGGAGCCGGCGCCGGCCTCCAGCACGGTGGCGCCGGGGAAGATGTCGCCGAAGTACACGATCTGGGCGGCGTCCTTCGGGTAGATCACCTGGGCGCCGCGCGGCATGGACAGCACGAAGTCGGCCAGCAGCGGGCGCAGCGCCAGGTACCGGGTGTTGCCGGTGGAGGTGACGACGCTGCCCTCGGGCTGCCCGATCAGGTCGTCGTGGCTGATCGCGCCCTGGTGGGTGTGGAAGGCCTTGCCGGGCTCCAGCAGCACCGTGTGGTGCCGGCCCTTCTGGTCGGTGAGCTGCACCCGGTCGCCGGGCACGAAGACGCCGCGTCGCACGCCTGGATGTCCTTCCTTCTTCTCGGTACGCCCGTGTGCCTACGCCTTGGCGGGCGCCTTGACCGGCGCGTCCGGGCGTCCGGCCAGCACCGCGGCCACGTCCTGGGCGGCGAGCACGCCGACCAGCTTGCCGGCCTCGTCCACCACCACGTACTCGGTGGCCGGATGGGCCTGCATGGCCTCGATGACCGCCACCCCGTGCAGGCCGGAGCGGAGGGTGAGGCCGGGTTCGAGGTTGCGGGCCAGCTCGCGCAGGGTCACCCAGGGCCGGCGTTCCACCGGGGTGGCGGACACGGCGGCCTCGGAGACGATCGCGTCCGGCGAGCCGTCGGAGTCGACGACGACGATGCCGCGGGCCCCGGCGGCGTGCACCCGGCGCAGCGCCTCGGCCAGCGGCAGGTACCCGGGCGCGGCCAGCGTCGGCCGGGCCAGCTCGCCGGCCTTGACCAGCGGCAGCCGGGCACTGATCTCCGCGCCGCGCAGCGCCCGCGTCGACTCGAACCACATGAACATGGCGACCAGGGCCATGAAGAACCCGCCGCCGAACGCCTGGCTGTTGGTGGCCAGCATGACCACCGACACGACCATGACCAGCCCGGCCAGGCCGCGCCCCGCCGTCGCGGCGGCCTTCAGGCTGCGCGTGCGGTCGTTGGTGAGCCGCCAGATCAGCGCGGTGAGCAGCCGGCCGCCGTCCAGCGGCATCCCGGGTAGCAGGTTGAACGCGGCGACCGCCAGGTTGGCCACCATGATCTGCCACATCACCTGGCCGGACACCGTGTCCCGGTCGAACGGCCGCACGGCCAGCCCACCGATCGCGGCCAGGGTGGTGGAGATCAGCGGCCCGGCGAGCGCGATGAGGAACTCGCGGGCCGGGTCCGGCGCCTCCCGCTCCATCCGGGTGTACCCGCCGAGCATGACCAGCGTCATCGACCGTACCGGCACGCCTACGGCCTTGCTGGTCAGCGCGTGTCCCAGCTCGTGCGCGAGCACCGAGCCGAACAGCAGCAGCACGAACACGACCGCGACGAGGTAGGACTGGGTGCCGCTGAGTCCGGGCGCCCAGTCGTTCACCAGCCGGCTGTAGGCGACGACGATGAAGATCGCGACCAGGAACCAGGACGGCGCGAGATAGATCGGCACACCGGCGATCTGGCCCAGCTTGATGCCGTCGCCGGCGCCGACGGGCGGGTCCCGGCGCTCCTCCACGCACCCATGCTACGGCCCGCCACGATCACTATCCGCATCGGCGGGACAGGGGCCGCGTCGCTGGCCTGAAATGTCGGGGGTGGCTCGTAGGGTTGACGCCATGACCGCCCCTGCCGCACCACGGGTGACGTCGCTGTCGCCGTCGAGGGCGGGCGACTTCAAGTCGTGCCCGCTGCTGTACCGGTTCCGCAGCATCGACCACCTGCCGGAGCCGCCGAGCCGGGACGCGATCCGGGGGACGCTGGTGCACGCGGTGCTGGAGCGGCTGTTCGACCTGCCGAGCGCGGAGCGGACCGAGCGTGCCGCGCGCGAGCTGCTGGCGCCGTGCTGGGCGGACGTCCTGGTGGAGCGGCCGGAGGCGGCGGAGCTGTTCGCCGACGACGAGGACAGGGCGGCGTGGCTGGAGTCGGCGGCGGCGATGCTGGCCGGGTACTTCGCGCTGGAGGACCCGACCAGGCTGGAGCCGGCGGCTCGGGAGGAGTACGTCGAGGTCATGCTGGACGGCGGGCTGCGGCTGCGCGGGTACGTCGACCGGCTGGACGTGGCTCCGACCGGTGACGTCCGGGTGGTGGACTACAAGACCGGGGCGGCGCCGCGGCAGGCGTTCGAGGGCAAGGCGCTGTTCCAGATGAAGTTCTACGCCCTGGTGCTGTGGCGCACCCGGGGGGTGGTACCGCGGGTGCTGCGGCTGATGTACCTGCGGGACCGGGACACCCTGGACTACCGGGCCGACGCCGACGAGCTGCGCCGCTTCGAGCGGACGGTGGTGGCGCTGGCCGAGGCGATCGCCCGGTCCACGGCGGCCCGCGACTTCCGGCCCAATCCGGGCCCGCTCTGCCAGTGGTGCGCCCACCAGGCGCTCTGCCCGGCGTACGGTGGCACGCCGCCACCCTTCCCCGAGCAGGTGACACTCGAGGAGACTCCCACCCCGAACGAGCCGGATTGATCGACCCGCCGGATCCAGGTTTCCGCTCGCAAGGCGGAGGGACGCGCCGCGTGCTGCTCTTTGGCACGCAAGCGGCCCGACAACGCCGCCAGCGGGAAGAACGAACCGGATTGATCGACCCACCGGATCCAGCTTTCCGCTCGCAAGGCGGAGGGACGCGCCGCGTGCTGCCCTTTGGCACGCAAGCGGCCCGACAACGCCGCGAGCGGGAAGAACGAGCCGGATTGATCGACCCGCCGGATCCAGGTTTCCGCTCGCAAGGCGGAGGGACGCGCCGCGTGCTGCCCTTTGGCACGCAAGCGGCCCGACAACGCCGCGAGCGGGAAGCTGGGCCGGCGGGTAGTCCCTTGGGAGGAGAACGGCGTCCATCGTGCTGAGGAGCGAGGCAGCGCGGCCGAGGCTCTACCGTGGAGTCGTGCACAGCGGGTTCCGGTTCCGGTGGTTGCAGGCGCGCCCGCTGGTGGCGGACGCGCTGATCACGCTGTTCTGCGCCGGGGTCGCGGTCGGGGACCTGTTCAGCAAGCCCACCGCGCAGTACGCCTCGATCCCGTACCGGCACGCCGACGTGTGGGGCGTGTTGCTGATCCTGGTGGCCAATGTGCCGCTGATCCTGCGCCGGCGGTACCCGCTTCCGGTACTCGTGATCATCAACGCGGCGCTGATCGTGACGGTGGCGGTGCCGTACCGCAACGACCTCGCCGGCCTGGGCGCGCTGGTCGCGGTGTACACGGTGGCGGCGTACCGGAACGTCCGGGAGACCCTGGCCGCCGTCGTGATCAGCCTCACGCTCGGCTACCTGAGCAACCTGTGGTGGGGCCCGACCCGCACGGTCGGCAACTTCCTGGTGCTCACGGCGGTGGTGGCGGCGCTGGTGATCGCCGGCAGGAACCTGCACACCCGGCGGGCGTACCTGGCCGCGCTGGAGGACCGCGCGGCCGCCGCCGAGGCGGAACGCGAGCGCGCCGCCCGCCAGGCCGTCATGGAGGAGCGCCGCCGGATCGCCCGCGAGCTGCACGACGTGGTGGCGCACAACATCAGCGTGATGGGGGTGCTCGCGGACGGCGCCCGCCGGGCGCTGACCCGCAACCCGGGCGCGGCCGACGGCGCGCTGGAGACGATCGCCGACACCGGCCGGGCCACCCTGCGGGAGATGCGGGTACTGCTGGGCGCGCTGCGCACCGACGAGGAGCCGGAGTCGGCCCCGGTCGAGCCGCAGCCGGTGCTGTCGGCGGCGCGCGAGCTGATCGGCCAGGTCCGGGAGGCCGGCCTGCCGGTCGAGGTGGAGATCGTCGGGGAGTCGCGGCCGCTGTCGCCGGGCGTGGACCTGGCCGCCTACCGGATCATCCAGGAGGCGCTGACCAACACGCTGAAGCACGCGAGGGCCAACATCGCGCGGGTCCGGCTGGCCTATCGTGATCACGAGCTGGAGGTACAGGTGGAGGACGACGGGCGCGGCCCGGCCGCGGAGCAGGCCAACGACGGGCACGGCCTGCTCGGTATGCGGGAGCGGGTCGGGCTGTACGGGGGCACCCTCCACATCGGCATCCGGCCGGGCGGCGGGTACCTGGTCAGGGCCAGGATCCCGATCGAGGTCACCGAACAGGGCAGCATGGCGGGCAGGGTGGAGACGTGACCGTCACGAGGGTCCTGCTGGTGGACGACCAGCCGCTGCTGCGGACCGGCTTCAAGATGATCCTGGACACCGAGCCCGACATCGACGTGGTCGGCGAGGCCGGCGACGGCGAGGCGGCGCTGGAGCTGTCCCGCCGGCTCCAGCCGGACGTGGTGCTGATGGACATCCGGATGCCGCGGATGGACGGGGTGGAGGCCACCCGCCGGCTGGTGGCGGCCGGCTCGCCGGCCAAGGTGCTGATCCTGACCACGTTCGACCTGGACGAGTACGTGCTGGCCGCGCTGCGGGCCGGCGCCAGCGGCTTCCTGGCCAAGGACGTGCCGGCCGAGGACCTGGTCGGCGCGGTGCGCACGGTGGGCCAGGGCGAGGCGGTGGTGGCGCCGCGCATCCTGAAGCGGCTGCTGGAGCGGTACGGCCACCACCTGCCCGACCCGAACGCGGCCGCCGTACCGCCAGGCCTGGAGACCCTCACCGACCGGGAGCGGGAGGTGCTGGTGCTGATGGCCAGGGGCCTGTCCAACGCGGAGATCGCCCGCGAGCTGGTGGTGTCGGAGACGACCGTGAAGACCCACGTCGGGCACGTGCTCACCAAGCTGGGCCTGCGCGACCGGGTGCAGGCCGTGGTGCTGGCGTACGAGTCCGGTCTGATCACTCCCGGGAACCGCTGACCGGCTCGTCCGGAAGTCTCCCGGAGGATCCCGGTCGGGGACATCCCCTACTTCGGGTGGGGGCGGCTCCTCCGCGCGAGGGAGGGCGAGTCCCGCCTGGCGGCCGACTGTTTTCCCGATCACCGCCCGTAGCGTTCTGAGCGTGGGACAACATCGGGGCAATCCAAGGGCTTATTCGGGAGAACACGTGACCACAGGAACACAGGGCGCCGCCGTCCAGGCGAGGGACCTGGTGAAGGTGTACGGCAGCGGAGAGATGCAGGTGCGGGCCCTGGACGGGGTGTCGGTCGCGTTCGGCACCGGCCACTACACCGCCATCATGGGTCCGTCCGGTTCGGGCAAGTCCACGCTGATGCACTGCCTGGCCGGGCTCGACACCATCACGGCGGGTGAGGTGTACGTCGGTGAGGCCTCGCTGCACCGGATGAACGACAAGCAGCTGACCCGGCTCCGCCGCGACCGGGTGGGCTTCATCTTCCAGCAGTTCAACCTGATCCCGACGCTGACCGCGCTGGAGAACATCACGCTGCCGCTGGACATCGCCGGCCGCAAGCCGGACAAGGAGTGGCTGTCGATGGTCGTCAAGACCGTCGGCCTGGCCGACCGGCTCAAGCACCGGCCGAGTGAGCTGTCCGGCGGCCAGCAGCAGCGGGTGGCGTGCGCGCGGGCGCTCGCGGCCCGGCCGGACGTGGTCTTCGCCGACGAGCCCACCGGCAACCTGGACTCCCGGTCCGGCGCCGAGGTGCTCGGCTTCCTGCGCCGGTCGGTGCACGAGTTCGGGCAGACCATCGTCATGGTGACCCACGACCCCGCGGCCGCGTCGTACGCCGACCGCGTGGTGTTCCTGGCCGACGGCCGGATCGTGGACGACATGCCGAACCCGACCCCGGACCGGGTGCTGGACCGGATGAAGAGCCTCGACACCATCGCAATGGGGGCGTGATGTTCCGCGCGACCCTCAAGAGCCTGCTCTCCCGCAAGCTCCGGCTGATGCTCTCGGGCATCGCGGTGATCCTCGGCGTGTCGTTCGTGTCCGGCGCGTTCGTCCTCACCGACGGGATGGGCAAGAGCTTCGACCAGCTGTTCAGCCAGATCAACCAGAAGGTCTCGGTCGTCGTCCAGCCGAAGGACCCGGACAAGGAGAACCGGATCGACCGGCCCAGCGTGCCGGCGTCCACTCTGGACAAGGTCCGTCAGGTCGACGGCGTGGCCGCGGTGGCGCCCCAGGTGTCGGGTCAGGCCGCGATCGTGGACAAGCACAACAAGACGATCAGCTCGTTCGGCCCGCCCCGGATGGGGTACAACTGGGACACCGAGGACAGCCTGCGGCAGCCGAACATCCTGGCCGGCGGGCACGCGCCGCGCGGCCCCGACCAGATCGTCGTCAACGGCTTCGTGTCCGACAAGACCGGGTACAAGGTCGGCGACACCGCCGAGGTGCTGGTGGCCGGCAAGCCGGCGCACCGCTACCAGATCGTCGGCGTGGCCGAGTACCCGGGCGGCAAGCCGTCGCTGGCCGGTGAGCAGTCGATCTGGTTCGACACCGCCACCGCCAAGTCCCTGTTCGACCGCGAGGACAGCTACACCCAGATCAGCCTGAAGGCCGCGCCCGGCGTGAGCGACGCGACGCTGCGGGACCGGGTCGCGCGGGTCCTGCCGACCGGCGTGGAGGCCAAGACCTCCAAGCAGATCGCCGACGACCAGTCCTCGCAGGTCAAGAAGGGCCTCAGCTTCTTCAACATCGCGTTGCAGGTGTTCGCGGCGGTGGCCCTGTTCGTCGGGCTGTTCCTGATCTTCAACACCTTCACCATGCTGATCGCGCAGCGGACCCGCGAGCTGGCCCTGTTCAGGGCGCTCGGGGCGAGCCGGCGGCAGGTCAACCGGTCGGTGCTGTTCGAGGCCGCCGTGGTGGGATTCATGTCATCCGCGCTGGGCCTCGGCGTCGGGATCGGGCTGGCCAAGCTGCTCCAGTGGGTGATGAACCAGCTCAGCAAGTCCAAGCTGGCCATGCCGACGGTGATCGAGGCGCGCACCGTGATCGTCGCGTTCGCGGTCGGCATCGGCGTCACCGTGCTCGCCGCGATGGCACCGGCGATCAAGGCCTCCCGGGTGCCGCCGGTGGCCGCGCTGCGGGACGCCGCCACGCCGGACCGGCCACTGGGCCGGCTCACCGCGATCGGCGGTGCGGTGCTGCTGATCGGCATCGCCGGGGTCGGCTGGGGCCTGTTCGGCAGCGCGCCGCTGCTGGTGCTGGGCCTGAGCTGCCTGGTCACCTTCCTCGGCGTGGCGCTGATGTCGCCGCTGATGAGCAGGCCGGTGGCCGGCGGGCTGGGCCGGCTGTTCGCCTGGCGTACACCGGGCAAGCTGGGCCGGCGCAACTCGGTGCGCAACCCGCGCCGTACCGCCGCCACCGCCGCGTCGCTGATGATCGGGCTGGCGCTGGTCAGCGCGGTCGGGGTGTTCGGCGCCTCGATCAAGAAGACGATCAACAAGGTGACCGCCAACACGGTCGCGGCCGACTACGTCGTCGACGGCGGCGAGCTCGGTATCCCGGCCGACGCGCTGCAGAAGGTCAAGGACGCGCCGCACGTCACCGCCGTGGTGCCGATGTACCAGGGGGTCGTCAAGGTCAACGGCAACACCAGGTTCGTGACCACCTTCCCGTCCTCGGCCATGGGCAGCATGGTGACGCTCCAGGCCAAGGAGGGCTCGATGACGCTGAGCCCGGGTCACTTCCTGGTGGGCGAGAACACGGCCAAGAAGAACCACTGGCACCCCGGCTCGACCGTGCGGATCGAGGCGGCCAAGGCCACCAGTACCTACACGGTGGCCGGGGTGTACAAGGAGAACCCGCTGGCCGGCAACTACCTGTTCGAGAACAGCCTGACCAAGAGCTTCGACCGGCCGATCATCTCCGCCGGGCTGGCCAAGCTGTCGTCGGGGCAGAACGCCGACAAGGACAAGGGTGCGGTCGAGGACGCGCTCAACGCGTACCCGAACGTGTCGGTGTCCACGCAGAGCGAGTTCGCCGGCCAGGCCACCAGCCAGATCGACCAGCTCGTCATGATGATCAACATCCTGCTGGCGCTGTCGCTGATCATCGCGCTGCTCGGCATCATCAACACGCTGGCGCTGTCGGTGATCGAGCGGACCCGCGAGCTGGGCCTGCTGCGGGCGGTCGGCCTCGGCCGCTGGCAGACCATCCGGATGGTGACCGTGGAGGCCGTGGTGGTCGCGCTGTTCGGCGCGGTGCTCGGCGTCGTGGTCGGCATCGGCTTCGGAGTCGCGCTCCAGCACGCGGCGGCCGGCAGCGGCATCACCGAGCTGGCCTTCCCGACCGGGTCGCTGGTGGTGTACCTGGTGCTGGCGGCGATCGGCGGCGTGATCGCGGCGTTCGGCCCGAGCCTGCGGGCGGCGCGGTTGAACGTGCTGCGGGCGATCGCGTACGAGTAGACCCGGGGGTACGGACGGGGTACGGGGGTTCCGTCGGGGGGCGGGGCGAGAGGTGGGCGACCACCTCTCGCCCCGCGCGAATGTCCGGCCGATGGCTAGGGCTTCTCCTGCACGGCCCAGGTGTTGCCGTCCGGATCGGCGAAGAACAGGAACGAGTTCCAGTCGCCGCCCTTGCCCTCCCGCCGCGAGCCGTCCGGCTCCACGTGCACGACCGGGCCGGGGTCGAAGCCGCGGCCGAGCAGCTCGGCGCGGGCCGCCTCGATGTCGCTCACGACCAGTTGCAGGCCGCGGTACGAGCCCGGCGCCGCGTCGCTCAGCCCGGTGCCGATGATCACCGAGCAGCCGGACCCCGGCGGGGTGAGCTGCACGATGCGGGTGCCGGGGTTGACCTGGGTGTCGAGGTCCTCGACGAACCCGAGCCGGTCCCGGTAGAACTCCTTGGCCCTGTCCACGTCGGACACGGGCACGATGACGACCTCAAGCTTCCAGTCCATGCAGGTACTCCTCGAGCCGGTCGTGGCCGGCGGACATGCCCTCCCGCATGGGCGTGCGCAGGGCCGCGTCGCGGGCCCCGCGGGACGGGTAGCGGATCGTGTGGACGGTGGTGGTGCGGCCGCCCTCCTCGGTGAGGACGAGCGTGTTGGTGGTCTCCGGCCAGCCCTCGCCCATCCTCTCGGTGGTGACCAGCCGTTCCGGCGGGACGATCTCCCGGTACACGCCGGTGATGGTCATCTCGTCGCCGCCGGTGTGGCGCCAGCTGAACCGGAAGGTGCCGCCCGGCCGCAGGTCGATCTCGCAGCCGGTCATCGTCCAGTCGCCCGGCCCCATCCAGTGCGGCAGGTGTTCCGGCCGGGTCCAGGCCGCGAACACCAGCCGACGCGGCGCCGCGAACACCCGGGTGATCGCGATCTCGGTGTCGGACGGGGTGGTGAAGGTGGTGGCGTCACCCATCGTCACCCTCCTGGAGCTGGCCGAGGTAGGTGTCCAGCCGCGCGTAGCTGGCGTCCCAGAACCGGCGGAAGCCGTCGGCCCACTCGGTGACCTCGCGCAGCGGGGCCGCCTCCAGCCGGCACGGCCGCCACTGCGCCTCCCGGCCGCGGGCGATCAGCCCGGCCCGCTCCAGCACCCGCAGGTGCTTGGACACCGCCGGCCCGCTCATCGCGAACGGCGCCGACAGCTCCTTCACCGTCGCCGGCCCGTCCACCAGCCGGGCCAGGATCGCCCGCCGGGTGGGATCGGCCAGCGCCGCGAACGTCGTGCTCAACCGGTCCGCCATCACCACTCCCTTACCGAACCATCCGGTTACCTAACCAGCCGGTTAGATGTCCGTCAAGGCGGGGTGCTTACTGCCTCCTCGTGTACGTCCTCGTCACCGGGCTGCCGGCGAGCGGCAAGTCGACCCTGGCCGGGGCGCTGGCCGCCGAGTTGCGGCTGCCGCTGTACGGCAAGGACCCGATCAAGGAGGCGCTCGCCGACGTGCTCGGCGCGGGCAGGCCCGACGATGTCGAGTGGTCCGGCCGGCTCGGCGGGGCCGCCGCCGAGGTGCTGTGGCGGCTGCTGGCCGACTCCCCCGCCGCCGTGGTGGACCTGTGGGTACGCCCGGAGGACCGGGACCGGGTGGCCGCCCGGCTCGCCCGGCTGCGCCCGCTGGTCGAGGTGTGGTGCGCCTGCCCCGCCGAGGAGGTGCTACGCCGGTACGCGGCCCGCGCCGGCCGCCACCCCGTCCACAAGGACGCCCACCGCCTCGACGCCCTGCGCGCCTACACCGCCACCGCCGGCCCGCTCCGCCTCGGCCCGGTCCTGCGCGCCGACACCAGCATCCCCGTCGACGCCACCGCCCTGGCCGCCGAGATCCGCGCGGCGGCGAGGTAGCCTGCCGACCCCGACGCCCCGGTCAGCCGGTGAGCGCCATGAGGTCGTCGAGGTGGAGGCCGGCCAGGGTGGGGAGGGTGCGCAGGCCGGGGCCGGGTGGCACCGGGACGTGGTGCGGGACGACGAGGGTGCGGATGCCGGCGGCGGTGGCAGCGGCCGCGCCGACGGCGGAGTCCTCGATGGCGACGGACCGGGCGGGCGCGGCGGCGAGGAGGGCGGCGGCGCGCAGGTACGGGTCGGGGGCGGGCTTGAAACGGCCGGCCTCGTCCGCGCAGACGACAGTGTCGAAGGGGCCGAGCTGGCCGAGGAGGAGTTCGGTCAGGTCGCGGTCGGTGGAGGTGACCAGGGCGTGCGGGACACGCGCCGCGCGCACCTCGGCGAGCAGCTCGGCCGCGCCGGGCCGCCACGGTGCCCCGTCGGCGAGCAGTTCCGCCATCCGCTTGCGCAGCCAGCGCTCACCGTCGGCCCGCTCGGCCGGGCCGGCGGGCAGGTCGAGCGCGGCGTACAGGACCTCCAGGGTGGCCGGGACGTTGGTGCCGACCAGCGACGCCCGTACCCGTCCCGACAGCGTGCCGCCGAGCTGGGTGGCCAGCTCGGCGATGGCGATCCCCCACAGCGGTTCGGAATCGACCAGCGTGCCGTCCATGTCGAACAGCACCGCGGCCGGCAGGCCGGCCGTCATCGGGCGGCGAAGTACTTCGCCTCGGGGTGGTGCACCACGATCGCGGACGTGGACTGCTCCGGCACCAGCTGGTACTCCTCGGACAGGCTGACGCCGATGCGTCCGGGGTCGAGGAGGGCGAAGATCTTCGTCTGGTCCTCCAGGTCCGGGCAGGCCGGGTAGCCGAGCGCGAACCGCGCGCCCCGGTACCCGAGCTTGAAGTAGTCTTCCAGGTCGGCCGGGTCGTCGGCGGCCAGCGGCACGCCGTCCGGTCCGTGCAGCTCGGACCGCACCCGCTGGTGCCAGTACTCGGCGAGTGCCTCGGTGAGCTGCACCGACAGCCCGTGCACCTCCAGGTAGTCGCGGTAGGCGTTGGCGGCGAACAGCTCCTGGGCGTACGCGCCGATCCGGTCCCCCACGGTCGCGATCTGGAAGGCGACCACGTCGGTCTCGCCGGTGCCGGCGGCGCGGAAGAAGTCGGCCAGGCACAGCCGCCGGTCCCGGCGCTGCCGGGGGAACGTGAACCGCTGCCGCTCGCCGCCGGCGGCGTCCAGCACCACCAGCGAGTCGCCCTCGCTCACGCACGGGAAGTACCCGTACGCGACCTTGGCCTCCAGCACCCGCTCGGCCTGGAGCCGGTCCAGCCAGTACCGCAGCCGCGGCCGGCCCTCGGTCTCCACCAGTTCCTCGTAGGACGGCCCGCGCCCGCCGCGCGCCCCGCGCAGCCCCCACTGCCCCATGAACGTGGCGCGCTCGTCCAGCAGCGCCGCGTAGTCGGCGAGCGGGATGCCCTTGACGATCCGGTCGCCCCAGAACGGCGGCGTGGGCACCGGCACGTCGGTGGCCACATCGGACCGGACCGGCAGGTCCGGGGCGGGTTCGGCCGAGGCCTCCTCGGCGGCGGCCCTGGCGGCGGCGATCCGCGCCGACCGCTCGTGCCGCGCCCTGCGCTCGGCCTGCCTGGCCAGTTCCTCGTCGCTCGGCCCCTCGCCGGCGACGAGGGCGTCCATCAGCCGCAGCCCCTCGAACGCGTCCCGGGCGTACCGGACCTCGCCCTGGTACACCTCGGCCAGGTTCTGCTCGACGTAGGCCCTGGTGAGCGCGGCGCCGCCGAGCATCACCGGCCAGCGCGCGGAAACCCCGCGCTGGTTCATCTCCTCCAGGTTCTCCTTCATCACCACGGTCGACTTGACCAGCAGCCCGGACATGCCGATGACGTCGGCGTCGTGCTCCTCAGCCGCGGTCAGGATCGCCGAGATCGGCTGCTTGATGCCGAGGTTGACGACCTCGTACCCGTTGTTGGACAGGATGATGTCGACCAGGTTCTTGCCGATGTCGTGGACGTCGCCCCTGACGGTGGCGAGCACGATCCGGCCCTTGCCGGCGGAGTCGGACTTCTCCATGTGCGGTTCGAGCAGCGCCACCGCCGCCTTCATCACCTCGGCGGACTGGAGCACGAACGGCAGCTGCATCTCGCCGGACCCGAACAGCTCGCCGACGACCTTCATGCCGTCCAGCAGCGTCTCGTTGACGATGCTCAGCGCGGACCGGGTCTCCAGCGCGGCCGCGATGTCCTCTTCCAGGCCGTTCCGCTCGCCGTCGATGATGCGCCGCTTGAGCCGCTCCTCCAGCGGCAGCGCGGCCAGCTCCTCGGCCCTGCTGTCCCGGGACGCCGCTGCGTCCACCCCCTCGAACAGCTCCAGGAACCGCTGCAGCGGGTCGTACCCGGGCCGGCGCCGGTCGTACACCAGGTCGAGGGCGACCTCCCGCCGGTCGTCGGGGATCCGGCTGACCGGCAGGATGCGGGAGGCGTGCACGATCGCCGAGTCCAGCCCGGCCTTGACCGCCTCGTGCAGGAACACCGAGTTCAGCACCTGCCGGGCGGCCGGGTTCAGCCCGAATGACACATTGGACAGTCCGAGGGTGGTCTGCACGTCCGGGTACCGCCGCTTGAGCTCGCGGATCGCCTCGATGGTCTCCAGGGCGTCCCGGCGCGACTCCTCCTGCCCGGTGGCGATCGTGAAGGTGAGGCAGTCGATGAGGATGTCGCCGATGTCCATGCCCCAGTTGCCGGTGAGGTCCTCGATCAGCCGGCTGGCCACGGCGACCTTCGTCTCGGCGGTACGGGCCTGGCCCTCCTCGTCGATGGTGAGCGCGACCACCGCCGCGCCGTGCTCGCGGATGATCGGCATCAGCCGCGCGATCCGCGACTCCGGCCCGTCGCCGTCCTCGTAGTTGACGGAGTTGACGACCGCGCGGCCGCCGAGCATCTCCAGGCCGGCCTCGATGACCGGTACCTCGGTGGAGTCCAGCACCAGCGGCAGCGTGGAGGCGGTGGCGAACCGGCCGGCCAGCTCGCGCATGTCGGCGACGCCATCCCGGCCCACGTAGTCGACGCACAGGTCGAGCAGGTGCGAGCCGTCCCTGGTCTGCTGCCGGGCGATCTCCACGCAGTCGTTCCAGCGCGCCTCCAGCATGGCCTCGCGGAACGCCTTGGACCCGTTGGCGTTGGTGCGCTCGCCGATGGCCAGGTAGCTGGTGTCCTGGCGGAACGGCACGTGCTGGTACAGCGAGGCGACGCCGGCCTCCGGCCGCGGCGTGCGGGCGGCCGGGGTGAGGTCGCGGACCGCCTCGACGACCTCCTTGAGGTGGCGCGGGGTGGTGCCGCAGCAGCCGCCGACCAGCCGAGTGCCGTATTCGGTGACGAACATGGTGAGCGCGGTGGCCAGCTGGTCCGGGGTGAGCGGGAACGTCGCGCCGTGCGGGCCGAGTTCGGGCAGGCCGGCGTTGGGCATCACGGACAGCGGCACCCGGCTGTTGCGGGACAGGTACCGCAGGTGCTCGCTCATCTCGGTGGGGCCGGTGGCGCAGTTGAGGCCGATGAGGTCGACGCCGAGCGCCTCCAGCGCGGTGAGCGCCGCGCCGATCTCGGAGCCGAGCAGCATCGTGCCGGTGGTCTCGACGGTGACCTGCGCGATCAGCGGGACCTCGCGGCCGGCCCTGGCCATCCCGCGCTTGGCCCCGACGATGGCGGCCTTCGCCTGGAGCAGGTCCTGGCAGGTCTCCACGATCAGCGCGTCGGCGCCGCCGGCGAGCAGCCCGTCGGCCTCCTCGGCGTACGCGTCGCGCAGGTCCGCGTACCGTGCGTGACCGAGGGTGGGCAGCTTGGTGCCGGGACCCATCGAGCCGAGCACCCACCGTGGCCGGTCGGGTGCGCTGTGCTCCTCCGCGGCCTCGCGGGCGATCCGCGCCGCGGCCTCGGAGAGTTCCCGGATGCGGTGGGCGATCCCGTACTCGCCGAGGTTCGGCAGGTTCGCCCCGAACGTGTTGGTCTCGACCGCGTCCGAACCGGCGGCGAAGTAGGCCGAGTGGATGTCCCTGACCACGTCGGGCCGGGTGACATTGAGGATCTCGTTGCAGCCCTCGAGACCGTCGAAGTCGTCGAGGGTGAGGTCGGCGGCCTGGAGCATCGTCCCCATCGCCCCGTCGGCGACGACGACGCGTTCGGCGAGGGCGGCACGCAGGGACTCAGAGTGAGAGATCACCCTCCCAGGGTATCTGGCCGCCGCACCCGCCAGGTTCGTCGCTTCCCACGGAAGGAGACCTCACGGCGTACGCTGGGCCGGTGATGTCGGGAGAGGAGTTCGACGCGCCCGTCCTGGTGGGAGCGTTCGAAGGATGGAACGACGCCGGCGAGGCGGCCACGTCGTTGGTGGAACACCTGGCGGCGGCGTGGGACGCCAAACAGGTATCGGTGATCGATCCCGACGACTACTACGACTTCCAGGTGAACCGGCCGCTGGTGACCCAGGAGGGAGAGGAACGGGAGATCGTCTGGCCGACCACCCGGCTGCTGCTGGGCGAGCCGGACACGGTGGGCCCGCGCCCGGCCCGCCCGGGTGAGGCCGACGACGTCGACCCGGACAACCCGCCGCCGCTCACCCCCGCGGACATCCTGCTGCTGCGCGGCGTCGAGCCGAACATGCGGTGGCGGACGTTCTGTGACGAGATCGTCGACTGGTGCCGCGAGTTCGAGGTCGTGAAGGTGATCCTGCTCGGCGCGCTGCTGGCGGACACCCCGCACACCCGGCCGGTGCCGGTGTCCGGCTCGGCCACCGACCCGGTCGCGGCCGGCCGGATGGGACTGGAGATCAGCCGGTACGAGGGCCCCACCGGCATCGTCGGCGTGCTGGCCGAGGCGCTGGCCAAGGCGGGCATCGAGACGTACACGCTGTGGGCGCAGGTGCCGCACTACGTGGGCCAGACTGCGTGCCCGAAGGCGACCCTGGAGCTGCTGCACCGGCTGGAGGACTTCCTCGACCTGCCGCTGCCGCTCGGCGACTGGCCGGAGCAGGCGCAGGTCTGGCAGGAGAGCGTGGACGAGCTCACCAAGGAGGACGAGGACATCGCGGAGTACGTCCGCTCGCTGGAGCAGCAGCGCGACCCCGAGCAGATGATGCGCGAGGCCACCGGCGAGTCGATCGCCCGCGAGTTCGAGCGCTACCTGCGCCGGCACCGCCCCGGCCCCGGCCCCAGCCCCGGCAGCTGAGGTCCGCGCGGCCGGGACCACCTCGGGACGGTCGCGTGCGGCGCGGCGCTACCGTGCGGGCGGGTCCGATACCGCCCGACTGGAGGCTTCCGTGCCGAACCGGCTGCCCGCCGTCGCCGTCCTGCCCGCCGCCGTCCTGCTCGTCGCCGCCGCGCTGGTCGGGGGCGACGGCCCCGCGCACGCGTCCCCGCCGCCAGCGCCGTCCACCGGCGTTTCGCCGCTGGTGGACGGGTTCCCGGGCGCCACCGACACCGGGGTGCCGGCCGGCACCACGCTCACCCCGTACACCGGGCCCTGCGTGATCACCGCGCCGAACACGGTGATCGACGCCAGGACCGTCGACTGCGACCTGGATATCCGCGCCGCCGGCGTGATCATCTCGCGCAGCAGCGTCACCGGCAACGTCAGCCTGGACACCGACCAGGCCGCCGCCGCGAACTGGTCGTACACGCTGGAGGACTCCGAGGTGGACGCCGGCGACCGGCAGATCTACGCGGTCGGCTACGGCAACATGACCGTGCTGCGGTCCAACATCCACGGCGGCCAGGCCAGCGTCCAGTGTGGCGAGAAGGCGGTGTCCTGCACGGTGCGGGACTCCTGGCTGCACGGGCAGGCGCTGCCCGCGAACGCCGAGTGGCACCTGGACGGCTTCAAGTCCGACGGCGGCGGCCCGATCACGCTGCGGCACAACACGATCGCCTGCGACCACCCGCCGTCCACCACCAACGACGAGGGCGGCTGCACCGGCGACGTCGGCCTGCTGCCGGACTTCGCGGCGATCTCCAACGCCCTGGTCGAGGACAACTACCTGGCCGCCGGCGTGGGCGTCTTCTCGTACTGCGCGTACGGCGGGGACAGCGCGTCCAAGCCGTACCCGCACGCCGACCACGTGGTCTTCGCCGGCAACGTGTTCGCCCGCGGCGGCAACGGCAGGTGCGGCACCTACGGCCCGGTCACCGACTTCAACCCCGACGGCACCGGCAACCAGTGGACCGGCAACACCTGGGACGACGGCACCGAGGTCACGCCGGACGACTGAGCCGGCTCAGCGCAGCGCGACGCCGAGGAGAGCGTCGGCGGTCGTGGCGATCAGGGCGGGGGCGTCCGGATCGGAGCCGCCGCGGGTGAGCGCCTCCTCGGCCCAGCGGTCGATCGCGGTCAGGGCGGCGGGGGTGTCGAGGTCGTCGGCGAGGCGAGCGCGGACCCGGTCCAGGGTGGCGGTGGCGTCCGGGCCGGCCGGCAGCGCCGCCGCGGCCCGCCAGCGGGCCAGCCGGGCCGTCGCCGCCGTCACGGCCGTGTCGGCCCAGGCCCGGTCGGCGCGGTAGTGGTCGGCGAACAGCGCCAGCCGTACCGCCGACCCGTCCACCCCCTCCGACCGCAGCCGGTGCACGAACACCAGGTTGCCCCGGGACTTGCTCATCTTCTCCCCGTCCAGGCCGATCATGCCGGCGTGCACGTAGTGCCGGGCGAACGGCCACTGCCCGGTCGCCACGCTCGCGTGCGAGGCCGAGCACTCGTGGTGCGGGAAGATCAGGTCGGTGCCGCCGCCCTGCACGTCCAGGGTCATCCCGAGCCGGTTCAGCGCGATCGCCGCGCACTCCACGTGCCAGCCGGGCCGGCCGCGCCCGAGCGGGGAGTCCCAGGCCGGCTCCCCCGGCCGCTCGGCCAGCCACAGCAGCGGGTCGAGCGGGTCGCGCTTGCCGGGCCGGTCCGGGTCGCCGCCCCGCTCGGCCGCGTACGCCAGCATCGTCGCCCGGTCGTAGTTGCCCACCGAGCCGAACCGCGGGTCCGACTCGACGGCGAAGTACACGTCCTCGCCCACCCGGTAGCCGGCGCCGTCCGCGACCAGCTTGGCGACCAGCTCGGCGATCTCCGGCACCGCCTCGACCGCGCCGACGTACCGGTCCGGCGGCAGTACCCGCAGCGCGGTCATGTCGGTGCGGAACAGCTCGATCTCGCGGGTGGCCAGCTCCCGCCAGTCCTCGCCGGTCTGCGCGGCCCGCTCCAGCAACGGGTCGTCCACGTCGGTGACGTTCTGGACGTACGCGACCCGGTGGCCGGCGTCCCGCCACACCCGGTTCACCAGGTCGTAGGTCAGGTACGTGGCGGCGTGGCCGAGATGGGTGGCGTCGTACGGGGTGATCCCGCACACGTACATCCGGGCGGTGGCGCCGGGGGCGGTGGGCCGGATCTCGCCGGTGGCGGTGTCGTAAAGGCGGAGCGGCTGGCCCGTACCGGGCAGGCGGGGAACCGGGAGGTCGGGCCAGGAGCGCATAAACACCAATTTACCTGCCTAGAAGGGGGGCCACGGCACCGCCGGCCACTCGCCGGAGGGCTCGGGGTGGCGGCGGGAGGCGAGCAGCTCCTCGACCCGGTCCACGGTGGCGGCGACCTCGTCGCGGGCCAGCATCTCCCCCACCGCCGCGCCGAGCGGCCCGTCCAGGTCGGTGCGCAGCGCGCGCAGCACCTCGACCGCGTCGTCGGTGAGCGGCTGGCCGGCCCAGCCCCACAGCAGCGTGCGCAGCTTCGGGTCGGTGTGGAAGCACACCCCGTGGTCGACGCCGAAGACGTGGCCGCCCGGCACCGGCAGCAGGTGCCCGCCCTTGCGGTCGGCGTTGTTGACCACCGCGTCGTACACCGCGATCCGGCGCAGCTGCGGGTCGTCGGTGCGGACCAGGGCCACCAGGTCGACGTCCTCGTCGATGTCGATCCAGAGTTGCACCGCGCCCGGCCCGAACGGCCCCTCCCGCAGGATCGTCGGCGGCACGATGTCCCAGCCGGTGGCCTCCGACACCAGGTACGCGGCGGCCTCCCGGCCGGCGAGCGACCCGTGCGGGAAGTCCCACAGCGGCCGTTCCCCGGCCACCGGCTTGTACACGCAGGCCGCGGTCACCCCGTCCAGGCTGACCGCGCAGTACAGGGTGGCGTTGGACGCGTCGACCAGCCGCCCCTCGACGCTGAGCCGGCCGCGGGTGAGCAGGTCACGGGCCTCGGCGGCGGACAGCCGGGGCCCCGGCTCCGGCGCCAGCGGGTTGGCGTCCGCGTTCACGGCGTGAAACCGCCTCTGCGGTACCCGTTCTGCCGCGGGCAGATGTGGCCGGCCGGGTCGAGCGGCTGGCCGCACAGCGGGCACGGCGGGCGGCCCGCGGCGATCACCCGCTCGGCGCGCTCCACGAACGACCTGGCCGCCTCCGGGGTGATCTTCACCCGCAGCGTGTCCGGGCCTTCCGGCGTGTCGACCAGCGGGTCCGGCGGCTCGGACTCGGCGTCCTCGACCTGCGCGTGCGCCTCCACCACGACCATGTTCGACTCGGGGTCCCAGGCCAGGCCCATCGCGCCGACCCGGAACTCCTCCTCGACCGGCACGTCGAGGGGCTCCAGGTCCAGCTCGGTCCCCTCGTCCGGGACGGCGACGCCGAGCCGGCTGCGTACCTCCTCCAGCAGTTCGGCCAGCCGCTCGGCGAGCAGCGACACCTGGACCTTCTCCAGGGCCACGCTGACCGTCCGGCCGGAGCCGCTGGCCTGCAGGTAGAACGCGCGGTCGCCGGGCTGGCCCACGGTCCCGGCGATGAACCGGGAGGGGCGGTCG
>JBJMIH010000068.1:0-13515 GCA_045806985.1 Mycobacteriales bacterium | reverse complement strand
GGCCACCTCCAGCGCGCGGGCCAGCAGCTTGTCGGCCTCCTCGTACAGCTCGGCGGCGGTGCAGGCGGCGCCGAGGGTGGAGTAGGCGTTGGCGAGCATCCGGTCGGGCTCGTTCACCCGCTGGAGCCGCTGGGTGGCGTGGATCAGGTCCCGCATGCCGGTGTCGATCTTGCCGATCGCCAGGTGCAGCGCGGCCGACATGGCCTTGGTGGCGCCGATCGCCAGGTCGCCGGAGTCGCGGTGCAGGACGCGGTGGAGGCTGACCAGTCGGTCGAGTGCCTCCTCGTACCGGCCGAGCACGCCCTTGGCCTGGGCGTCGACGAGGAGCGCCTCCACGGTGTGAAGGTGGTCACCGAGCTCGTGCGCCTTGACGGCAGCACGCAACGCGACTCGCGAGGACTCTTCGGGGGCTCCGGTCAACCCCAGCTCGAAGGCGAAGTCGAGGAGCCTGGCAAGCTCGAGTTCGTGACTCTCGTCGCGCTCACTCATCATTCCTGCCGCGTGCCCCCGCCTGGTGTGTTGGTCCGACCTGGCCGCGCCGCCCCTCACGATAACGATACGTAGCAACTCTGCTTCGACCCGTGCCGTCCGTAGAGGAGGCGCGATTGAACAGGCTAGCCGGGTTTGCCCTGTGCGTCGATATCCTCACCCTCCGCGAGATCCATTCACTTTGCGGCTGCTGTCAACCGCGCAGGTCGAGCACCGCGTAACCGGGCTTGATCACCTCGTTGATCAACCGCAGCCGCTGATCGAAGGGTACGAACGCGGACTTCATCGCGTTGATCGTGAACCAGCGGAGGTCGGCCCAGCCGTACCCGAAGCACTCCACCAGCTGGGTCATCTCCTTGGTCATGCTGGTGTCGCTCATCAGCCGGTTGTCGGTGTTGACGGTGACGCGGAAGCGGAGCTCGGTGAGCACGCCGAGCGGGTGCTCCTCGATCGACTTGGCCGCCCCGGTCATCACGTTCGAGGTCGGGCACATCTCCAGCGGGATCCGCTTGTCCCGGACGTACGCGGCCAGCCGGCCGAGCCGCACCCCGTTGTCGTCCACCGTGATGTCGTCCACGATCCGCACGCCGTGGCCGAGCCGGTCCGCGCCGCACCACTGCAACGCCTCCCAGATCGACGGCAGCCCGAACGCCTCGCCCGCGTGGATCGTGAAGTGGCCGTTCTCCTGCTTCATGTACTGGAACGCGTCCAGGTGCCGGGTCGGCGGGTGACCGGCCTCGGCACCGGCGATGTCGAAGCCGACCACGCCCCTGTCCCGGTACGCCACCGCCAGCCGGGCGATCTCCTCGGACCTTGCCGCGTGCCGCATCGCCGTGAGCAGCGCGCGGATCGTCAGCGGGGTGCCGGCGCTGCCCTCTGCGAACCCGGCCAGCACCGCGTCGACGACCTCGTCCAGCTCCAGGCCGTTCTCGACGTGCAATTCCGGCGCGAACCGCACCTCGGCGTACACCACCCCGTCCGCCGCGAGATCGGCCGCGCACTCGGCCGCCACCCTGACCAGCGCCTCCCGGGTCTGCATGACACCGACCGTGTGCGCGAACGTCTCCAGGTAGCGCTCCAGCGAGCCGGAATTCGCGGCTTCCGCGAACCAGTGCGCCAGCGCGTCCACCCCGGTGGCGGGCAGGCGGTCGTACCCGCTCTCGCTGGCGAGGTCGAGCACGGTCGCCGGGCGCAGCCCGCCGTCGAGATGGTCGTGCAGCAGGACCTTCGGGGCCTGCCGGATGAGGTCTGCGGTGGGTACGGGGCGGGCGCTGCCGGAAGGGGCTGTCATGCCGAGACGGTACCGCCTGGCCTCCGCCGCTACTCGGCGTTCTCCACGGCGGCGAGGCTGTCGCCGTGCTCCGCGATCAGCCGGACGATCTCCGCGCGGGCCGCGTCGTACGTGACGCCGGCGTCGGCCAGCGCCTGCCTGGCCAGGCCGTGGTCGTGCTCGGTGCCCTCGCCGACCAGGCCGAGCAGCAGGTGCTCGGTGCCGATGTAGTTGTGGCCGAGCCGCAGCGCCTCCCGGGCGGCGACGTCCATGGCCTTCTTCGCCCGCTTGGTGAACGGGATGTGCCCGGCCAGCGCCTTCGCGCCGCCCGGCGGGAGCAGCGGCAGCAGCGCGTCGCGTACCGCGTCGGTGGAGCCGGCGACGGCGGTCAGCGCCCTGGCGGCGACGCCGTCGTTGGCGCACAGGGCGAGCAGGACGTGCTCGGTGCCGATGAAGGCGTGGTGGCGGGTCTGGGCCTCGGCCAGGGTCTGCGCCACCACCTTGCGGGCCCGGTCGGTGAACCGGTCGAAGATGCCCTTGCTGGGCCCGGAGGGGACGAAGCGCTGCTGCGCGGCCTGCTTGGTGACACCGAGCCGCTCGCCGATCTGGGTCCAGGACGCTCCGGACTGGCGCGACAGGTCCACGTAGTGGCCGATCAGGTGATCGGCGAGCTGGTCGAGGTCCGCGGCGGTGCTGACCGCCTCCGCCAGCAGGTCCAGCGGCGCGCCCTCGGGTCGCGCCTCCTGTACCCGCTGGATCAGCCGTTCCAGGGTGATGTCGGTGGGAGCCATGCGTCAACCGTAAGTTGACGATGGTTGCTTCGTCAATCCCGGATTGACGCTCAGACCGCCAGCCGGTCGATCAGCAGCGGAAGGCGCGGGGACTCGCCGTCCGCGACGGCGTACGCGCCGGCCAGCGCCTCCTGGGCGCGGGGGATGCGGTCCGGGGTGTCGGTGTGCAGCTCCAGCAGCACGTCGCCGGCCTTGACCGGGTCGCCGGGCTTCGCCAGCATCACGACGCCGGCGGCGGCCTGGACGGGGTCCTCCTTGCGGGCCCGGCCGGCGCCGAGACGCCAGGCCGCCACGCCCACCGCGTACGCGTCCAGGTGGGCCAGCACGCCGTCGCGGTCGGCGCGTACCAGCTCCACCTCCCTGGCGCGCGGCAGCGGCGCGTCCGGGTCGCCGTCCTGGGCGCGGATCATCCGCCGCCACACGTCCATCGCCTTGCCGGACAGCAGCGCGTCCTCCGGGTCGGCCTCGATGCCGGCCACCGCCAGCATCTCCCTGGCCAGCGTGAGCGTCAGCTCGACCACGTCGGCCGGGCCGCCGCCGTCCAGCACCTCGACCGCCTCGGCCACCTCCAGCGCGTTGCCGGCGGCACGGCCGAGCGGGGTGTCCATCGCGGTCAGCAGCGCCACGGTCCTCACCCCGTACGCGGTGCCGAGCTGCACCATCGTCCCGGCCAGCGCCCGCGCCGCGTCCACGTCCTTCATGAACGCGCCCGAGCCGACCTTCACATCCAGTACCAGCCCACCCGTGCCCTCGGCGATCTTCTTGCTCATGATCGAGCTGGCGATCAGCGGGATCGACTCGACCGTGCCGGTGACGTCGCGCAGCGCGTACAGCTTGCGGTCGGCGGGGGCCAGCGACTCCCCGGCCGCGCACACCACCGCGCCCACGTCGCGCAGCACCGACAGGTACTCCGAGTGGGTCAGGTGGGCGCGCCAGCCCGGGATCGCCTCCAGCTTGTCCAGCGTGCCGCCGGTGTGCCCGAGGCCGCGGCCGGACAGCTGCGGCACCGCCGCCCCGCACGCCGCGACCAGCGGCGCGAGCGGGAGCGTGATCTTGTCCCCGACGCCGCCGGTGGAGTGCTTGTCCACGGTGGGGCGGCGCAGCGCCAGCTCGGTCCGCTCGCCGGAGGCGATCATCGCGCCGGTCCAGCGGGCCAGCTCCGCCGGCGCCATCCCACGCCACACGATGGCCATGAGCAGCGCGGACATCTGCTCCTCCGCGACGTCGCCGTTGGTGTACGCGTCGATGACCCAGTCGATCTGCGCGTCCGACAGCCGCCCGCCGTCCCGCTTGGTCCTGATCACGTCCACCGCGTCAAAGTCGCTCATGCATCCGCCTCGCTTCGCTCACCGGCCGCATGAGGCACGAGTCCACTATGCCCATGATTCGCTCGCCAAGGCTCGCTCATGACTCCTATCTCACCAGGTCGGGCGCGAGCTCGGTGGGCAGGTCCGGCGGCGGCCGGCGCCTCGCGTACGGCAGGGCGAACTCGAGCCCCACCATCGCGGCCAGCACCCACCCCACCTGGAACCAGGACGGCAGCAGCACGGCGCGCGGCCGCCAGCCGGGGCGGAACTTGGCGGTGAACCGGAACAGCGGCTCCAGCTCCACCCACCGGTCGAAGAACCGCAGCAGCCCGCCGCCCACCCGCTCGGTGGCGGTACGCCGGCCGGCCTCGTACAGCGGCCGGAACGCGGCGAAGTTCAGCGAGACCTCACCCAGCCCGCGCTCGCGCGCGACCTCCACCGCCTCCACGACCAGCCGCTCCACCACGCCGTTCGGCGCCTCCCGGCGGCGCGGCGCGACGTCCAGGGTGAGCGCGTCCCGGCACAGCGCGAACCGCGCGAACGCCACCGGCTTCCCCGTCCCGTCCGAGGCGACCAGCAGCAGGCAGTCCGGGCGCGGCACGGTCAGGCCGTCGAGGTTCATGGCGAAGCCGCGCTCCCGCCCGCCGTGCAGCCAGTCCGCGACCACCGGGGCCAGCCGGTCGATCGATTCGGCGACGGCGACGGTGATGCCGGCGTTGTGGGTACGGCGCACCGCCTGCCTGACGTTCCGCATCCGCCGCCCGGACAGCCGGAACCGGGCCACGTCGATGACCGCCTCGTCGCCGATGCCGATGCCGCGCAGGCCGCGCGCCCGCCACAGCGCGGCCACCCGCTCACCGGCCCCGAGCACCGCCGGCCGCCAGCCGCGCCGCGCGCACTCGGCCAGGAAGGCGGCCACGGCGGCCTCGTGGGCGTCCGGCGCGCCGACCGGGTCGCCGCCGGCGACGGCGGTGCCGAGCAGCACGCGGTACCCGATCGCGGCCCGCCGGTCCGGGCTGAACACGTAGGCCTTGTCCGCCCGCAGCGCGAACGGCGCCAGCGTGTCGCCGGGTGTGGTCGCGACCAGGGCGGCCACCTCGGCGCGCTCGCGCCGGCTGCCGGGTGGGGGCGGCGGCGCGGGCGCGAGCAGCAGCACCAGCGCGACCAGCAGCCCGCCGCCGGCGAGCAGCGAGAGCAGCACGGCGTACCGGAAGTCCCGGACCGGTTCGGCGGTCAGCCCGGCCACCACCGCGTGCCGGGTGGACGACACCGGGTGGTTGGCCAGCGTGACGCTGCCCGCGCCGTACCCCAGCGCCAGCACCGACACCACGGCGGCGACCTCGGCGGCCCGCCGGACCCGCTGCGGGTCGGGCCGGGTGGCGAACCGGTCCCGCAGCAGCGCGAGGCCCACCAGCGCGGCGAGCAGCGCGACCGCGCGCAGCCGGTACTCCCGGAAGGAGGTGAGCAGGTCGATCGCCAGCATCCCGAACAGCAGCAGGTGGGCCACCCGGCGGCGACCGGCCAGGCCGCGCGCCAGCACCAGCAGGATCAGCGCGAGCAGCAGCAGGTGCGGCCGCAGCAGGGTGCCGCCGTTCAGGTCGGAGGCGACCCGGTCCCACCGGCCCGGGCGTGCCGCCGCGGCCAGCTCGACCAGCGCGCCGACCGCCACCGGCGCCGCGATGATCCGCATGACTGGCACGGTACGCCGGGAAGGTCAGCCGGGCAGGTCAGCGGGGCCGAACGCGTCCGGAAGGACCTCCCGCATCGGCAGGATCCCGCTCGGGGTGTCGACCAGCAGGTCCGGCCCGCCGTGCTCGTACAGCAGCTGCCGGCACCGGCCACACGGCATCAGCAGCACGCCGTCGCCGGACCGGCAGGCGAAGGCGACCAGCCGCCCGCCGCCGGCCATCCGCAGCGCGCCCACCAGCGTGCACTCGGCGCACAGGCCGAGGCCGTAGGAGGCGTTCTCCACGTTGCAGCCGGTGACCAGCCGGCCGTCGTCGGCGAGCGCCGCCGCGCCGACATGCAGGCGCGAGTACGGGGCGTACGCGTGCTGGGACGCTTCGTGCGCGGCGGCGCGCAGGGCGTCCCAGTCGACGTCGCCGGCGGTCACCCGCCGCCTCCGCGGCGGAACGGCAGCCCGTCGGCGGCCGGCGGGCGCAGCCGCTTGGCCGACATCGCCAGCACCAGCAGCGTGGCCACGTACGGCACCAGCGGCACCAGCACGGTCGGCACGCTGTCGGTGGCGAAGTACCACCAGGCGGCCAGCCCGCCGATCACGGCGAACCCGACGCCCTGCACCCACTGCCGCTTCCACGCGGCGCGGAGCAGCAGCAGGCCCATCACGATCGTCACGAACAGCAGCAGCGCGTGCACGGCGAGCGTGCCCTGCCGCAGCCGCAGCGCGTCGAAGAAGCCGAACAGGCCGGAGCCGGCGGCCAGCCCGGCCGGGTGCCAGTTGCCGAAGATCATCGCGGCCAGGCCGATGTACCCGCGGCCGCCGGTCTGGTTCTCCACGTAGTTGCCGCCGTACACGACCACCAGGAACGCGCCGCCCAGCCCGGCCAGCGCGCCGGACAGGGTCACCGCGAGGTACTTCACCGAGTACACCGGCACGCCCAGCGACTCGGCGGCGTACGGGTTCTCACCCACCGAGCGGATCCGCAGCCCGAGGTTGGTCCGCCACAGCAGCAGGTAGGACAGCGGCAGCAGGGCGAGCGCGATCAGCGTGAGCAGCGACAGCTGCCCTGTCAGCCCGCGCACCAGCCCGGCCAGGTCGCTGACCAGGAACCAGCGGTGGTGCTCGACCCGGCCCAGCGCGTCGTAGCCGCTGGACAGCCACGGCACCGACACCTTCTTCACGTCGTCGACCCGCGGCGACTGGTTCACGCCGCCGCCCGGCTTGCCGACGAACAGCTGCGAGGACAGGTACCGGGTGGCGCCGAGCGCGATGATGTTGATCGCCACGCCGCTGATCACGTGGTCGACGCCGAACGTCACCGTCGCGACCGCGTGCACCAGCCCGAACAGCGCACCGCCGAGCACGCCGAACACCACGCCGAGCCACGGACCCCACTGGTACCCGGCCCAGCCGGTGAACCAGGTCCCGAAGATCATCATGCCTTCGAGGCCGATGTTCACCACGCCGGCCCGCTCGGAGAACAGGCCGCCGAGCGCGGCCATCCCGATCGGCACCGACAGGCCGAGCGCCGCCGACAGCGTGCCGGCCGAGGTCAGGTCGGTCGCCCCGGTGATCTGCCGGACCAGCGAGAGCAGCACGAACACCAGCAGCGCGTACAGCAGGCCGCGGCGCAGCCGGCCCCGCCAGTCCGGCGCCTGCTCGGCCCTTGGCGCCGGCCGCTCCACCACCGTCGCGGTCACCGCTCACCTCCCGCGCTGCCCGTGCTGGTTGCCGGCTCGCCGGGCTCGCCGCCGGTCTCGCCGGCCAGCCGTTCGGCGGCCCTGGCGACCGCACGGCCCTGCCAGCGCAGCTCCAGCCGGCGGACGACCTCGTACGTGATCACCACCGCCAGCAGGATCGACCCCTGCATGACCAGCGCCATCTCGTTGGGGATCTTGAGCTTCGGGTTGAAGGACAGCTGGAGGCTGCCGGTGGTCACGTCCAGGAAGCCGAACAGCAGCGCGCCCAGCCCGATCCCGAGCGGGCTGTTGCGGCCCAGCAGCGCCACCGCGATGCCGGTGAAGCCGAGCTGCTGCGGAAACGTCTCGCCGACGAACATGTGCGTGTTGGACAGCAGCTCCGGCAGGCCGACGAAGCCGGCCAGCGCGCCGGACAGCACCATGCCCTTGATGACCATGGCCTTCGCGTTCACGCCGTTGGCCGCGGCGGCGACCGGGTTGAGGCCGGTGGCGCGCAGCTCGAAGCCGAACCGGGTGCGCTTGATCAGCAGGTGCAGCAGGATGCCCAGCACGATCGCGACGAACAGCAGTCCGGTGATCGGGTCGGTCTTCGGCACCTGGAAGCCGATCCCGTTCAGCACCTTGTCGGCGGCGGGGAAGTACGCGCTGTGCGGCAGCGCCTTGGTCTGGGTGCTGACCGTGTGCGCGTGCTTGTCGCGGAGGTAGGTGATGAGCAGCCAGGTGCCCACGCCGCCGTAGATGAAGTTGAGCATGATCGTGCTCACGACCTCGTTGACGTTGCGGGTCACCTTGAGCACGGCCGGCAGGGCGGCCGCCGCCGCGCCGACCACCACCGAGGTGAGCACGATCAGCGAGATCTCGAACACGGCCGGCAGGTTGACCTGCGCGCCCAGCCAGGCCGCGAACAGGCCGGCGATCCGGTACTGGCCCTCCACGCCGATGTTGAACAGCGCCATCCGGAAGCCCACCGCGACCGCGCAGCCGGCGAAGAAGTACGGCACGGCGCGGTTGATGGCGCGGGCCACGTACCGGTCCTCGGTGCCGGTGGTGAACATGTTGTGGAAGACGCCCCAGCCGTCGAAGCCGGAGATCTCCAGGATGATCCAGACCACGGCGAAGGCCATCACCAGCGCGATGACCGGGGTGGCGATGCCGAGCACGATCCTGCGGACGGCGAGCGGGGACATCACGCCTCCCCCTTCCCGGACCTGGTTTCCCCATCCTCGGTGGCGTGCGCGCCGGTCATGTACGAGCCCAGCTCGACCGGCGTGACCGAGCCAGGGTCGAGGGTGGCGACCAGCCGGCCCCGGTACATCACCAGCAGCGTGTCCGACAGGCCGATCAGCTCCTCCAGGTCGGCGGAGATCAGCAGCACGCCGAGGCCGTTCGCCCTGGCCTCGCGCAGCTTGTCCCAGATCAGCGCCTGCGCGCCGACGTCCACGCCGCGGGTGGGATGGGCGGCGACCAGCACCTTCGGCGGGCCGCTCATCTCCTTGCCGACCAGGAACTTCTGCTGGTTGCCGCCGGAGAGTGCGAACGCGGGCACGTCCGGGCCCGGAGTCTTCACGCCGTACTCGGCGATGATGCGCTCGGTGTCGCGGACCGCGCCGCGCTTGTTCAGGACCAGGCCGCGGGCGACCGGCGAACGGGTCTGGTGGCCGAGGATGCGGTTCTCCCACAGCGGCTCGCTGAGCAGCATGCCCTGGCGCTGCCGGTCCTCGGGGATGAAGCCGACGCCACCCTCCCGCCGCCGCTGGGTGGACCAGTGCGTGACGTCGGCGCCGTTCAGCCGTACCGTGCCGGCGCTGGCGTTGCGCAGCCCGAGCAGGGTGTCGACCAGCTCGGCCTGGCCGTTGCCCTCCACCCCGGCCACGCCGACCACCTCGCCGGCGTGCACGGTGAGGTCGATGCCGTCCAGCAGCGTGCGGCCATCGGGAGAGCGCAGGCCAAGGTCCTCAACCTGGAGCAGCACCTCGTCGCGGACGGTGGATTCGCGGGTCTCCGGGCTCGGCAGCTCGCCGCCCACCATCAGCTCGGCGAGCTGACGGGGGGTGACCGCGCCGGCCTCGACGGTCGTCACCGTGGTACCGGCGCGCAGCACGGTGATCCGGTCGGCGACCTTGATCACCTCGTCCAGCTTGTGGCTGATGAACAGCACGGTCAGGCCCTCGGCCCGCAGCTCGGCGAGGTTGGCGAACAGCTCGTCCACCTCCTGCGGGACCAGGACGGCGGTCGGCTCGTCGAGAATGATGATCTTCGCGCCGCGGTACAGCACCTTGAGGATCTCGACCCGCTGCCGCTCCCCGACGCCGAGCTGCTCCACCAGCACGTCCGGGTTGACGCCCAGGCCGTACCGGGCCGACAGGTCGCGCACCTTGCGGCGGGCGCCGCGCAGGTCGAGCCGGCCGGGCAGGCCGAGGACGACGTTCTCCAGCACGGTCAGGTTGTCGGCCAGCATGAAGTGCTGGTGCACCATGCCGATGCCCGCCCTGATCGCGTCGGTGGGGCTGCGCAGGTGCCGCTCGACGCCGTTGACGCTGATCGTGCCGGAGTCCGGTCGGATCATGCCGTACAGGATCTTCATCAACGTGGACTTGCCGGCGCCGTTCTCCCCGCAGATGGCGTGCACCTCGCTCGGCAGCACCACCAGCTCGACGTCCCGGTTGGCGACCACGCCAGGGAACGACTTGGTGATCCCGCGCAGCTCAACGGCGGGCGCCGCGCCGCTCTCGCTCACAGTGCCTCCAACGGGATGTGCCGGAGCGCCCGGGTCCGTCACCGGACCCGGGCGCCGCGGAACGCGGATCAGGACCCGGCGGGCTTGGTCGGGACCGTGATCTTGCCGTCGATGATGTCCTGCTTGGCCTTCTCCAGCTTGTCCTTGATGTCGTCGATGTAGCCGCCGGAGGTGGCGTAGGAGATGCCGCCGTCCTTGAGGCTGAACCGCTGCTCGCCGGTCAGCGGCTTCTTGTCGACGTAGCTCTTGATGTAGTCGTACACGGCCACGTCCACCCGCTTGACCATCGAGGTCAGGATCACCTTCTGCTGGTCGGCGGTGGCGGTCAGGTACTGGTCGGAGTCGACGCCGATCGCCCAGACCTCCTTGCCCTGCTTGCGGGTGTCCACGGCGGCGTCGAACAGGCCGGGGCCGGACTTGCCGGCGGCGTGGTAGATCACGTCGGCACCGTTGTCGTACATGCCCTGCGCGGCGACCTTGGCCTTGTCGGGGGCGTTGAAGCCACCGAAGTCCGGCGGGGTGCTCAGGTAGGTGATGTCGACCTTGATGTTGGGGTCGACGGAGTGCACGCCCGCGACGTACCCGGCCTCGAACTTGGCGATCAGGTCACTCTTCACGCCGCCGATGAAGCCGACGTGCTTGGTCTTGGACTTCAGCGCGGCGGCGACGCCGACGATGTAGGAGCCCTGCTCCTCGGTGAAGACCAGGTTGGCGACGTTCGGCTCCAGGTGGGAGTTGTCGTCCACGATCGCGAAGTACGTCTTCGGGTTGGCCTTGGCGATCGCGTCCAGGTCGTTCGACCAGGCGAAGCCCACGCCGATCACCGGGTTGAAGCTGCCCTCGACCAGCTGCTTGAGCCGCTCGGACCTGTCGGTGGCCTGCTGGTTCGGGCTGACCTCCTGGGCCTGCACCTTGAGCTGGGACTTGGCCTTGTCCAGGCCGGTCGCGGCCGAGTCGTTGAACGACTTGTCGCCACGCCCGCCCACGTCATAGGCCATGCCGACCTTGACGGAGCTCTTCCCGCCGCCGTTGTCGTTGTTGTCGTCGCCCTTGTTACCGCAGGCCGACAACGCGAGCGCCCCGACGGCGAGCGCAGCGGCCCATCTGATCCCACGCACCCGGCGCAAAACGTGCTCCCTTCCCCACGGAACGTTCCGCAACGCTGCGGACCGGCGCAGCGTAGCGCCCGTTTGGTGGCATGCAAATCAACCGGGGGTGGCGACACCACATCGTGACTTTCCCAGCCACCCCCGACCCCACCCCCCGACCAGAAACAGCAGCATAACGACCCAAACGAACAGTCACCTCCGGCCACCCTCCGTGCCCGCCCCTACACTCGTCCCCATGACCGGCTACCAGCCGATGACCCTCGCCGAACACCTCGCCGCCGAGGATGACAGCGGCTCCCCCGAGTGGGCCGACGACCGCCGGCTCCGCCGGTTCTGGTTCCCCGACGACCTACCCTCCGGCCGGGCCGAAGCGTTGGTGCACGCGCCGGCGGCCTTCCGCTCACGCGGCATCTTTCTGTCCGCACGTGATCTGGAAGCCGCGTGACCGAGGAGCACATCCGCCGGCTCGGCGACCGCCTCCACCGACGAGGCGTGACGGCCGACATCTACGTGTTTGGCGGTGCGGCCATGGCCTTGGCGTACGACTCCCGCCGCGCCACCCGCGACGTGGACGCGCTGTTCGCGCGCACGGGATCTGTTCGGAGTGGGTGGGTAGGTCTGCACTTTTGGGCAGGGGTTGGCGGCGGGAGGCTGTTTAGCCTGGGTACGTGATGCGTGCTTCGTGGCAGAAGGGGCCCCGGCGGCAGCCGGTGGCTGGGACCGGGCGGGCGGCCGACGGGGACGGGCTGGTCGCGCAGCGGGCGGTGGCGGCGCTGGTCAGGGGCGGAGTACGGCATCCGAGCCTGGGTGGTGCGGTCGCTACGTTGCAGCGGACCGCGGGGAACCAGGCGGTCAGCGGCATGTTGCGGGTACAGCGGCACTCGTCGTGGGAGCACGCGCTACTGGGCGACACTCCGCCGAAGGCGCTGGGGCAGGCCGCCGTCTCGAACTCCGCGCGCAAGCACGTGGTGGCCGAGGAATGGGAGCGGATGAAGTTCTTCCAGAACAATCCGCGCGCCGACCCGACCACCCGGTTTCCGGATGTCCGCTGGATCAAGCTGCGCGGCAGCGGCCTGTGGGTGAGTAACGGCGAGCTGAACGCGCTCGGCGACTACCTGCCGGACCCGTCCGCGTACGACACGCTCACCGCCGACCAGCTGATCCCGGTGCTGCAGAAGATGCGCGGCGTGATCATGGGGTCGGCGGGTGCCGAGTTCAACCTGCACGACGACCAGATGAAGGGCGCCGCCGACAGTTGGCTGCCGGGCGCCGCCGGCGAGATGAAGGCGCTCGACAACGCCACCGCCGGGCTGGACACCAACCGGTACGCCGGCCTGGTCTCCCGCAATGCCTGCCACTTCGCGCCGTTCAGCTGGGAACGCTGGTCGCTCTACCACACCGAGGCGACCACCGAGGCGAAGGCGCACTTCGACGCCAAGGGCGCGGTCACCCCGCTGCGCGTGGTCGACACCAGCGTCGAGGAGCACGAGCGGCAGGCGATGCTCAAGAACGGCTACGCCGACCACTTCCTCCAGGACTCCTTCGCCGCCGGCCACCTGGTGAACAAGACGCTGGTCATGCAGTGGTTCGTCGACTACCTGAACGACATGAGCTGGCTGTCCCGGCCCTGGCTCGGCATGCCGGGCGACGACGTGATGAAGCGGATGGGCAGCAAGCAGCAGACGGGGGTGGCCGGCACCGACCGGTACGGCAAGCCGCCCACCTCCGGCCGGAGCAGCACCGACGACCGCTGGGGCGGCACCGACGCGATCGACCCGCAGAGCGCGCAGGAGCGGTACTCCCGCGAGGGCCGGATGGCCGGCTCCGGCGTCACCGGCGCCAACCCCGCCGAGCGGGAGGCCAACTACCAGGCGTACCTGGCGTTCCTGAACAGCTCGTTCCTCCAGCTCGCGGCCGGCGCCGCGCACGACTACTTCAACAAGCACGGCCTGCTGGTGGAGAACGACAACGGCGACCGGATGGCCGTGGGCGGCGACGACACGATGCTCAGCAAGTCGGGCCCGCTCGGCGCGATGGTGGCCGGCCTGGCCGCGTCCAAGTCGCGGCAGGCGATCGACGACCTGATGCGGACCGGCGCCACCGAGTGGACGGTGGACCGGATCTTCGCGTTCGTGCCACAGCGGGTGGTGACCCTGACCCCGAAGGGCGCGCAGGCGAAGGTGTACTCGAAGGCCGACTTCCAGCAGGACCAGCTGCACGACCTGTGCATGAAGCAACTGTTCCCGGAGCTGCTGGACAGCGCCAAGTCGGACCTGGTCCGGTACTTCGGCTCGAAGATGGTCGACGGCGGGATCTCCCAGGACTCACCCGGCGCCAAGGCCAGGCCGTTGCCGCCGGGTGACTATCCGGCGACGACGGGAGGCACCAGGACTGGCTGAGCCGGCACGAACCGGACCGGCGGCCAGTGCGG
>JBJMIH010000067.1:0-6131 GCA_045806985.1 Mycobacteriales bacterium | reverse complement strand
CCAGCGTCGCGTCCGGGTACCGGCGGCGGAACTCGACCAGGTGGTGCGGGCTGGCGCCGGTGAACGAGTAGATCGTCTGGCTGGCGTCGCCGACCACGCAGAGCTCGTCCCTGTCGCCGAGCCAGGCGGCGAGCAGCCGCTGCTGGAGCGGGTTGACGTCCTGGTACTCGTCGACGACGAAGTGCCGGTACCGCCCGCGCACCTCGGCGGCGACCGCCGCCTGCTCCTCCAGCGCTCCCGCCATCACCAGCAGCAGGTCGTCGAAGTCGAGCACGCCGGCCTTCTGCTTGAGCTGCTCGTAGGTGGCGTAGACGCCGGCCACCCTGTCGGCCTCGACCGGCGGCTGCCGGTTGCCCTTCTCGGCGGCCGCCGGGTAGGTGTCCGGCCCGGCCAGCGTCGCCTTGGCCCACTCGACCTCGGCGGTCAGGTCGCGGACGAGCGTGCGGTCCGGCCGCATCCCGCAGTGGTTGGCGGCCTGCGCGACCAGCGTGGCCTTGCGGTCCACCAGCGTCGGGAACGGGTTGCCGCCGCCGATCCGGGGCCAGAAGTACTGGAGCTGGCGCAGCGCCGCCGAGTGGAACGTCCTGGCCTGGATGCCGGCGGCGCCGAGGCCCCGCAGCCGCGCCCGCATCTCGCCGGCGGCCCTGGTGGTGAAGGTCACCGCGAGCACCTGGCCGGGAGGGAACGCGCCGGCCAGGACCCCGTACGCGATCCGGTGCGTGATCGTGCGGGTTTTACCGGTGCCGGCTCCGGCAAGGATGCACACCGGGCCGCTGACCGCCGTGGCGGCGGTCCGCTGGTTGTCGTCGAGTCCGGTGAGCACCTCTTCGGGATCCATGGATCGCCATCATGCCAGCACCCCCTGACAGGGAAGGATTTTCGCCACTCGCGCGTTTAGTTCGCGGGAACCCGAGAAAGGTTGTGTGGATGTCCGCCCAGCTCGTCATGTACAGCACTCCGTGGTGCGGGTACTGCCGCCGGCTCAAGAACGGCCTGCAACGCGAGGGGATCGAGTACACGGAAGTGGATATCGAGCAGGACCCCGACGCCGCCAACTACGTGATGAGCGTGAACGGCGGAAACCAGACGGTTCCCACCGTCGTGTATCCGGACGGGACTGCTGTAACTAACCCGACACTCGCCGAAGTCCTGGACAAAGTGGCCCTGACCAGGCCATCCGAAAATACCTCACTTTAGGACAGGCCACGTCACTTGCGCCGACCCCCCGACGTAGCGCAATCTCACACCTCCGCCCTGATTGTTTTGCGTGAGGGAGCCACAGCGCTGACGGGGGACGCGGAGGTGGAGATGAATCCGGGAACACCGGAGGTGGTCATCCGGAGGATGTCCACGGGATGGCAGGTCGCCGACCTCGAAGTGGTCGACGACCTGTCTACGGCGATGGTCCTCGCCGACCTGCTGTCCGCCGAGCTCCAGCCGGGGCCGCGGCCGGAACGGCCGGCCGGTGAGATGTCCGAGAGCGAGCGGCTCGCGCTGGTCATCAAACAGCTCGAGCACGCGCTCGCCGCCAGGGTGACGGTCGAGCAGGCCATCGGCGTGCTCGCCGAACGCCTCGGCTACGCCCCCCGCCCCGCGTTCGAACTGCTCAGAAAGGTCGCCCGGTCCAAGGGGAAACGGGTGCACGAGCTGGCGGCCGAGGTCGTCGGCTCGGTGCTGGACGGCCCCGGCGACCTGCCGGCGGAACTGCTCAGGCGGTCGTGGACCCCGGGCAAGCGTCCGCAGCGCCGGGACCGCCGCAACCGGAACTCCCGCAAGCCCGACGAGCCCTCCGACAGCGAGTAGGGGCCTACCCGCGGATCCAGGTTTCCGCCGCCAAGGCGAAGGGCCGCGCCGCGTGCCTTCTTGGCACGCAGGCGCCGCCACAGGGCCGGCTGTGGGAAGTACAGGCTTCCGCCGCCAAGGCGGAGCGGGCTGCCGCGTACGTTCTTGGCACGCAAGCGCCGTGACAACGCCGGCAGGGGGAGCGGAGGTTTCCGCTGCCAAGGCCGAGGGGCGCGCCGCGTGGGTTCTTGGCACGCAAGCGGGCCGACAACCCCGGCAGCGGGAACCGCAGGTTTCGGCTGCCAAGGCGGAGGGGCGCGCCGCGTGCGTTCTTGGCACGCAAGCGGGCCGACAACGCAGGCAGCCGGAACCTGGGGTGGCTGAAACCCCTCCCCACGGCAGGCAGATGCCATGGGGAGGGGCGGTTGAGGGGGCGGGTCAGCCGGCGTTGGGGAAGTAGGCGATCGACCAGCCGTAGACGGTGCGGTAGTTGTAGTTGGCGACGCCGACCTTGTTGGGCACCGAGGTGCCGATCACCTTGCCGGCGCCGATGGAGACCGTGACGTGGCCGGTGCCGGCGCTGTTCGGGTACCAGACCAGGGCGCCGCGCGGCGGGGTGCCGGTGTGGATGTAGCCGTGGCTGTTCAGCCAGGAGTACATGTCCTGCGCGGTGTTGAAGCCGGCGGCCGTCCAGCCGTAGGCCTGCGCCTGGAAGCGCAGGCACCAGCCCTCCTGGCTGGTGTCGCCGAGCCTGGCGAACTCCCAGGAGATCGCGGCGTCGGCGCCGCGCGGGTTCGCCCGCGGCGGGCTGGCCGCGTACGCGCAGGTGGGGGCGACCTGGCCGTCGGAGCCGGTGTAGATGTAGGCGTCGGAGACCCACCCACCGGAGGTGAGCTGGTCCCACAGCGTGGTGGTGCCGTACGTTCCGGTCACGCTCTGCCCGTTGAGCTGGCAGTCGATGGCGACGGTGCCGCCGTTCGCGACCGAACCCCAGCTGGTGTAGGCGCTGCTCGGCCCGGACCGTACGGTCAGCGCCGAACCCGAGGTGTGCACGGTGCCGGACACCGAGGCGGACGCGGCGCCGGCGGTGAGGCCGACCGCGGTGATCGCCGCCACGGCGGTGGCGGCGGCGAAGGCGAGTAGCCGTACCCTCCGCATGACCCCTCCCGAGGTTTGGGACTGATCGCCCTTTTCGGGCGACCGGTGCCAGTTTCGGAAGGTATTTCCGTACCGACAAGGTCAGGCGGAAGATACTTTCATCACGTCAACGCTCCAACCACGTCCTGAGCAGGCGGTACGCGATCGAGACCGGCGGCGGCAGCCGCGGCGCGTCCCGCTCCGACAGCAGTTCAGCGCGGCTGAACCAGCGGGCGTCCTCCAGCTCGGCGAGGTCCGGAACCACCGTCGCGCCGGCGTCCGCGACCGCCATGAAGCCCAGCATCAGCGACGACGGGAACGGCCACGGCTGGCTGCCCAGGTACTTCACGTCGCGGACGGCCACGCCGGTCTCCTCGGCGACCTCCCTGGCCACGGCCTGTTCCAGCGACTCCCCCGGCTCCACGAACCCGGCCAGGATCGAGTACCGGCCCTCCGGCCACTCGGCCTTGCGGCCCAGCAGCACCCCGTCGGCGCCGTCGTGCACCAGCATGATCACCGCCGGGTCGACCCGCGGGTAGTGCTCGCTGCCGTCGGCGGGGCACCGCCGCACCCAGCCGGCCTGGGCGACCTCGGTGGCGGCGCCGCAGCGCGGGCAGTGCCGGTGGGTCTGGTGCCAGTTGGCGAGCGCCCTCGCGGTCGTGAACAGCCCGGCGTCCCTGGCCCCCAGGCTCGCGCCGGCCTCCCACAGCCCGACCTGCGGGCCCTCCAGCGGCTCGGCGACCGGGACCGCCCAGTAGGCCAGGCCACCGTCGTCCACGCCGAGGAAGTACCGCTCCCCCGCCGGCGCCCGGTCGGCCGGCAGCAGCTCCAGCCCGTCCGCCGTGCCGGTGGCGTTCCCGCGCGGGTCCACCACCAGCACCTGCCCGCCCCGCCACGCCTCCGCCAGCCAGGCGCCGTCGCCGCGGCGCTCGGCGGCCCTGTCCACCGCGGACCGGGCCAGCGGCAGGGGCAGCGGCAGGGTCATGCCCGCTCGACCGGGCCGAGCGCCCGCAGCGCGCCCTCCACCTGCTCCGCGTCGCCCACCACCACGGTGGCCAGGCTGCTCGGGGCCAGGAACCTGGCGGCCTGCGCACCCACCTCGTCGATGGTGACCTTGGCCAGCCGGCCGGGGTGCTCGCGCAGCCAGTCCAGGTCCAGCCCGCCGGCGACCAGCGAGGTGATCATCGTGGCCAGGCCGGCCTGGGTGGCGGTGGACAGCTGGAGCGAGCCGATCGCGTACTGGCGGGCGTTCTCCAGCTCCTCCTCGCCCACCGGCAGCAGCGACACCCGGCCCAGCTCGTAGAGCACCTCGAGCAGCGCGGGGCCGGTCACCTCGGTGGCGACGTCGGCCTCGACCAGCAGGTTGGAGCCGGCGGTGCTGTGGTCGATGAGCGCGTGCGGTGAGTACGTGTAGCCCTTGTCCTCGCGGATGTTCTCCACCAGCCGCGAGGAGAAGTACCCGCCGAACACCATGTTCGCCAGCTGGAGGGCCGGGTAGTCAGGGTCGGAGCGGGTCAGCGCCAGCCCGCCCAGCCGGAGGTTGGACTGGACCGCGCCGGGCCGGTGCACCAGCGTGACCGGGCCGGGCTCGATCGGCGGCACCGGCGGCGGCTCGGTCGCGGCGCCCTCGGTGGTCCAGCCGGCCAGCGCCGCCTCCACCGCGTCCAGCGCCCTGGCCGGGGTGAGGTCGCCGACCAGCACCAGCACGCTTCCCGCCGGCACCACCTTGCGGCGATGCAGGGACCGTACCTTGGCGGCGGTCAGGTCCCGGATCTCCTGCTCCGACGGCAGGTCGCGGCCGTACGGGTGGTCGCCGAACAGCCGACGCGCCAGGGCCTCCCTGGCCACCACCGACGGCTGCGAGCGGGCGATCTGGATCCGCTCCACCAGCCGGTCCTTCTCACCGTCCACTTCGGACTTCGGGTAGCTGGCGGTGGTGAGCACCTCGGCCAGCAGGCCCAGGATGCCGGACAGGCCGGTGGCCAGCGCGTTGCCGGACACCAGCAGGCGGTCCGCGTTCACCGCGGCGGCCAGCCCGCCGCCCAGCGCCTGCAGGGCCGCCGCCAGCTCGGCGTTGCTGTGCCGCTCGGTGCCGGACAGCGCGGTCTCGGCCAGCAGCGACGAGGTGGCGAGATGGTCGGCGGCGGCGCGTGAGCTGGCCGCGAACGGCACCCGCAGCCGCAGCTCCACCAGCGGCGCACCGGACCTGCGCACGGCCAGCACGCGCAGGCCGGAGTCCAGCGTCCGCTCGGCCACCGACGGCGCCCTGCCCTTGCGGGGCGGCCCCAGCTCGGGGACCGGACGCGGGGTGAAGTCGTTCATTCGGACCCTCCCGGGACCACCTCGAGGACCGCGCGACGCTCCGGGCGGAGCGCGGCGGCGGCCGCCACCACCTGCTCGTCGGTCACCGCGGCCAGCCGGCCCGGCAGCTCACCGAGCAGCTCGGCCGCGCCGCGCTGCTGTTCCAGCACGCTCATCGCCAGTGTGCGTCCGAGCACCGAGTCGGACTCGTGGAAGACGTGCGCCGCCATCCTGGCCTGCACCCTGGCCAGCTCGCCGCCGTCCAGGCCGCCGTTGGCCAGCCGGTCCAGCTCCTCGTCCAGCGTCCTGATGACCGCGTCCGCCGGGCCGGGATGGTGCGCTTGGAGGAGCAGCGCCGTGGGGTCGCGCACGTCGAACGGGTCGCCCATGAACGACACGTACCCGGACAGCGACGTCACCAGCCGGTCCTCCCGGACCAGCCGGCGGCGCAGCCGGGAGGCGTCGCCGTCGGTGAGCACCTCGGCCAGCACCACGTAGGGCAGGTACGCCTCAAGGTCGAGCGGGTCGGGCACCCGCCAGGCCAGCGCGGTCGCCGGCATCGGGGCGAGCGGGTCGGGTTTCACGTCCCGCCGTTCGGCGGTCAGGTCCGGCTCGGTGAAGTCCGGGCGGTCCGGCGCCTTCCGCGCCGGGATGTCGCCGAAATGCCTCTCCACCAGGGTGAGGGCCTCGTCCGGGTCGAAGTCGCCGCCGAGCGCGAGCACCGCGTTGGCCGGGGCGTAGTACCGGTCGAAGAAGCCCTGCGCGTCGGCCTCGGTGGCCGCCTCCAGGTCGCGGAAGTCGCCGTAGCCGTTGTGGGCGTTCGGGAACGTGTCGAACAGCACCGGCGGCAGCGACAGCCAGGGGAAGTCGCCGTACGGCCGGTTCAGCACGTTGACCCGGATCTCCTCCTT
>JBJMIH010000066.1:0-21165 GCA_045806985.1 Mycobacteriales bacterium | reverse complement strand
CGCGCGAGTGGCTCAAGAAGGTCGCGCTGATGGACGACGTGTACCTGCTCAACAGCCCGTTCACGTTCCAGTCGATGGAG
The DNA here is from genome assembly GCA_045806985.1 of Mycobacteriales bacterium. Classification (GTDB taxonomy): domain Bacteria; phylum Actinomycetota; class Actinomycetes; order Mycobacteriales; family JBJMIH01; genus JBJMIH01. The sequence goes on along the minus strand of JBJMIH010000066.1, from coordinate 21,085 downwards.
AAGCACGCGGCGTACTGCGCGATGCTGCGGCTGGGCCTGAAGGTGCCGGACACGGTGCTGGTGCCGTACAAGAACCCGCTCGACAACGCCAGGTACGCCTACACCGCCGAGCGCTACAACCGGCCGTTCGACCTGGACAGCATCGCCGAGCGGATCGGGTACCCGCTGTTCATGAAGCCCTACGACGGCGGGGCGTGGCGCGGCGTGTCGCTGGTCCGGGACCCGGCCGAGCTGCACGCCGCCTACGACCAGAGCGGCGAGATGCTGATGCACCTGCAGAAGGCGGTGGACGGCTACGACGCGTTCGCCCGCTCGCTGTCGATCGGCGCGGAGACGATGGTGATGCGGTTCCGGCCCGAGCAGCCGATGCACCTGCGGTACGCGCTCGACCACGATTTCCTGTCGGCCACGGCCGGCGAGGAGGTGGTGACGATCAGCCGGCTGGTCAACGCGTTCTTCCGGTGGGAGTTCAACTCCTGCGAGTCGCTGGTCAAGGGCGGCGACGTGCACCCCATCGACTACGCCAACGCCTGCCCGGACGTGGCGCTCACCAGCCTGCACTACTACTTCCCGTGGGCGATCAAGGCGCTGGTCAAGTGGTCCGTGTTCACGCTGGCCAGCGGCCGGCGGCCGCGGCTGGACCTGGACACCGGCCGGTACTTCGAGGTCGCCGACGACCCCGGCCTCGACTACCGGGACAAGCTGGGCGCCTACCGGCAGCTGGCCGACGACTACTTCCAGGTGGAGCGGTACCACGACTTCTGCGCCCGGCACCTGGCCGACCTGGACGAGATCGTGCTGGACTGGGTGGCCGGCCCGGACTTCGACCGGCTGCTGGTCGACACCGTCAGGGCCACCTACCCGCCGCACGAGCACGAGCAGTTCGCCGCGCACCTGCGTGGCCTGCTCGGCCAGTGGGTGCGCGACGAGGACGCGCGGCTCCGCTCGACTACCTGATCGTGTCGAGGAAGGCCAGCGCACGCTCGGTGAGCAGCGCGGCCGCCTCCGGCCGGTACGACGGCAGCGTGCTGTCGGCGAAGTAGTGCTGGTCGCCGGGGTAGAGGAACAGGTCGCCGGCCGCGGCCGCGGCGACGATCTCCCTGGCCGCGTCGATGTCGCCCTCGTCGACGAAGTACGGGTCGGCGTCCATGCCGTGGACCTGCACCGGCACGCCCGCCGGCCACGCGCCGCCGAATTCGGACATCGGGACGGCCGAGTAGCACAGCAGCGCGCCCTTGGCGCCGGGCCGGGTCTGGGCCAGCATCTGCGCCGGGACGACGCCGAGCGAGAACCCGGCGTACACCAGCTCGGCCGGCAGGTCCTCGGCGGCGGCCCGGCCGCGCGCCATGACCTCCCCGAACCCGATCTCCTGGACGTACCCCATCCCGTCCGGGATCGAGCCGAAGGTCCGCCCCTCGAACAGGTCCGGTGTGTGCACCGTGTGCCCGGCGTCGCGGAGCGTGCCGGCGAACCGGTCGATGCCCGGGGTCAGCCCGAGCGCGTGGTGGAACAGCAGTACCTCAGCCATCCGGGGAGTATGGCATCGCCGTGGCGAGCGGGGCCGGCGGATCGCCGCCGGCCCCGCTCGTCAGGACACGGCCCAGCTCAGCGGGCGGTCGGCGCGGTGGCGCCGGTGCCGCGCGGGCTGGCGCCCGGGGCGGCGAAGGTGGGGCCGGTGGTGGCGGTGTTGGTGCCGCCGGTCACCGCGAGGCCGCCGGTGGGGACGTACATGGCCAGGTCGAAGGTGGCGCCGGTGGGGGCGTTGGCGATCGGCAGCACCGGGTAGGCGTTGCCGCCGGCCAGCACCGAGGTGGAGATGTAGTCGCCGAACATCCGGCCCTGCGACGTGTTCGGCAGCCAGGACAGGGTCATCGGCCCGGCGAGCTGGGTGGCCGCGCTCCAGCTCGCGCCGCCGTTGGTGGAGGACAGGTACCCGACGTCGAGCCGGCAGGTGGACGCGGTGCAGTTGGCGGTCGGGTAGAAGTAGTACGTCAGCCCGATGCGGGCGCTGGCGCCGCTGGTGCCGCGGTCCACGCCGATGCCCGGAACGAAGTGGTCGACGGTGCTGCTGGTGGCGTCGATCGGGACCCGGGTGGGTGCGGCCCACGTCGTCTCGCTGGTGGACTTGGCGATGACGATGTCGTTGCTGGGGCAGCCGGAGCGGAACCGGCAGTCGGCCCAGGTCACGTACACGGTGCCGGCGCCGTCGACCTCGGCGGACGGCAGCGCCTCCTCGCGCAGCCCGCCGGCCGCGTCGTGGTGGCTGATCGAGGACACCAGCACGGTGGAGCGCCAGGACGCGCCGCCGTCGATGCTGCGGAACGAGCGGATCGTGTCGGCCAGCGACAGGTACGGGACCAGCACGTCGCCGTTGGGCAGCACGACGGGCTGGCCGCCGAGCCCGGTGGGGCTGCCGCTGGGCGCGAGCGCCGCGCCCCAGGTCGCGCCGCCGTCGGTGGAGGTGCGCATCCGGAGCGAGTCGCCGGCGCTGGTGATGTCGTACTCGGTGTAGCAGTTGCCGAAGTGCGGGCTGGTCGAGGTGTTGTCGCAGACGATCCAGTTCTTGTCGTTGGAGCCGGTCGCGGTGGTGACCGGGTTGCTCCAGGTCAGGCCGCCGTCGGTGGAGCGGCTGGTGAGCACCACGACCGAGGATCCGCTGATGCCGAGCGAGGAGATCAGCCACACGTTGTGCCGTGCGTCGAACGCCACCGAGGCATCGCTGGCCTGGCCAAACGTGCCGCCGCCGTTGGTGGTGATGCCGGGCAGGTACCCGTGCGTCCAGGTGGCGCCGCCGTCGCCGGACCGCGCCCAGCCGATGTTGGACGCCCCGCCGCCGGAGACCCGGCCGACCTGGAACGCGGACACGATCGTGTTGCCGAACGCGAACGTGTCCGGCTCCACCTCGGTGTTGTGCTGGGCCTGCGCGTCGGTGAAGATGTCGTGGCTCACCTGCGTCACGGCCACGTTCGCGACCGCGCTGGTGCCGGTGAGCAGCACCATCGCGGCGGCGGCTGGGAGCATGAGGGCGGCGGCACGGGCGGGTCGCGTCCGCGCGCCGGCGATCAGTCGATGCATCGTCGCATCACCTTCCGGATTGGGGTCGCGGGCAGTCTAGGTACTGATCGTGATCAGCTGAACCCACTAGGTGAAATCCGTCAGATCTGGTCATTTCCGGCCGTTCAGGACGAGACCACCCAGCGCCCGGCAGGTGCGGGGGAGCGCGGTATCGCCGTCGGTCAGGCGGAGGATCGGCGCGCGACTGGACATGCGCCTAGGAGGCGGATCCGCGCCAGCCGAGTTCCGTACCGAGGGCACTGAGCAGGCCGGCGATCACGCCCACCGTGATGCTCAGCATCGCGTCCTCGCGATCGACCAGCCAGTCGAGGAGCGACACGAGCAGCAGGGTGGCCAGGCCGACCGCCGCGGCCCGCCGTCGCCATCTCACTGGCGGCTCGGCGAGGGCCGGACCCTCCGCGCCGGCGCCGCCGGGCGGACACAGCGGACGGTCCACGGTGAGGGCACGGACGGCGCGGCTGGCCTGAAGCTCGTTCCAGCGTCGTTCCCAATCGCGAGGATCGCCGCCGCAGGCGTTGACGTAGGCGAGCGTGACCTGGCGGGACGGTACGGCGGTGCCGCTGGCCGCCGCCGACAGCGCCGAGGCCGAGAACTCGACGCGCTGGGCGAGTTGCCGGTAGCTCATCCCGCCGGCTTTGGCCCTGAGCAGGCGCAGGTCCCAGGCGAATGACTGGAGCGAGCCCTCGGTGGGATCGATCGGCCGTTCCGGTCTACCCATGGCCCCCTCCGGATGACACCCGACCGCATCGTAGGTGCGCACGGCGTCCTTTCCGGGCGCGTACGGAGGTCCAAAAAGTGACACTCGGGTGGGGTTGACCGGGAATTGTCCAATGTGTTGCTGGTCAACAATCCGGCCCGTAGGAATGGCCCGCCACGAAAAGGCAATTCTGTCGGGAGGTTCAATCTTGACCAGAGCAAACAGGCGCGCCGCCGTCGTTGTCGCGGGAATGGCGCTGGTGATGACCTCGGCGTCATACCAGCTGTCCTCCGCCGCACCGGGCAAGAATTCCACCACCCAGGCGACATCGACCAGGTCGGCCACCAGGGTGACCGCCCAGCCCACCATGGCCAGGGACTTCACACCGGCCGCCGCCCTGCCGGACGCGCAGGCGCAGCGGATGCGCGCCAAGCTCGACGCGATGCACGACGCCATGAACGCCCGCACCAAGCCGAAGAAGGGCACCGCCCATCCGGACCTCGCGGCCAAGGCGGCGCCCTCGACGGCGTCGCTGGCGTCCGACCCGCGGCCGCTCGCTCCCAACCCCGGTGACCTCGTCATCGGCCGCAACAACCAGAACACCGTCGCCAACACCAACACCTGCGGCACCGGCAGCGCGCTGGACGAGCCGGCCGCGGCCAACGAGGGCCCCAACGTCTACTTCACCGGCAACCTGCGCCACCAGGAGTTCTCCACCAACGGCGGGGTCAGCTGGACGTGCGCGGCCGCCTACCCGGCCGGACCGGCCGCCGCGCCGACACCGTTCGGCGACACCGACGTCATCTACGACCACTCCCGCGGCGTCACCTTCCACAGCGTGATCTACGTGAACGCCTCGCTCACCGACGGCGTCATCGGCATCAACGTCCGGCCCAACATCAACGCCAACGACGCCTGCACCTACTTCATCGACTTCGACCCCACCGCCAACGTCATTCCCGACTACCCGCACCTGGGCCTGTCGAACAACTTCCTGTACTTCAGCGCCAACCGGGTCGGCTCGACCTGGCTGGGCGCGACCATCGAGCGGCTCAACGCCGACCAGCTGGCCGCCTGCGGCTCCGCCGGCGGCAACATCATCACCTTCACCAACGCCGGGGGGCAGCGGATCCTGGTGCCCGGCCACGGCGCCCGCGACGTCATGTACATGGCCTGGATCGACACCACCACGCAGTGGCGGGTGTTCAGCTGGGCCGACAGCTCCACAACCGTGCTGTCCACCTTCGTCGGTGTCGGCGCCATGACGTTCGGGGCCACCGACTGCCGGGGCGGTACCAACAACGCCAACTGGCAACCGAGTACCAGCATCGTCGGGTTCCCGGTCCGGGCCACGGTCGGGAACGGCTTCGTGCACGCGTGGGCGCCGGTGTCCAACGACGCCGGGCACACCCACGCCTACCTCCAGGGCGCGCAGATGCGTATCGGCGCCACCCAGGACGCGCTCAGCCTGGTCCAGCAGCCGCAGTTCTTCTTCGGCGACCGGTGCGCCGGCTCCCCGAACTTCGGCGTCAACGACCGCGGCGACCTGGGCTTCTCCATCGCCGCCGGGGGCGCCAACGGTGGCGGTGGTCCGGCCGTTTCCCCGTGCGTGGGGATGAAGGACGAGTTCAACCCGGGACCGGGCGGCTTCTCCTGCCAGCTCGTGTCCGCGGCCAACCAGAACCCGACCCGCTACGGCGACTACTTCACCGTGCGCCGCCAGGCGCCGTGCGGAGAGTACTTCGCCGCCACCGGGTACGGCTTCGTCAACGGCACCGCACTGGCCAATGTGGACTCCCGGTACGTGGAGTTCGGCCGGGGCCGGGACAACCAGTGCTACCTGGCCTGGCGAGATTCGGTACCGGCGACCTGACCTGACCCATGTCGAAGCGGCGGGTCCCGGGGACCGACCCCGGGACCCGCTGTCACCGGATCGCGAACTCCGCCGAGTACGCCACCAGCGGGTCCTCGCCGCCCGGCTCGCGTTCCAGCCGGTAGGTGAACCTGACCCGGTAGGTACCGGCGCCGAAGCCCGGACCGGCGCCGGTACCACCGGGTCCGCCGGCGAGATGGAAGCTGTGCGGATCGAACGCCACGGCTCGGCCCCTTCCCGGCCCGATCGCCACCGTGAGCGTCGGCCGCCCCATGCCGCAACCCAGCACGTCGACCCAGCCACCGGCCTCGTGGTGTTGCAGGAACGCGATCGAGCAGTCGGTCTTGAAGTCCTCGGTGTAGACGACGCGGTCGGTGCCGTTGGCCACCGTCGCCCGAACGACCTCGCCCGGCCGGTGGCCGCGGGCCGCCAGGGTGACCGTCACCTCGCCCCGCCGCACCGGCGCCGGCACACCGGAATCGTCGCCAGGGCCGGCCGCCGGAGAGGCATTCGAGCTCATTGCCGTCGGGCTCGCCGAGGTCGCCGAGGCCCCATCCGGCGCAGCACCTCCATGATTACCGGAACCGCATCCGGACATCGTGGCACCCGTCATTGCCGCCATCACCATCATGACCATTGACACCGGTCGTCGCATCACGAATCGCCTCACCGAGCATGTGGCCAGCAATGCTTCGACGCGAATTCCAGTCGATCCGTTCCGTCACCAAAGCGGCCGTCACCAGGCGGTGGCGACCGTGTTGCCGATGAGGGCGGCGCCGAGGCCGGCGACAACGCTCGCGCAGGCGTTGGCGGCGGCGTAGAAGCGGGAGCCGTCCTCCAGCAGCCGGACGGTCTCGTAGCCGAACGTGGAGTACGTGGTGAGCGCGCCGCAGAAACCGGTGCCGGCGGCGGCCCGCAGCTCCGCCGGCAGGCCGGTGGCGCCGGTGAGCAGGCCGAGGACGAACGAGCCGATGACGTTGACGGTGAAGGTGCCCCACGGGAACACCGAGTCGTGCCTGGCCTGCACGGCCCGGTCGACGGCCCGGTCGACCAGGTAGCGGGCCGGGGCGCCGAGCGCGGCGCCGACCGCGACGAGCAGGACCGTCACCGGCGCCGCCCCCGGCGGTGCCGCAGCGGCCGGGTGGCCACCCGGGTCAGCGCGCTGCCGGCGTACACCGCCAGCAGCGCCGCGACCAGGGTGGCGGCGAGGGAGGCGAGCGCGGTGCGGGCGTGCCCGTCCGCCGTCAGCCGCTGCGCGTCGACCGTGTACGTGGAGAACGTGGTGTAGCCGCCGAGCACGCCGGTGCCGAGGAACGGCCGCAGCAGCCGGTGCGCCGGCCACACGTCGGTGATCAGCACCATCAGCGCGCCGATGAGCAGGCAGCCGGTCACGTTGATGAGGAACGTCGCCCACGGGAACGCGCCCTGCCGGTGCCCGATGGCGCTGGTCAGGCCGTACCGGCCGAGCGCGCCGAGCACGCCGCCGGCCGAGATCGCGCCCAGCACGGCCCAGCGGGCGCGGCGCGGTTCGAAGCGCTGCCGGCTGAACCGCGGGTCGACGTCGGGGTCGGTGGGGGCACGCTGCGTGGTGTCCACGGGCACACAAGTCTCCTACCAGGGCGGCTGCTGGCAGGGACCGTTGGCGGTGCTGCCGCGGTTTCCCCTCCCCGGGGCGGCGGGCCCCACCGCCGCGAGCCGACCGGCTCAGCGACCAGGATAGAGAACCGGCACCGGATCATGGCTCCCGCCTGCCGCGTTGTGGCCCGGCTCACGGACCAGGGGCGAGGATGAGCGGCAGGTCGGCCTGGTCCCGGAGGCCGGCGATCACCTGCTCGGCGGGGGTACCCGCGGGTGCCTCCCAGACGACCGTCGCCGGGCCGGCCCGCGCGTACTCGGCCGGATCGACGGTGCCGGCCACCCGGAGCAGCCGTACCGCCCCGGCGCCGATCACGTCGACGGTCAGCGTGTCGCCGTCCAGCCGCCGCTCGGCCCAGCCGTCGGCCGGCGCGAGGTGGAACGCGGTCTCGCCCTCGTAGGCGGACAGCCCCAGCCGGGCCACCGCGCGCTCGCCCGGCTCGCCCTCCGGATCCACGACGACGACGAGCAGGACGTCCTCCGGAGCGTCCGGATCCACGCCCGAGCACAGCCATGCCTCCGCCATTCCGGCCTCCTTCCGGGGGAAGGTGTAACCCCTGGATGATCCCGGACGCCAGTTGTACTAGTGATTCATCCCGTTTTGTTCCTGTGAGGAGAGCCCGTTGACCCGATGGCTGGCACTCACCGCCGCGCTCGCCTGCGTGCTCGCGGTCGTCCCCGGGGAGGCCGCCGCGAAGGCGGCGATCCCGACCTCCCGCGCCGACATCAGCTACCACTCCTGGACCTCGGACACCGACTTCGCCGCCGGGACGGCCGAGGGCACCACCGCCTCCGGCGGCGCGCTCGGCTTCGGGGCCGCGGCCGGCACGCTGACCTACTCCGACCCGTACGGCTACCCCGCTCACGCCTACGAGTACGCCCGGTGGACCTCGCCGCGGTACGCCACCCCGTTCGCCTTCACCGAGCTGGTCTCCTCCTGGACCGCCGACACCCCGGCCGGCAGCTGGGTGCAGGTGGAGATGCACGGGCGCGGCGACACCGGCGCCGACAGCGCCTGGTACGTGATGGGCCGCTGGGCCTGGGGTGACGGCGACATCCACCGGACCTCGGTGAACGGCCAGTCCGACGCGCTCGGCAGCATCTCCACCGACACCTGGTTCGCCGCCAGGGGTCACGCGCTCGGCGACTACCAGCTGCGGGTGACGCTGTACCGGCTGCCCGGAACCACCGGGCCGACGGTCCGCTCGGTGGGCGCGGTCGCCTCGGCGCTGCCGTCCGACAAGAGCGTCACCACCAGCCCGCTGGGCGGCGCGGAAGGCATCGAGCTGGCCGTGCCGCGCTACTCCCAGGACATCCACACCGGCCAGTACCCGCAGTACGACGGCGGGGGAGAGGCCTGGTGCAGCCCCACCTCCACCGAGATGATCACGGAGTTCTGGGGCGCCCGCCCGACCTCGTCGCAGCTGTCCTGGGTCGACCCGAGCTACGCCGACCCGACCGTGGACTTCGCCGCCCGCGGCGCCTACGACTACGCGTACAACGGCACCGGCAACTGGCCGTTCAACATCGGCTACGCCGCCGGGTACGGGCTGGAGGGCCAGGTCGTGCAGCTGCGGTCGCTGAACGAGGCCGAGCAGTTCATCAAGGCCGGCATCCCGCTCGCGCTGTCGGTGAGCTTCAAGTCCAGCGAGCTGGACGGGGCCGGCTACTCGACCAGCGGCCACCTGATGGTGCTGGTCGGCTTCACCGCCAGCGGCGACGCAATCGTCAACGACCCGGCCTCGCCGTCCGACAGCGCGGTCCGGCACGTGTACAAGCGCGGCCAGCTGGAGAACGTGTGGGTGCCGACCACCAGGTCGGGCGGGGTGGCGTACGTGATCCACGCGGCCGGCACGGCGCTGCCGCCGAATGTCGCCAACCAGCCCGCCAACTGGTGAGCCGGCCGGCCCAGCTTCCCGCTGCCGGCGTTGTCACGGCGCTTGCGTGCCAAAGAACAGCACGCGGCGCACCGCTCCGCCTTGGCAGCGGAAACCTGGACTCGGCTGGCGCTACCGGGCGCACGCCCCGAGCGTGTCGCCGTGCCGGAGGTGGCGGGCCGCGTCGCGGCGGCTCACGGTGACCGTGCGGCCGTGGTGGCACAGCGTGATCCGGTCCGGCACGTCGATCGTCACGATCTCCGGCCGGCTGGTGAGCCTGCGGTCGTCCACGGTCACCAGCAGCGTGTAGCGGTCGTGGCGGGCGAGGTCGAGCGCGGTCGGGTCGGCGACCCCGATCCGGCCGCCGGCCCGGTCGACGGCGAACGCCATGGCCCCGCTGCCGCCGGTGACCTGCCAGTTTCCCAGCGGTCCCGCGCCGCCGGCGGCCCGTACGGCACCGGCGGCGCCGAGCGTGAAGCGCTGCCCCGGCAGCACCACCGGGCGGTCGTCGTCCAGGTGCCGGGCGGTCAGCGTCATGAACGACGGCCAGTCGGGGACGGGCGTGTGGCCGGCGGCGTGGCGCCGCCAGCCGACCGTGCCGTCGATGAAGGCCACGTCGATCGGGGGCGTGCCGCCGATCGACTCGCCCGGCCCGGACGTGAACACCGTGCCCGGCGGGATCACCTGGCCGGGCCAGCCCAGCAGCTCCCAGGCCGGGGAGGCGAACGCGCCGGACAGGTACTCCCCGCGCGGGTCGGTCCAGGCGTCGCCGAAGCCGGGCGGGGTGTCGGTGCCGGCGTTGGTCAGCACCACGCGCGGCGCGACCAGCGCCATCACGCAGTGCACGTCCACCGGCAGCAGCTCCACCCGGCGCGGCCAGTACGTGCCGGGGCGCAGCGGGCCGCCGTACCGCATGATGTTGCCGCACACCCAGTGGTACTCGGTGTCCGCGCCGCTGACCAGCTCCAGCGTCTCGCCCCAGGCCCGCCGCGACCACGAGGTGCCGAGCGCGCCGGCGCTGCTCGGGAACGCGGCCGCGATCCGCCGATCGTAGGCGGCGGCGACCAGCGTGGCCTTGCCGTACCGGGAGTGGCCCTGCACGGCGATCCGGGAGGCGTCGACCTCCGGGTACGTCTCGAACCAGTCGATGAGCCGGCTGACGCCCCAGCTCCAGGCGGCGAGCGTGCCCCAGTCCAGCGGGCGCCGCCACCGTCCCCGGTTGACCAGGCCGATCAGGTAGCTGGACAGGTTGGCGCCGCCGCTGTCGGGTTGCAGCGCGGTCGCGTCGTAGGCGAACAGGCCGTACCCGTGCGGCGCGGTGAACTGCCACGCGCTGGTGGTCCGGTCGAAGGTGACGACGACCGGCACCGGCTGGCCGGCGCGGTCGAGCGGGGTGCGCAGCGTGCCGCGGATCACCGGCACGTCGCGGAGCTGCGGGTACCCGCTGGTGTCGATCGTGCCGGTGACGGTCCGGTCCTGGTACGCGACGCCGCTGGCGGTGCCGGTGGTGACCGGGCCGACCGACCAGGTGACAGAGGGCCACCGGCGGCGGTCCGGGATGCGGCCGTACAGGTTGTCCTGGACCAGCCGGAGGATCTCCGGCCGGCGCCGCAGCCACCAGTCCTCCGGCGTCACCACCGGCCTGCCGTTCCGCGTCCGGAGCAGCGGGATGTCGGTGTACCGGGGGTTCGCGGTGGGTCCGTAGTCGCCGAACGGCGAGGCGGCCCCGCCGGCCAGGCCGGTGTCGTCGTCGTAGGTGATCCACTGCCCGAACGCCGACCGGGTGACGAAGTGCCCGAGGTCGTCCGTCCAGTTGCCCTCCGGATCGGCCGGGTCGCTGGGCCGGACGTTGGGCGGCCGGTTCGGGTCGGTGGCGCGCGGCGGCAGGTCCGGCGGGTCGATGCCGAGCTGCCACAGCATCTGTTCGCGGTCCTGGGTGGTGGTGGTCGTCGCGTCCGGCACCGGCGGGAACGGCGAGGGCCGGGCCGGCCGGACCGGCCTGGCGCCGGCGGCCAGCGGTACGGCCGCCGCCGTGGCCCCGACCCCGGCGAGGAACCGCCGCCGCTTCACCGTCCGCATCCCGGCACCTCCTCCAGGTCGAAAACTTCCGACCTAATGTCCGAAATATTGCGGTCCGGACGGCGTCGCGTCAATGGCGCCGGTTCACTTGCTCTGGCGGCGGAGGGTGACGAGGGCGACGCCGACGCCGGAGACCGCCATGCCGGCGACGGTGCCGGCGGTCAGCGGCTGGCCGAGGAGCGGGACGCCGAGCAGCGCGGTCACCGGCGGTACCAGGTACAGCAGGCTGGTGGCCGCGCCGCCGGTACGCCGGCGCAGCAGCGCGAACAGCAGCAGGAAGCCGCCGGTCGAGTTGACCGTGGCCAGCCAGGCGAGCGAACCCAGGGCGGGCGCGGTCAGCGGCATCGCGAGCCCGCCGTGCACGGCGGCGAGCGGGAGCGTGGCCGCGGCGGCGCCGAGCAGCTGGACCGCGGTACCGGACCGCAGGTCGACACCGGCGCCGAAACGTTTCTGGTATAGCGTGCCGGCGGCGAACCCGGCCAGGGCGAGAAGCGTGAACGCGTACCCGCCGAGCCGGTGGCCGGCGCCCGACAGCTTCGTGCCGAGCGAGAGCGCCACGCCGAGCAGGCCCAGGCCGAGGCCGAGCCACTGCCGTCCGGACAGCCGCTCGGCGAACAGCGGCACGGCGGCCGCCGCGACCACCAGCGGCGTGGCGCTGAGCACCAGCGAGGACAGGCCGGCCGGCACGCCGGCGGCGAAGCCGAGGTAGATGCCGCCGAGCTGGACCGCCTGCAACAGCGTGCCGGCCACCAGCAGGTGCAGCCACGCACGCGGGCCGGCCGGCCACGGCGCGCGGCTGGCCAGCGCGGCGAGGGTGACCACCCCGAACGCGGCGAGGAACCGCCAGAACGTCAGCGCCAGCGGCGGCCCGTGCCGCGCGCCGATCGAGCCGACCAGGTACCCGCTGCTCCAGACCAGGACGAAAGCGACGGAAAGGGCGATGTCGCCGAGCCTGCCGGTGTCCGTGGCGGTCGCGGTGGCCGGCGGTGTGGCCGGCGCGGTGCGCGGGGCGGCGAGGCGGGTGGTCACGGCTCCTCCTCGTAACAGGTGGACTCGTTACCAACCAACGTAACACCCTGAGGCGTATCATCAAGGCATGGGTTCGGGAGCGGAGTGGCGGCTGCCGGTGCAGACCGGCGCGGTCTGGCTCGACCTGGTGGCCACCGTCAGCAAGGCGTACGGCGCGGCGCCGATCGAGCGGCTGCACAGCGCCGGCCGGTACGCGACGTGGCTGGCCGACGAGGGCCTGCGCCCCGACACCGCACCCACCGGCGCCGATCTCGCCGCCGCCCGCGAGCTGCGCGAGGCCCTGCGCCGGCTGGCACTCGCCACCCTGGCCGGCCAGCCGTGGGCGGCCGCCGACGTCGCCGCCGTCAACCGGGCTCTCGCCGCCGACCGCCCGCTCGCGCTCGAAACCAGCGGCGCGGTCCGCCCACCGGGGACCGCCGCCGAGGCGCTCGCCCGGATCGCCCGGCGCGCCGCCGAGGACCTCGCCGGCCCGGCCGCCGCCACCCTCGGCCGCTGCGCGGACACCGAGTGCGGGATGCTCTACCTCGACCCGGCCGGCCGCCGCCGCTGGTGCTCGGCCGAGCTCTGCGGCGTCCGCAACCGGGTACGCGCCCACCGCCGCCGCCTCCAGCAGCCGGCGCCCTGACCGCATCAGCCGGGGAGGTGGTAGAGGCGGTAGCCGTTGCCTTCGCGGTGGAGGAGGAGGTCGCCGGCGACCAGGACGGCGCCGTCGACGCGGCGGTGGCGGCCGGTGGCGGGCTCGTACACGACGCTGGTCGCCGGGTCCTCGTCGTAGGCCAGGTGCATCGGGGACTCGTGCGGGCGGCGGGTGACGAACACGGCCAGCAGGGTCCGGCCGGCCGAGGCGCGCCGCTCTCCGTTGCTCCACGGAATCGTGGCGAGGGTGGTGGGCCGGCCACCCGCGGGCTGGCCGCCGAAGGACCATCGCTGCCAGGTCTTCCCGCGCACCTCGGGGCTGGTGACCCAGAGCGCCCCCTGCTCATCCGCCGCGGCGACGGTCCCGCCGGCGGGGATGGGGACACCGCCCGCCAGCGGGGTCACGGTGCCGTCCCGCAGGTCCTTCGCGGAGACGCCCTGGTCGGTGGAGAGGTAGGCGACGGGCCAGCGCAGGCCGACGACGCTGCCGTCCCAATCGGCCGGCGACACGACCTGGTCGTCCCGGCAGCCGGTCAGCAGGTGGATGTCGCCGTAGCCGTACACGAGGCGGCCCTGGTCGACGAACATCCGCTGGTACCCGGTGGGGTCGAGGGTCAGGGTGACCGGCGTGCCGCCGGGCCGGTCCAGGCACTTCCAGCCGCGCTCGTCCGTGGCCGTCCACGTCCAGGCCACGACGGTGCCGTCGGTGGCCCAGTCCGCCAGCCGCGAGTGGCCGTGGTCGAGGACGGTCCAGTTGCCGTCCGGCCGCAGCAGCCACAGCGTCCTCCGCGTCCCGCCGGAGACGGCCAGCGCGGCGCCGGACGGTGTGAGCGCGAGTACGGTCGCGCCGGCCGGCGTCGGGTACCGCTCGCCGCGACCGGCGCCGGTGAAGGCGGCCAGCGCGCCGGCCCGCACCCCGTCCGGCCGGCCCGGCCCGGCCAGGGCGATGCCGAGACCGGCGGCGGCGAGCAGCAGCACCGCGGCCAGCGCGGTACCGGTCCGGCGCAGCAGGCGGCCCCGCCGGACACCGTGCAGGATGTCCTCGACCAGGCCGGCGGGCGGTTCCGCCGGCACCGACAGGCCGGCCGCGATGCGCTCTGCGAAGCTGTCCATCATGCCTCCGTGTGGCTGGCGCGCAGCTTGGCGCGGGCTCGGGAGAGTTGGCTACGGACCGTTCCGGTCGTGCATCCGAGCACCTCGGCGGCCTCGGAATCGGTGAGCTGCTCGACGTACCGGAGCACCAGCACCGCCCGCATCCGGGGCGGCAGCCCGGCGAGCATCGCCGGCAGGTCCGCGTCGACCTCGGCCAGCCCGGGGTCGTCGGCGCCGTGCTCCGGGGTGGTGGCCACCGGGATGTCGCGGTGCTTGCGGAACTGGTTGAGGTACTGGCGGAGGATCGCGGTCCGCACGTACCGCTCCGGGCTGTCCTTGTGGCGGATCCGCCACCAGGCGCGACCGACCCGGATGAGCGCGTCGTGGACGATGTCCTGCGCGTCGTGCGGGTTGCCGGTGAGCGTGCAGGCGTAGCGGTACAGCGCGGGCATGCGGGCGTTCAGGTACTCCTCGAACCGCACCGGCTGATCGGACATCGGGCGCCTCCTCGCTCCTGGGACACGGCGGGCCGGCCGGACCGCTGCACGCTGAACCCTTTCGGCGTACCGCTCGTATAAGCCACAGAGACGGACAAATCCCTCCCCCTGGGGGTGTGATGCGCAGGCTCGTCGTAACCCTGGCTCCGCTCGCACTGGTCGTCGTCGCCGGCTCGACCGGCGGCGTGAGTGACGCCACTCCCGCCGCCGCGGCACCCCGGGCGACGCTCCCGGTCAGCATTCCGTTACCGAACGGCTGGCGGCCCGAGGGCATCGCCGTCGGCAAGGGCCCGACCTTCTACGTCGGCTCGCTCGCCGACGGCGCGGTCTTCCGCGGCAACCTCGTCACCGGCGCCGGCCGGGTGCTGGTGGCCGGTACCGCCGGCACCGCCAAGACCGGCCTCAAGGTGGACGCCCGCAACCGGCTGTGGGCGGCGTCGGCCGGCGGTGGCGGCGCGAACGTGTACGACGCCGGCAGCGGCGCCCTGCTGGCCAGCTACCAGTTCACCACCGACCCGAACACGTTCGTCAACGACCTGGTCGTCACCCCGCGGGCGGTCTACTTCACCGACTCGGGGCTGCCGTTCCTGTACGTGGTGCCGCTCGGGCCGGGCGGGCGGCTGCCCGGCCAGGCCGCCGTCAGGGCGCTGCCGCTGAGCGGGCCGGCCGCCGACGCGGACGCGTTCAACAACGGCATCGTCGCCACGCCCACCGGCCAGCTGTTCGTCGTGCAGACCACGCCGGGACGGCTGGTGTCCGTCGATCCGGCGACCGGCGCCAGCGAACTGGTCGACCTCGGCGGGTACCCGGTCACCAACGGTGACGGGCTGGTCCTGCGGGGCCGGACCCTCTACGTGGTGCGCAACAGGCTCAACATCGTCGCCGTGCTGCGGTTCGACCACGGGTTCGGCACCGGCCGGCTGGTCCGCGAGATCACCAGCCCGCTGCTCCGGGTGCCGGCCACCGCCGCGCTGTTCGGGCCGTTCCTGTACGCGGCCAACGCCCGCTTCGACGTCACCCCGACCCCGACCACCGACTACGACGTGGTCAGACTCCCCGCCTGACCCGGCTTACCAAACGCTTACCGGACGCCGACCCCACCGTGGGACAAAGCTGGCACCGTCCGGAGCATGAAGACCTTTCATTCCCTGCTGACCGCCGGGGCCGGCGCGGTCCTGCTGGCGAGCGCGGCGGCACTGCCCGCCAGCGGGACGGCGGCCGCCCCGGCGGCGAAGCGGCCGAACGTGGTGTTCGTGCTGACCGACGACCTGTCCTGGAACCTGCTGAAGTACATGCCGCAGGTCCAGCGGATCCAGCGGCAGGGCACCACGTTCGCCGACTACACGGTGACCGACTCGCTGTGCTGCCCGTCGCGGTCCTCGATCCTCTCCGGCCGCTTCCCGCACAACACCGGCGTGTTCACCAACTCCGCGCCGGACGGCGGCTTCGGGGTGTTCCACGGCCGCGGCGAGGAGTCGCGGACGTTCGCGACCGGCCTGCACGCGGCCGGGTACCGCACCGCGATGATGGGCAAGTACCTCAACGGCTACCAGCCGGTGACAAGGAGGGCGGGACCAGCCCGTACGTGCCGCCCGGCTGGGACGAGTGGGACGTGGCCGGCAACGGCTACCCCGAGTTCAACTACAACCTCAACGAGAACCACAAGATCGTCCACTACGGACAGCAGCCGGCGGACTACCTCACCGACGTCATCGCCCGCAAGGGCGCGAAGTTCGTCACCGACTCGGCCAGGGCCGGCAAGCCGTTCCTGCTGGAGATGGCCACGTTCGCCCCGCACGCGCCGTACACGCCGGCGCCGAGGGACGCCGACGACTTCCCCGGCCTGACCGCGCCGCGCGGCCCCGCCTGGGACACGCTGCCGACCGGCGCGCCGTCCTGGCTCGCCGGCCGGGCGCCGCTGACGCCGGCCGAGACCGCCGCCATCGACAAGGACTTCCGCCTCCGGGCGCAGGCCGTGCAGGCGGTGGACGACCTGATCGGCACCGTGCGGAAGGCGCTGACCAAGGCGCGTGTCGCCGGCGACACCTACCTGGTGTTCAGCTCCGACAACGGGTACCACATGGGCGAGTACCGGCTGAACCCCGGCAAGATGACCGCCTTCGACACGGACGTCCGGGTGCCGCTGGTCGTCGCCGGCCCGCACGTCCCGGCCGGCCGGACGCGGACCGAGCCGGTGGAGAACGTCGACCTCACCCCCACCTTCCTCGGCCTGGGCGGGGCGCCGGCGCCGGCCGACGTGGACGGGCACTCGCTGCTGCCGCTGCTGCGCGGCGCCGCCACCCCGGGCTGGCGGGACGCCGCCCTGGTCGAGCACCACGGGCCGGACACCGACCCGGCCGACCCGGACCGGCCCGGCGCGCACAGCGGCAACCCGACGACGTACGAGGCGATGCGCACCCGCACCGCCACCTACGTCGAGTACGCCGACGGCGAGCGCGAGTACTACGACCGGACCAGCGACCCGAACGAGCTGCACAACACCGTCGGGCAGCTGTCCACCGGCCAGCTCGCCGCCCTGCACGCCCAGCTCCAGGCGCTGGAGACCTGTGCCGGCCCGGCCTGCTGGACCGCCGGCGGCGGTCAGCGGTAGCCGTAGGCCTGCCAGTTGTCGACGACGTGCCGGCGGAGCTCCGGGCTCCAGTTGTGCGCGAAGTCGGCGGTGACCGGGCGCTGGTCGGCCGGGAAGCGGTCCGCGAGCAGGCAGTTGTGCACCACCTTGGCCGCGTGGTAGCTGAACTTCTCCTCCTGGTCGAGGTAGAGGGCGAGGTTGCCGTACGGCTCGTGCGGGTAGTGGATCTCGCCGTGCTCCGGGTGGGCCCGGCTGGCGAACGCCCAGATCACCTGGTGCGGGTCGGCGATGTCGATGTCGTTCTCGAGGAGCAGCAGCTTCGGGATGCCGAAGCTCAGCTTCTCGGTACCGAACACGGTGTCGCCGACCCGCTTCGCCAGTTCGGCCGAGGTCAGGCCGGTCCGCTCCGGCCAGTCGGCCTCGACGGCCACGACCCACCAGTGGTTGGCCGACTCCAGCACCCCCCAGCAGGCGGCCACCGGCAGCCCCGCCGCCCGCAGCACGTGCGTCATCTCGGCGGCGTGCGGCAGGCCCCAGCCGGTGTGGTCCTCCTCCACCGGGGCGCCGGCCACCGCGACCGGCAGGATCGGGTCGTCGCGGTGGGTGACGGCGGTGACGTGCAGCACCGGCTTGGGCGTGGCGGGGGAGCGGTCCAGGTAGCCGGGGTACTCGCCCATCGGCCCCTCCGGCGCGGTGTCGGTGTGCGAGACGTAGCCCTCGACCACGATCTCGGCTGTCGCCGGCACCAGCAGGTCCACGGTACGGGCCTGGACCATCTCCAGCGGCTCGCCGAAGTACGCGCCGAGGAAGTGCGACTCGTCCTCGCCGGCCGGCAGCGGCATGCCGCCCACGTACGGCAGGCCGGGCTCGACGCCGAGCGCCACCGCGATCGGCATCGGCTCGCCGCGCTCCGCCCACTGCGCCTTGATGATGCCCAGGTGCTGGAGCGGCGGGATCAGGCAGGCCAGCCGGTTGCGGTCGACCAGCATCATGCGGTTGACCGACCAGTTGGTCCACGAGCCGTCGGGCGTCTTCACGATGTTGAGCCCGTAGGTGTTCAGGTACCGGCCGCCGTCGCCGTCGTGGATCAGCGGGGTCGGGAACTTCAGCAGATCCACGTCGTCGCCGAGCTGGACGTTCTGCTGGCACGGCCCGGACGGCAGGACGCGCGGCGGGATCGGCGCCCGCGAACGGGCCTCGGCCAGCTCCCGCACCACGTCGGCGCCGCTGGCGGTGGCCGGCAGGCCGAGCGCGAGCGCGATCCGGCTGTAGGCGAGGCCGGGCTGGGCGCTCACCCCGCCGGGCGCGGCCAGCACCCGGTACCCCTTCCCGATCCCCTTGACGCTGTTGAACAGCGGGGCCGGCGCGCGCAGCTCGTAGGACCGGCGCGCGATCGCGCCCAGTTCGAGGTTCCAGTCGACCTCGACGTCGATCGGCTGCACCTCGCCGATCTCCTCCAGCGCGTCGATGAACTCGCGCAGGCTGCGCAGGTGCTTCACGATTCCTCCTGGTTCGGTAGGCCGTTCGGTTCGCCCCAGCGGGGCTGGGGCACGTCGACGCCGAGCAGGTCCAGCGCCCGCGCCGCGGTGTGCTCGACCAGCTCCGCCACGGTGGCGGGGCGCAGGTAGAAGGCGGGTACCGGCGGCATCACGATGCCGCCGGCCTCGGTGACCGCGGTCATCGCGCGCAGGTGGCCGAGGGTGAGCGGTGTCTCCCTGACCAGCAGCACCAGCCGGCGGCGCTCCTTCAGCGTCACGTCGGCGGCGCGGGTGAGCAGGTTGTCGCCGGTGCCGTACGCCACGGCCGACAGCGTCCGCACCGAGCACGGGGCGACGATCATGCCGGCGGTGCGGTACGACCCGCTGGCGATCGCCGCGCCGATGTCGCCGGGGCGGTAGCTCGCGTCCGCCAGCGCCGCCAGGTCGCGGGCTGACAGGTCGGTCTCGTACGCCCGGGTCTGCTGGGCGGCCGGGGTGGCGACGAGGTGGGTCTGGAAGCCGGCCGCCCGGGCCAGCGCCAGCACCCGCACGCCGTACGCGATGCCGGTGGCGCCGCTGATGCCCACGACCAGGCGTTTCGGTTCCCCGTTCACGGATCCGACCCTAGGAACGGGACCGGGCGGTACGGAAACAACGCTTGCCGCCGGTACCTACCATCGGGGGTTGTGAATCCGACTGACACCCGGCTGGTCAGGACCTTCCTCGCGGTGCCTAAGAATCTCCTAGTGCACACTTGACGGCTATGAGTACCGTTCCGCGCAGGTCACGGGGTCGGACCCTCATCGAACGCGACCCCAACCAGCTCATTTGGATCTTGTCGGCGCGCGAGTCGGACGACCGTGAAGAACAGGTCAACAATCAGCTTGCCGACCTCCGGGAATTCGTCAAGGGCATTGGCGGCCGGGTAGCCCGCGAGGTACCGGAGAACGACGTTTCGTCGTTCAAAAAGAAGCGGGTTCAACTGCCGGACGGCACCTACGGCTATCGGGTGATCCGGCCGGACTGGGAGAGCATTCTCACCGATCTGCGGCGTGGTACGGCGAACGCATTGGCGGTGCCGGACATCGATCGCGCGACCCGCGATCCGCGTCTACTCGAAGACCTGATTGAGGTTGTCGAGCATTACGGCGCGTACGTGAAGGACTTGACCGGGGTCATCGATCTCACCACGGACGCCGGTATCCATTCCGCACGGGAGATGGTGAACCAGCGAAACTCGGAGTCCCGGAATACGTCGCGTCGGGTGATGGACGGTCAGCGGCACGCGGCGGAGAAAGGCGGGAACCACGGTGGCCCGTATCGTCCGTTCGGGTGGCGCTCGGACCGGATTCACGTCAACAAGCGTGAGGCGAAGCATCTGCGGCGGGAGCTTCCGCGCATCATCGGCACGGGAGTGAGCCCGTTGACCCTGGCTCAGGAGTGGAACAAGCGCGGCATTCCCACGGTGATGGGTGGCCAGTGGCGCGCCGCGACGATCCGCAATATCTACCTCAACCCGCGTATCTGTGGCTTCCGCACCTACCACGATGAGATTCTGCGGGATGAGAACGACCAACCGGTCAAGGGACAATGGGAACCCATTCTGAGCGAGGATGAATACAACGACGTGGTGGCCGCGTGGCGGACCTCAAAGGTCGTCGGCACCTCACGGCTCGGCGGTAAGGGACGCGGCTACCGGACGGTGCATTTGCTGTCGCCGTTCCTGCGGTGCGGTTTGTGCAATGCCCGAATGGTCGGCTCCCCGAAACGCGACCCGCGTAGCGGGAAAATGTCGATCACCTACCGGTGTCCGGCGAAGGGTCAGGGCGGTTGCGGCCGGATCGGCCGCGCGGCGGAACCGGTCGATGAATACATCACTCGTCTGGTGATTGAGGACCAGACGACGAACGCCGCGCTTTCCCAGACCGAGGAGGCCAAGCCTTGGCCGCGCGAGCATGAGCTGATCGCCGAGCAGAAGAAGATCGCCGATCAGATCCGCGCCTATGAGGCTGGCCAGATTACCGCCGAACGGCATTTCCCGAGCCTCGCCCGTATGGAGCGCAAGGAACAGGAATTGAAGCGGGACAAGGCCAAGCACGAAAGGCGCAACGCCCCCCGCCGGACCGGCATCGTGGACCTTGAGGATCGCTGGAATCAACTGGGCTTCACGATGGAACAAAAACAAGCCGTGATCGCGCAAAGCCTCACCGCCGTGGTGATTCTTCCGGCCGGTAAGGGTGTGCGGTTCCGGCCCGACCAGATCAAACCCATCTTCCGCGAAGATTAACCACCGCCAACATGCGAGTGTGGCCCCACCGGTTCGGGTGGGGCCACGCTCTTTACACCCCTTACCTTCCTACTCGCCCTCGGCGTCCAGTCCCCAAACGCGCGCTACCCTACGCGCCCATTCCGGCGACCGGGCCGGAGCGTGTTCCAATTGCTCGCGCGCCCACTCCTCCGGAGTGGGAATATCCGCACGAGACCGATTTACCACCCTCTTTCCACGACTCGACTTCGCTGACTTCCT
>JBJMIH010000065.1:0-78014 GCA_045806985.1 Mycobacteriales bacterium | reverse complement strand
GCCCGGGTGGGACCCGGGCACGCGCCGCCGCGCCGAACTCACCAGCGACCGGTGGCCGTCACGGCGGTACGCGGGCGCAGCGCCGGCAGCAGCAGGGCGGTCGCCAGCAGGGTGAGCGCCACCTGCGCGGTGGCGGCGGCGATCCCGGCGGCCGGCACGCCGTCGACGGCGAAGGCGGGCAGCGCGGTGAGCGCGGAGGCCAGCCGGGCGGCCACGGCGGTGCCGATCGCGGCCCGGTTGCCGCGCCAGCCGCGGACCACCGCGACGACGGTGACCAGGCCGAGCAGCATGTCGGCGATGCCGACGGCGAGCGGCGGGAAGTCGCCGCCGCCGGCCGCCAGCGCGGCCAGGTCGAGCACGCCGAGCAGGCCGGCGAGGACGAGGCCGAGGTGCGTGATGCGGTTCACGAGGTACTCCTGTCTCACGGGTTGGTGGTGGCGGCGGGCGGGAGGTCCCAGGCGTCGTTCGGGGTGCGCAGCACGCGCAGCCCGGCGACGCCGAGGCCGACGGCGGTCAGGCCCCAGGCGGCCGCGTCCAGCGGCTGGTTGCCCAGCACGACGAAGGCCACCAGGTGCAGCGGCTGGGAGACGATGACGGCGACGGCCGCCCACGCCGGTACCGCGCGGGCCCTGGCCAGGGCGGCGCCGAGCAGGACCATGCCGAGGATGTGGCCGGCCACGAACAGCAGCGCGGCGACGCTCACCGGCGCCAGGCCGTCCTGCGCGTCCAGGATCCGGCCGGCGGTGTGCGGGTCGAGGCCGCTGCCGGCCAGCGCCCGGACGGTGGGGTCGCCGGCGAACAGGAACAGCGCCGCGTACGCCGGCACCAGCATCCCGACGCCGAGCAGGCTGAGCACCGGCGCGCCCCGCTGGGCGAGCCGGCCGGCGGCCAGCGCCGACGGGATCAGCGCGATCGCGGCGATCACGCTCAGCCACAGCACGGCGTCCTGGCGGCCCAGGTGCGCCGCGGTCTGGCGGATGGTCTGGGTGCCGTTGTCGGCGGTGAAGTAGGGCAGCAGGCCGCGCAGCGCGGCCACGGACAGCGGGCCGAGCGGCAGCAGCACGGCGGCCACGACCCGGCGCGCCGTGCGGGTGTCGCGCCGGCCGGCCACCCGCACGGCGGGTGGGGCGACTGCGGTGGTGGACATGGGTTCTCCTCCGGTGGTCGGGTTCGGGTACACCGTCGCGCCGGACCGCCCCCGGCCGGTTGAGGCTCCGGTACGGGCGGCCCGGGAGGTTGCCCGGCGGGTCTGGGGGCCTACCCCCATCCAGGACGGGCCGTCCGGGCGCACCATGGGTCCGTGAGCACGCAGCCGCACCGCCTGATCCGGGCATTCCGGACGCACCGGGTGTACCTGGCCTGGGCGCTCGCCGTGCTCGCCGCCGTCGAGGCGCTGGTCGCGGTCGGCGGGGCGGTGCTGTTGCGGATCTCGCCGTCCGAGGCGGTCGGCAGCTACCTGGTCACCAACGCGGCGATCGGGGTCGGCTTCGCGGCGTGCGGGGCGCTGCTGGCCGTGAACCGGCCGGCCAACGCGCTCGGCTGGCTGCTGCTGGCCGCCGGCGTGGCGCCGCTGACCACGGCGGCCCTCTCCCCCGTGCTGCACTACGGCGCCGGGCACGGCTGGCCGGACCCGCCGCTGCGCGCCCTGCTCTCGCTGTTCCTGCTGGCCTGGCCGTGGGGCCTGTGCATGTGGCTGCCGCTGGCGTTGCAGCTGTTCCCGACCGGCCGCCCGGTCTCGCCGCGGTGGCGCTGGCTGATCGGCGTGACCGCCGGCACCGGCGTGCTGTTCGCGGTCGCCATGGCCACCGGCCCGGACCCGATGACGTTCCGCCACCGGTCGCTGCGCGGGTACCTGGTGCTGCCGGGGTACGACGCGCTGGACCCGCTCTGGTTCGTCGCCAACGCCGCGCCGCTGTTCGGCCTGGTCGCCGCCGTCGCCGGCCTGGTGGTGCGGTACCGGCGCGGCGACGAGCGGGTCCGGCGGCAGGTGCTGTGGCTGGTGCTGGCCGCGATCGTGGCGATCGGGCTGAACCTGCCGCGCTGGTGGCTGGTGGACGGCGGGCCGATCCTGACGTTGCTGGCGTTCCCGCTGCTGCCGGCGGCGATCGCCGTCGCGGTGCTGCGCCACCAGCTGCTCGACATCCGGCTGGTGCTGTCCCGCGCCGTGCTGTACCTGCTGCTCAGCCTCGGCGTGGTCGGCGCGTACGCCGCCCTGCTGGCCGGGCTGGACGCGGTGCTGCGCGGCGCCGGCGCGCCGCTGCTGGCCACCCTGCTGGTCGCGCTGGCCTTCAACCCGGTCAGGGTGCGGCTGCAACGCCGCGTGGACCGGCTGCTGTACGGGTCCCGCGCTGACCCGGTCCGCGCGGTGTCCGCGGTGGGCGAGCGGCTGGCCGCCGACGACCTGGCCGGCGTGCTGGACGGCACCCGGGAGGCGCTGCGGCTGCCGTTCGCGGCGCTCCGCGCCGGCGGCGCCGAGCTGGTCGCGGCCGGCGCGCCGCCGACCACGCTGCACACGGTCGCGCTGGTCTTCCGCGGTACCCGGGTCGGCGAGCTGGTCGTCGGCGTGCGCGCCGGGCAGCGCCGGCTGGCCGCCACCGACCTCGCCGTGCTGAACCTGCTGGCCGCCCCGCTGGCCGCCGCGCTGCACGCCGCCGCGCTCGCCGAGCAGTTGCAGGCCTCCCGGGAGCGGATCGTGGCCGCCCGCGAGGAGGAGCGCCGCCGGCTGCACCGCGACCTGCACGACGGCCTCGGCGCGGCGCTCACCGGGACGGCGTTCAAGGCCGACGCGGCGCACAACCTGGTCGCCGCCGACCCCGAGCGGGCCGCGGCGGTGCTGGCCGAGCTGCGCGGCGACATCCGCGACGCGATCGCCGACGTGCGCCGGCTGGTGTACGGGCTGCGCCCGCCGGCCCTGGACGAGCTGGGGCTGGCCAGCGCGCTGCGCCGGCACGGCGAGGCGCTGCCGCTCACCGTCACCGTCGACGCCCCTGATCCGCTGCCGGTGCTGCCGGCGGCGGTGGAGGTGGCCGCGTACCGGATCGCCACCGAGGCCCTCACCAACGTGGCCCGGCATACCCGCGCCGGCACGGCCCGCGTCGAGTTGACCGTCGACCCGGCCGACTGGGCGGTACGCTTGGCGATCATCGACGACGGAGCACCGGACGGCCCGTGGGTGCCGGGTGTCGGCCTCACCTCGATCCGGGAGCGCGTCGCCGAGCTGGGCGGCGAATGCCAGCTCGGCCCCACCCCGCGCGGCGGCCGGGTGCTCGCCGTGCTCCCGCTGGCGGTGCCGTCGTGATCCGGGTCGCGGTCGCCGACGACCACCCGGTGGTACGGGACGGGCTACGGCTGCTGTTCACCTCGCTGGCCGGGATGGAACTGGTCGGGGAGGCCGCGACCGGGCGGGACGCGGTGCGGGTGGCGGTCACCGAGCACCCGGACGTGCTCGTCATGGACCTGCGGATGCCGGACCTGGACGGTGTCGCCGCGACCGCCGAGATCGGCCGCGTCGCCCCGGGTGTCGCGGTGCTGGTGCTGACGATGTTCGAGGACGACGAGTCGGTGTTCGCGGCGATGCGCGCCGGCGCCAGGGGCTACCTGGTGAAGGGTGCGGCGCAGGAGGAGATCTCGCAGGCCATCGCCGCGGTCGCGGCGGGCGGCGCGGTGTTCGGACCCGGCGTGGCGCGGCGGGTGCTGGACTACTTCGCCGCGCCGGCCCCGGCCACCGCCGGCGAGCCGTTCCCCGAGCTGACGCCGCGCGAGCGGCAGGTGCTGGACCTCATCGCCGCCGGCCTGCCCAACGCGGCCATCGCCGGCCGGCTCGGCCTGGCCGGCAAGACGGTCGGCAACCACATCTCCACGATCTTCGCGAAGCTCCAGGTCGCGACCCGCGCCGAGGCCATCGTCCGGGCCCGCGACGCCGGCCTGGGCCGCACCTGACCGGTGCCGGCGCCCCCCGCGCCACCTCTATCGTGATGCCGGAGGGTGGTGGGCTGATGGCGGCGGAGAACGCCTCGCTGCTGGCCGTGCGCGTCGACCGGGCCCTGCCCCGGCTGCGGCCGGCGGAGCTGCGCGTGGTCACGGCCATGCTCGCGTCGGGGGTGGCGCTGGAGGCGATGACCACCGCCGAGGTCGCCGCGCTGGCCGGTGCGAGCCCCTCCACCGTGGTGCGGACCTGCCACCTGCTGGGGTTCCAGAGCTTCGGTGAGGCCAGGGCCGCCGCCCGCGTGCGGGAGTGATCCGGACAGTCCCGTACATCGCCGACTTCCGCCGCACATGGCACACTTCCTCCTTTGCGGGCCGACACGGGAGGAGCACCCCATGGACGACACGGAGGACACCGGTACCCCGGGCAGGGCGGTCGGCCGCCGGGCGGTGCTGCGCTCGCTGACCGTCGGCGGGGCGGTCGCCGCGGCCGGACCGCTGGCCGGCACGGTGGGTGCCGGGCCGGCGAGCGCGGCAGGTCCGGAACTGTGGACGCCACCCTCGGCCGCCGGCGCGCCGCCCGTCGACGGTCCGCACCTGACGTTCGGCGCCGACCCGAGCCGCGAGATGGTGGTGTCCTGGTCCACGACCACCCCGGTACGCCGGCCACGCGCGCTGCTCGGCAGCCCGACCGGCGGGTTCGGGAAGCAGGTGGACGCCGAGACCCGCACCTACACCGACGGGCCGAGCGGGCGCGAGGTGTACGTGCACCATGCCCGGCTGCGCGGCCTGCGCCCGGACCGCCAGTACGTGTACGCCGCCGTGCACGACGGCGGCATGCCGGAGATGGGCACGTTCCGGACCGCGCCGCGCGGCCGGGCGCCGTTCACGTTCACCAGCTTCGGCGACCAGGCCACCCCGACGCTGACGTGGTCGCCCTCGGACTCCGGCGGGTACTCGGTGGTGCCCAACGGCATCGCCTCGCCGGCCGCCGGTGACATCGTCGCCGGCATCGAGCAGGTCGGCCCGCTGTTCCACCTGCTCAACGGCGACCTGTCCTACGCCAACATCAGCCAGGACCGGGTCCGCACCTGGAACGACTTCTTCGCCAACAACAGCCGCTCGGCGCGGTTCCGGCCGTGGATGCCGGCGGCCGGCAACCACGAGAACGAGAAGCAGAACGGTCCGCTCGGCTTCGAGGCCTACCAGGCCCGGTTCCTGCTGCCGCCGAACGGCGACGACCCGGCGTTCGCCGGGCTCTGGTACGCCTTCACCGCCGGCTCGGTGCGGGTCGTGGTGCTCCAGGGCGACGAGGTGGCCTATCAGGACGCCGGCGACACGTACGTGCACGGGTACAGCGGCGGCCGGCAGCGGCAGTGGCTGGAGGCGGAGCTGCGGGCGACCCGCGCCGACCGGGACATCGACTGGGTGGTGGTGTGCATCCACCAGCCGACCATCAGCTCGGCCGCCGCCAACGGCCCGGATCTCGGCGTCCGCGAGCAGTTCGCGCCGCTGTTCGACGCGTACGAGGTGGACCTGGTGGTCTGCGGGCACGACCACCACTACGAGCGGTCGCTGCCGGTCCGCGGCGTCGTCCCGGGCAGCGAAACCCTGACCCCGAACCCGGTGGGCAGCGACCCCAGCCGGATCGACACCTCCACCGGAACCGTCCACATGGTACTGGGCGGCGGCGGGACCAGCTTCAACTCCAACACCCTCTTCTACACCCCGGCGAGGGCCAGGGTGATCACCGGCGTCGGCCCGGTCGGCGCGAACGGCAAGCACCCCTCGATCTACGCCTTCGAGGACGCACCCTGGATCGGCTTCCGCGACACCGACCACGCCTTCGGCTTCGCCGCCTTCACGGTCGACCCGGGCACCCGCCCCGGCGGCACCACCCAGCTCCAGGTCACCTACTACACCGTTGACCGCCCCGACGGCCGCGTCGCCCCGCTGGAGTCCTTCACCCTGTACCGCCCCCGCCGCGACCTGCGCTGACGAGGGCGGTGGCCGGTCAGGCGGTCATCGCGGCGAGGAAGGCGGCGGTGGCCGGCGGGTCGGGCGGGTCCCCGTAGGTGGCCAGGTAGACGCGCCGGCGGAAGTCGGGCAGCTCGGTGGCCTCGATACCGGGCACGCGGTGCGAGCGGAGAGCCAGGCCGGGCATGGTGGTGACGCCCATCCCCGCCGCGACCAGTGCCTGCTCCACGATGATGTCGTCGCTGGTGTACGAGATGCGCGGGGTGAAGCCGGCGGCCTGGCAGGCGTCCACGAACTCGCGGCGGCAGTTCTCGCAGCCGGCGATCCAGTCGGAGTCGCGGTGGTCGAGCAGGGTCGTACCGGGCTCGAGGCTGAGCAGGTACATCGGATCGTCCAGCAGGTGGGTGACGCGCACGCCCTCGGGTGGCTCGTCGTCGTACCGGAAGACGACCGCGACGTCGACCTCGCCGTCGCGCAGCATCCGCAGGGCGACGCGGGGATGCGACTCGACCAGCCGCAGCTCGACGCCGGGGTGGGCGCGGCGCAGGGCGGCCGCCGCCGGCGGCACCAGCACGCTGAGCGCCGACTGGAACCCGGCCACCCTGACCCGGCCGGTCCGCAGCCCGACCATCGCGGACAGCTCGGCGGCGGCCGCGTCGACCCGCCCGACGATCTCGGTGGCGCGGCGGGCGAGCTGCTCGCCCTCGGGGGTGAGCCGGATGCCCCGGCCGACCCGCTGGACCAGCCGGGCCCCGGTCTCGGCCTCCAGCCGGGCCAGGTGGTGGCTGACCGCCGGCTGGGAGTACCGCAACTGCTGGGCGGCCTTGGTGACCGAGCCGTGCGCGGCGATCGCCGCCAGGATGCGGAGCCGGACGATATCGAGCATTCATCCATCGTACTTATGGATTACCTCTGAGACTGTCATTGGACGAATGGGTCCAGCCGGCCGCAGGCTGAGCGCATGACAGGAATCGTTCGCTGGCACGGATTCATGTCCCTGGACGGCTTCATCGCCGGTCCACGGGGCGAGACAGACTGGTCGTTCCACGTCGCCGACCGCCCGCCGGCCGTTGACGAGGTGATCCGCTCCACCGGCGCCCTGCTGACCGGCCGGCGCGCCTACGAGGTGAACCGGGAGCCGGGCAACCAGCCGTACGGCGGCGCCATGTCCGGGCCGATCTTCGTACTCACCCACCGGCCACCCGCCGACGACCCGGCGGTCACCTTCCTGACCGGCGACCTCCGCGACGCGGTGGCCACCGCGCTCGCCGCCGCCCGCGGCAGGGACCTCGTCCTGTTCGGCGCCGACGTCGCCGGCCAGTGCCTGCGGGACGGCCTGGTGGACGAGATCCTCGTCCACGTCTACCCCCTCCTGCTCGGCGACGGCATCCGCCTGTTCACCGATCCCGGCGGCAAGCAGCTCCCGCTGGAACTCCTCGAGTCGACCCGTACCGGACAGCTCACTGACCTGCGCTTCCGCCCCACCAACGCCGGGAGGCGATCGTGACCACCACCAACCTGACCGCTGTCACTCCGCTGACCGACCTGGTGGCCGGCGTGCGCGCCGCCGTGCGGGCGCGCGCCGACTGGGACCGCACCGCGCGCCTCGTCGCCGACCAGGTCCGCGCCCACCTGCCCGAACCCGGCATCCTCGCCGCCGACCAGCGCCTCGGCAGCCCGGACAAGCCCGCCGGCCACGTCCTGCACGTCGAGCCGGACGGCGCCTTCTCGATCCTCGCCGTGGTCTGGCTGCCCGGTCAGGGCACCCGCATCCACGACCACACCACCTGGTGCGTCGTCGGCGTGCTCCAGGGCATCGAGCACGAGGAACGCTACGACGAGCTGCTCAACCCGATCGGCGAGTACGACAACCACCGCGGTTCCGTCACCGGCTTCGCCCCGCCCGGCGACATCCACCGGGTCCGCAACATCCACGCCGGGACCGCCGTCACCCTGCACGTCTACGGCACCGACGTGACCCGCGTCGGCTCCAGCTCCCGCCGCTACTACGACTGACGGTGTTCGCATGACGAGCGATGGCAGACTCCATGCCATGGGCTCGGAGGCGGTGGACGCGGCGGCGGCGGGGACGTGGTCACTGGGTGATCTGGCGGTCAACCGGGTCGGGTTCGGGGCGATGCGGCTGCCGCAGCTCGGGCAGGCGTTCGCTCCCGATGCCGTCCCGCGCGACCGCGACCAGGCGATCGCCGTGCTGCGCAGCGCGGTCGAGCTGGGGGTGGACCACATCGACACGGCCGCGTTCTACTTCTCGCGGCTGCGCTCGGCCAACGAGTTGATCAACCGGGCGCTGGCCCCGTACCCCGACGACCTGGTCATCGCCACCAAGGTGGGGCCGCACCGCGATCTCGACGGCGAGTGGCTGCCGCAGGCCACGCCGCGCCAGCTGCGCGGGCAGGTGGAGGAGAACCTGCGCCAGCTCGGCCGCGACCACCTCGACCTGGTGAACCTGCGGCTGGCCGGGCCCGACCCGATCGGCGAGCACTTCGGCGCGCTCGCCGAGCTGCGCGACGCCGGGCTCATCCGCCACCTCGGCCTGTCCAACGCCCGCCCCGAGCACCTCGCCGAGGCGCGGGCCATCGCGCCGGTGGTCTGCGTGCAGAACGCGTACGGCCTGGGCTACCGGCCCCGCCAGGACCGGCTCCTCCGCGCGTGCGGCGAGCAGGGCGTGGCGTTCGTGCCGTTCTTCGCCATCGCCGGCGCGGGACGGGAGGCCGGTGCCGCCGGCGGCGGCGAGCACGACGAGGTACTCGCGATCGCCCGCGAGCACGGTGTCACGCCGGTGCGGGTACGCCTGGCGTGGGCGCTGGCCCGCGGCCCGCACGTGCTGGTGATCCCGGGTACGGGCAGCACGGAGCACCTGGTCGACAACATCGCCGCCGGAGCCCTGCGACTCACCGGGGACGACCTGGCCCGCCTCGAAGCGGTCCACCGACCGGCCTAACGGGCCAGGTCGCGCCAGCGCGGCGCGTCGAGGTCCGGCTCCTCCGGGCTGCCGAAGTGGAACGGGATCCCGAACCGGTCGGCCAGTGCCCCGCCCAGCGCGGCTGCCTCCCGGGCCTCCGGCCACGGCGGCACCTGGCCGCTGAACAGGCGCAGGTCACCGCCGTCGCGGAGGATGGTCAGCCAGGTGTCGTCGGCCGGCTCGCCGGCGATCGCCGTCAGCACCACGAACCAGCCCTGGCTGTCGCCGTCCCACGACGCCTCGATCGCGACGGCCGGGCGGGGCATCGCCGCCACCCTGGCCGCCAACGACGCCTCGTCGCGGGGTGACGGTGGCTGCCGCACCACCCGGTCGCCCAGCGCGCGGTACCGCGCCGCCACCAGTTCCTGGCAGGTGACCAGGTGCGGGATGACCGGGAGGTCGGCCCGCCGCAGCGCGACGACGGCCTGGATCCGGCGGTCCTGGAGCACCAGCCCGTCGACCTCGTCCCGCACCGCCGCCGGCAGCGCCTCCCACGTCACGTCCCACGACTCGTCCCGCGTCATGGCGGCCACCATGCCATGCGCCGGTCGGGATGTCGGCGGGTTTCCGGCGGCTGTGGCGCGTCGCCTAGCGGCGCAGGGTGACCGACGGGGACTCGCCGTAGCGCCGGCGGTACGCGGCCGCGAACCGTCCGGTGTGGGTGAACCCGTACCGCAGCGCCACGTCGGTGACGGTCACCCTGGCCGACGGGTCGAGGCGGAGCAGCTCGTCGTGGGCCTGTTCGAGGCGGCGGAGCCGGACGTAGGACATCGGCGAGGTGCCGAGCTGCCGGCGGAATGCGGAGTGCAGGGACCGCTCGCTGACACCCGCGTACCCGGCCAGGTCGGCCACGGTGAACGCCTTCTGCGGCGCGGCGTCGACCAGCTCGGTGACGCGGCGCACCACCCGCGGCGACGGCAGCGCCCGCGTCGCGAAGATGGCGTCGGTGTAGTTGTGCCGCTGGCCGAGGAGCAGCGTGGTGAGCACGTTGTGCTCGATCTCGGCGGTGAGCACCGGCGGCGGCTCGGCCTTCCCGCACAGGTCGAGCGCGTTCCGCAGCATCCGGGTGGCGGCCGCGATGCCCTGGCCGCCGTCGGACAGGTCGACCTGCGGGTGGAAGCGCAGCGGCCGGTCGACCGGCTCGTTCAGCAGGTTCTGCAGGTACCGCTCGATGCGCGGCTTGGGGATCGTCAGCATCAGCTGCCGCATCCGGGCCGACCAGCGCATGGCGAGGTCCTCGTGGAAGGAGAACGCCGCCGCGTGGGTCGCGTCGGCGACGGTGGTGTGGCCACCGTCCCGGATCAGCATCGTGCCGCCGAACACGAAGTTCACGGTCACCATCCGGACCGGCGGCGAGCAGTCGATCTCCACCGCCGGGCCGTACCGCGACGACAGCAGCCCCAGCCCGTTCAGCGACCGGTACTCGACGCGGGCCCGGAACGGGTTCTCCCGGTCCAGCACGGTCATCCGGTGCGAGCAGCGCAGGAACTCCTGGGTACGGCTCCGCGCCTCGTGCGGGTCGGCCGTGTCGATCAGGCTGGGGTGGGGCAGGCGGCCGCCGACCGCCCGTTCCGACGACGCGCGCATCGTCACCTCCGCCACGATTCAAGGAGAGCGTAGTTCAGGATCAGTGCCTGCGGGAACCGGCTCGGCGGTGCGGAATGTGGCTCGTCGCCCCGGCACGGGTCTCCTAACTTTCCGGTGTGACCACGAGCGATACGCCTGCCGACTCCCACCACGAGGAGTACCTGGACTTTCCGGGCGGCCGCGTCCACGTGCTGCGCGGCGGCGACGGTCCCCCGGTGCTGTTCCTGCACGCGGCCGGCGGCGCGGGCCGTTGGTACCCCTTCCACCAGCTGCTCGCCCGCCGGTTCACCGTGTACGCGCCCGACCATCCCGGGTGGGGCGGGTCCGACGAGCTCGCCGAGGTCGAGGCCATGGACGACCTCGTCTACCACTACCTGGACGTGATGGAACGGCTCGGGCTGGACCGCCCGCACGTGGTGGGTGCCTCGTTCGGCGGATGGCTCGCCGCTGAGCTCGCGGTGGCCGCGCCGCGGGCGATCGGTTCGCTGGCACTGCTCAGCCCGGTGGGGCTGCGGCTGCCGGCGCATCCGATCACCGACCTGTTCCTCCTGACCCCGGAACAGGTCGCCGGCGCGCTGTTCCTGGACCCGGCCAAGGCCTCGGTGCTGTTCCCGGCCGATCCGGACGTGGACGAGATCCTGGCCGCGTACCGGGACATGACCGCGCTGGCCCGGTTCGCGTGGGTGCCGTTCATGAGCAACCCGAAGCTGGAGCGCCGGCTGCACCGGATCACCGCGCCGACCCTGGTCGCCTGGCCGTCCGACGACCGGGTCGTCCCGGTCGCGCACGGGCGCCGGTACGCCGAGCTGATCCCGAACGCGCGGTTCGCGACCGTCGACGGCTGCGGCCACGCCCTGTACTTCGAGCGTCCGGAGGAGTTCGCCGCGCTCGTCGCGGACTTCCTGGCCGCCGACACGGCCTCCGGCGCCGAGCTGAGCGGAGTGGGTCGATGAGGTTCGTCTTCTTCCACCTGATGCCCTACCCGTACCTGCCTGACGACTTCGACGAGCGGTACCCGTCGCCGTCGCTGACGTTCCCGAGCAGGCACTTCAGCCGGGAGGCCGGGCACCGGCTCTACCACCGCTACCTGGACGAGCTGGAGCACGCCGACCGGCTCGGCTTCGACGGAATCGGCGTCAACGAGCACCACCAGACCGCGTACGGGCTGATGCCGTCGCCGAACATCATGGCGGCCGCGCTCGCCCGCCGCACCGAGAACGCACAGGTCATGGTGCTCGGGAACGCGATCGGCATCCGCGGCAACCCGCTCAGGGTGGCCGAGGAGATCGCCATGCTCGACCACCTCACCGACGGCCGGCTGGTGTCCGGGTTCGTCCGCGGGATCGGCTGGGAGTACTTCGGCCACAGCGTCAACCCGACCCGGTCGCGGGACCGGTTCAACGAGGCCCACGACCTGATCGTCAAGGCGTGGACGTCGGAGGAGCCGTTCCAGTGGATCGGCGCCAACTACGAGTACCGCTACGTCAACCTCTGGCCGCGGCCGTTGCAGCAGCCGCACCCGCCGATCTACATCCCGGGCGCGGGCAGCACCGAGACGATGCGGTTCGTGGCGGAGAAGCGGTACACGTACATGTCGGTGTACGCCCCGTCGCGGGTGGTCCGGCGGTGGTTCGACGGGTACCGGCAGGCCGCCGCCGACCTCGGCTACGTGCCCGACCCGGAGAAGATCGCGCTGTCGATCCCGATCTACGTGGCCGAGACCGACGAGCAGGCGCACCGGCACGGCCGGCGGCACCTGGAGTGGCTGTTCCACAAGGGACTCAAGCAGGGGCCGGAGATCGTCTTCCCGCCCGGCTACATGACCCCGTCGTCAATGCGCGGCCTGCTGATGGCCGGCCTGAAGGGGTACCCGGAACTGTCCTACGAGGAACTGCTTGCCGACGGGTACGCGGTGGTCGGCAGCCCGGAGACGGTCACCGCCCGGCTGCGGGAGCTGCACGAGGAGCTGGGGTTCGGGCAGGTCATCGGGCTGTTTGCGCTCGGCGACATCAGCCACGAGGAGACGGTGCGGAGCATGGAGCTGTTCGCCTCGTCGGTGATGCCGGCGCTGCGCCCGCTCGGCGCCGCCGACCCGGTGGCCGCGGCGCGCTAGCGCGTCACGTACGGGAGGCGGGTGGCGGCCGCCCAGACCACCTGGCGGGCCACGGTCTCGAGCTGGTCGCGGGCCTGCTGGTCGACGCAGGCGCCGGTGGCCCTGTCGAACACCGGCCCCGCGACGTTGAGGGTGGCGCCGAGCGGGCTCGGCCAGCCGCGCAGCGCGTGCACGCAGGTGCGCAGGGTGTTCAGCGTGGACACGCTGGCCTGCCAGCCGTCCGCCACCGCGATGCAGCCGACCGGCACGTCGGTGAGGTACGGGCGCGCGTCGTCGCGGAGGTCCTCCGCGTAGTCGATGGCGTTCTTCATCAGGCCGGACACGGTGCCGTGGTAGCCCGGCGAGGAGATCAGCAGCGCGTCCGCCCGCCGCAGCGCGCGCACGAACGCGGCGGCCGTGTCCGTCCTGATCGGATGGTCCGGGTCGTACATCGGCAGCACCAGGTGCCGACCGGTGATCAGTTCCACGGTCGCGCCGGCCCGCGCGGCGGCCGCCGCCGCGACCCGCAGCGCGCGTTCCGAGCTGGAGTCCTGCCGCGTCGATCCGCCGATCCCGAGAACCCGCACCGTACCCAGGGCCACGCCCCGGACACTAGGTGCGCCGCTCAGCCGGGCACGAGCCGCTTTCGGCACGAACGATCCGTTTCCGGCAGTACCGTCCATCGCCGCCGGACGCGCGGGGCGGCCGGGTTGGAGTCCCGGCCGTCCCGCGCGGCGCCGTCAGTCGGTGGCGAAGGCGGGCCTGAGTTCCTGGACACCCTCCGCCGCCGGGGCCTTCACCAGGTCCCGCCGCCGGATGAGCAGGAACGTGACGGGCACGCCGGCCAGCGCGATCAGGCCACACACCCAGAACGCCCACTGGAAGCCACCGGTGAGCGCCGCCACCGGCACCCGGCCCTGGTGGGCGAGCGTGGTGGAGTGGCTGGTGGCGACCGTCGACGCGATGGCGACCCCGATCGCGCCGCCGACCTGCTGGGAGGTGTTGAGCAGCCCGGACGCCAGCCCGGACTCGTGCTCGGCGGTGCCGGCGAGGCCGGCGATCGTGACCGGGATGAAGCCGAACGCGGTGCCGATCCCGGCGATGAAGAACGGTCCGGCCAGGTCGGTCCAGAAGTGCCCGTTCGGCGGTACCCGGGTGGTCCAGAGGATGCCGCCGCCGATGAGCGCCATGCCGAGGGCCATCGGCAGCTTGACCGAACCGCGGGTGACGAGCGCCTGGGCGAGGCCGGCGAAGGCCACCGAGGTGATCGAGGCGGCGAGCCAGGCCACGCCGGTCTGGAGCGCGGAGTACCCGAGCACCTGCTGCATGTACAGGGTGCCGACGAAGATGAACCCGAAGAAGCCGCCGCCCAGCAGCAGCGACACCGCGTTCCCGCCGGCGAGCGTCCGGATCCGGAACAGCCGCAGCGGCATCAGCGGGGCCTCGACCCGGGTCTCCACGACCAGGAACGCCAGCAGCAGCGCGCCGGACGTGGCCAGCAGCCCGATGGTCCGGCCCGCGCCCCAGCCGACCTCGGGCGCCTTGGAGATCGCGTAGACGAGCACCAGCAGCCCGGCGGTCACGGCGATCGCGCCGAACGGGTCGTAACGCCGGCGGGCCGTGTCGAGCCGGCTCTCCGGGACCAGGCGCGGGGCCAGCAGCAGCGCCGCGGCGCCGATCGGCACGTTGAGGAAGAAGATGTACTGCCAGCCGGCGTACCGGGTGAGCAGGCCGCCGGCGATCAGGCCGACGGTGGCGCCGGCCGCGCCGATGCCGCCCCAGACACCGAGCGCCTTGTTGCGCTCGGCGCCCTCCTCGAACATGTTCGTGACCAGCGACAGCGCGGCCGGCAGGATGATCGCCGCGCCGAAGCCCTGCACGCCGCGCATGGCGATCAGGAAGCTGTCGCCGGTGGCCAGGGCGCAGGCCAGCGAGGCCGCGCTGAAGATGGCGATGCCGACCATCAGCAGGCGGCGGCGGCCCAGCAGGTCCGCGGCGCGGCCGCCGAGCAGCAGGAAGCCGCCGAAGGTGAGGCCGTACGCGGTGACGACCCACTGGAGGTTCGACTCGGTGAAGTTGAGCTTGCGACCGATCGTCGGCAGGGCGACGTTGACGATCGTGAGGTCGACGATGGTCATGAAGAAGGCGACGGCCAGGACGGCGAAGGCGCGCCACCGGTGGACCGGCGCTTCGGGCGCCTGGAAACCGATCGGTTTTCTCATGCCGGCCACAGTACACAGCGATGGCCAGAAAGAAAACCGATCGGTATCCTAGGCCACATGGAGGAGGCCGAGATCCGCATCGCCACGATCGCCGGGCAGATGTTCCACGAGCACGGGATCACCGCCACCGGGGTGGAGGCGCTGAGCCGGGCTGCCGGCATCTCCAAGCGCACCCTCTACGAGCGCTTCGGCAGCAAGGAACACCTCGTCGCCGCCGCCCTGGAGGTCCACGACCTGCCGGTGTTCGAGACCTTCGTGGCCGCCGCGGACGCCGGCGCCGCCGATCCGGCCGGCCAGCTCCTCGGCCTGTTCGGCCATATGGAGCGGATGGTGGTCGAGGCCGAGTTCCGCGGCTGCCCGTTCGTCAACGCCTCCTCCGAGCTGACCGATCCCGCCCATCCCGCACACGAGGTCATCCGCCGGCACAAGCATCGGCTGCGGGAGTGGATGCGGGACAAGGCGCGGGCCGCCGGGTCCGCCGACCCCGACCTGCTGGCCCGCCAGCTGATGATCATCTTCGACGGCGCGCAGACCGAGGCGCAGGTGGAGCGCTCCGTCCGGCCGGTGCGGGACGCCCGCGAGGTCGCCAGGACGCTCATCGCCGCCGCCCTCCCCGCCGGGGTGTAGTACCCCCTACAGCCCGGGGCCGATCACCGCGCGCAGGGCACGCTTCAACTGCCGGGCCTGCACCTCGCCGAGGCCGGCGAGGAACTTGCGCTCGCACTCGTCGACCCGCCCGGTGGCGCGCCGGCTGACGTCGCGGCCGGCGGCCGTGACCTCCACGGCGTTCTTGCGCCGGTCGTCCGGGTGCGGGCGGCGCTCCACCAGGCCCTTCCGTTCCAGCTCGTCGATCACGGCGACCATGGTCGTCCGGTCGATCCCCAGCCGCTTGGCGGCCTCCGCCTGGGACAGCTGGGGCTCGTCCTCCAGGTACCTGAGCGCCACCCACTCGCGCGCGTCGATGCCCAGCGGCGCCAGTGCGGCCCCGGTGAGGTCGGTGTACTGGAGGTACGCGTGCTTGAGCAGGTAACCCAGGCGCGGCAACGGGTCGGCTTCGGGCTCGGGCGGCATACCGCAATGGTAATCCGGCTGATCGTCAGCTAGGCTGACAATCAGCTTAAGTGATCGTCAGTGCTCCCGGAGGTACTCCCCATCCTGCTCATCACCACACCCACCGGCCAGATCGGCCGCCAGGTCCTGGACAACCTGCTCGACGGCGGCGGCGCGGAGCCGATCCGCGTCCTCGTCCGCGACCCGGCCCGCCTCTCCGCGCGGGCCCGCGACCGGGTCGAGGTCGTGCAGGGGTCGATGGACGACGCCGACACGGTCGCCAAGGCGTTCGCCGGCGTCGACAGCGCGTTCTGGGTGGTGCCCCCGGACCCGCACGCCGACAGCCTGCACAGCCACATCCTGCGTTACACCACGCCGCTCCTCGCGGCGATCGACAGCCAGCGCGTCCCCCGCGTGGTCGCCGTCTCCAGCCTGGGCCGCCCGGTCGCCAGGAAGGCCGGGCAGATCTCCGCGGTCTTCGCCATGGACCACCTGGTCGAGAGCACCGGCGTGCACTACCGCTCGCTGTGCCCGCCCGGATTCATGGAGAACATGCTCCGCCAGGTCGCCTCGATCGGCGGCCAGGGCGTCTTCTACGGGCTGACCTCCGCCGACCTGCGCACCCCGACCTGCGCCACCCGAGACATCGCCGCCGTGGCCACCGACCTGCTGCGCGACGGCTCGTGGACCGGGCAGGAGAGCGTCCCGATCCTCGGCCCCGAGGACCTCTCCCCCGACGACCTGGCGCGCATCCTCACCGAGGTGCTCGACCG
Organism: Mycobacteriales bacterium; assembly: GCA_045806985.1. Lineage (GTDB taxonomy): Bacteria > Actinomycetota > Actinomycetes > Mycobacteriales > JBJMIH01 > JBJMIH01. Next base: position 61,406 of record JBJMIH010000065.1, on the reverse strand, counting down.
GCCCGTCCGGTACCAGCGGATCGCCGCCGCGGACTACAAGGCCACCCTGGTACGGAACGGGATGAGCGAGGCCGCGGCCCAGGGCCTGGTCGACATGACGACCGCCATCGAGGAGCAGGACATTTACCACGCCGAGCCGCGCACCCCGCGAGGCACCACCCCCACCACCTTCCGCCAGTGGTCCGAGGAGGTGCTCAAGCCCGCCGTACTCGCCGCCTAGATCGCACCGCCGACGCCCTGGTCGGCCGCGCCCTGTGCGGACCAGCCGCAACCTGACCCCACCACCGTCGGCATCCGGCCCAGCCGGATGCCGACGGCCACGACTCGAGCGGTGACTCTCGCCCTGGATACGCGGATCTGCGTAGGTCGGGTGCCGCTCTGTGGCCGACGTCCAGATCGTACGTCCACGCCATCCTGATGCCTGCGACCGATGTGACGCACAGAGCGCCGAGGGACAGGTGATGTCCTTCGTCGCTCACCGGCTACCGGAGCCGGCCGGACCCGCACAGCGAGGTCGAAGCCAGGAGAACCGCCACAGCGATCAGGCAGGCGGGGACGGACGAAAGGAGAGGCCATGGCCAGGTCGTTGAGCCGCCGTCGCATCGTCGCGATGGGAGCTGCCGGGATGGTAGGGGCCGCGCTGCCGCTGAGGCCGGGTGTCGCCGCCGCGGCGCCGCCTTCTGCCCCGGCGAGCGGGCCCGGCGACATCTTCGACGTCAGGAGATTCGGCGCGAAGGGCGATGGCGTGGCGATCGACTCTGACGCGGTCAATCGTGCGATCGAGGAGGCCGCCAAGGCCGGGCCGCGCGGCGGCGACGCGCCGGGCGGCACCGTCTATTTCCCGGCCGGTACCTACGCCTGCTACTCGATCCGTTTGAGGAGCAATGTCGCGCTCTATCTCTCCCAGGGCGCCACGCTGCTGGCGGCCACGCCCGCCGACGGAAAGGGCTATGACCCAGCTGAGCCGGGAGCGGGAAATCCGTACCAGGACTACGGGCACAGCCATTGGCACAACAGCCTGATCTGGGGTGAGGGTCTGACCGGGACCACGATCTCCGGTCCCGGGGTGATAGACGGGAATGGCCTGGTCGGCGACAGTCGGGAGTCGGATCCGGGGCAGGGCAACAAGGCGATCGCGCTGAAGCTGTGCCGCAACGTGTCGATCCGCGACATCACGATCCTCAATGGCGGCGGCCTGGCGATCCTGCCGACCGGGGTGGACAACTTGCGGATAGACAACCTGCTCATCGACACCTACGGGGACGGGATCAATCTCGACTGCTGCCGCAACGTGCGGGTCTCCGGCACCACCGTCAACTCACCCAACGCCGACGCGATCGTGCTGAAGAGCTCCTACGCGCTGGGCGAGCGCCGCACCACCGAGAACGTGACCATCGACAACTGCATGGTCAGCGGCTACGACCTCGGCACCCTGTACGACGGCACATTCCAGACGGCGGCGTCCTACGGGCGGACCGGGCGGATCAAGTTCGGCACCGAGTCCAACGGCGGCTTCCGCAACATCGCCATCTCCAACGTGATCTTCGAGTACTGCAGCGGGCTGGCGCTGGAGACGGTGGACGGCGGGCTGCTGGAAGACGTGACGATCAGCGACCTCACCATGCGCGACGTGCAGATGCCGATCTTCCTCCGGCTGGGTTCCCGGATGCGCGGACCGGCCGGCGCCCAGATCGGCGGGCTGCGGCGGATCAGTATCAGCGACGTCATCGCCTACAACGCCGACGCCCGCTACCCGTCAACGATCTCCGGCATCCCCGGCCACCCCATCGAAGAGGTACGGATCAGCAACATCCGGCACCACGTGGCGGGCGGCCTCACGCCCGGAGACGTCAACCAGAACCCTCCGGAGAACGAAGGCGCCTACCCCGAGATCACGATGTTCGGTCCCCTGCCCGCCTACGGGTTCTTCATCCGGCACGTCAAAGGGATCACCTTCGACAACGTCGAGGTGAGATTCGACAAGAAAGACACCCGCCCCGCGTTCGCGCTGCGCGACGTGGCCGACGCCGACTTCCACCACAGCCGGGCCGACAAGGTGGAAGGAACGCCAACCTTCGTCCTGGACGACGTTTCCGATTTCACCGTCACCACCAGCCGCCCCATCGCCGACACCCATCTCGACCACGCCGACCACAGAGAATTGTGACTGCCGAGTCGCCACCGGGCGGTGGGGCGGGTCGGGGTGGCGTGTGGGGCGGGTGGGGTCTGGCACAGTGGTGGGTACGGCGTGTGGAGAGCGAGGATGGGCGATGGCTCGCGGTGGGGCGGCTGCGGCCGCTGACCATGATCGGCAGCGTGATGAGCTGGTGGATGCGGCGTTGCGGGTTGTTGGGGAGCGTGGGCTTGGCGAGTTGACGGTGCGGCGGATCGCGGAGGCTGCGGGGACTTCGACGATGAGTGTGTACAGCCGGTTCGGTGGGCGGCCCGGGATGTTGGAGGCGGTGTATCGGCGGGCGTTCGTCTTGCTGGGAGAGGCGTTGGGTGCGGCGTCGCCGGGTGAGTCCGGTGGGGGTGCGGTTTCCCGGCTGGTCGGTTTGGCGTTGGCGTACCGGTCGTTCGCGTTGGACAGTCAGCCGCGCTACAGCTTCATGTTCGGCCGGCCGCCGGTTGATTTTGAGCCGGCGGAGGAGTTGCGGGGTGAGGTGTTGCGGGGGGCGTTCGGGCCGTTGATTGGGGCGGTGCGGGACGCTTCGGGTCGTGAGGGTGTGCAGGCGGTGCGGGTGGCGTATTTCGTGTGGGGTGCGATGCACGGCCTGGTGGGGCTTGAGTTGGCGGACGTGCTGCGCCATCCGCTTCCCGGGTGGGATGTCGCGGCTCCCGCCGATGAGGGCGCCGGGGAGCGGATGTACGCGGCCGGAGTGCGAGCGATGCTCCGCGGCCTCGGGTTGATCCCCGCGGACCGCGTCTAGCGGCGGCAGCGGCGGGTCGTGTCGGTGACGACGTAGCCGTGCGCGGCACGGATCAGGTGGTCCACGCAGCCACCGGTGTCCGTCGTACCGACATAGTGCTCGGCGTCATGCCCGTCGGCCTGCACCACCGTGCCGTGGTCGCGGGCGAGCACGCCGTCGGCCGTGACCCTGTCGTCGGTCGCCATCTCCCGCCGCCCGGACTCGTCCACCCGCAGGTGCCGGGTCACGTCCACGGCGCCGGACACCGAGAACGTGTCCGGCGCCGTGCCGGGCACGTACGTGGAATCGACCGTGATCGGGTAGCTGAACGCGGTCCGCTCCGCCGCCCCGCCCCTGCCGGCGGTCACCGCCCCGGCCGCCCGCTGCACCATGTGCTGGACCGTACCGTTCCCCGTCACCGTGTCGTCGTTGCGGACGTCCCAGTGCCCGTCGACGTGGCTCACCACCCGGCCGTGCGACGTCCGCACCCAGCCCGCCACCGTCCATTCGCGATGCGTCACCTGACTGATCCGCACGCCGCCCGCCACGTCGGTCGTCGTGGTGGCGGTGGCCGGCGCGGTCGTCACGGTGTCAGCGAGCAGGCCGCCGGTCGTCTGGGCACTGCCATGATCGGTGTCGACGAACAACTGCCCACCGACCGTCCAGTTGTCGGCGTTGCCGTACGGCACCAGCGTCACCGCGTGCGGGAGGCCGTCGGCGAACCGCCCGGCGAACGGCGTCAGGTCCACCTCGTACGGCTGCGTGCGGAACGCGTCCACGCTCGGGATCGGCCGCCACATCAGCGGGCTGATCCCGCCCGTGTAGATCACCGGGAACGGCTGCGCCAGCCCGGCGGGCGTGCCGTCCACCAGCACCTGAACCTCCCGGTACGCACCACCGCCACACAGCGTGTCCGGGTACTTCGCCGCCACGTCGCTCGGCACGTCGCTGAACCACTGCTCCTCGCAGCCGCCGCCACGCGCGTACACCTGCGCCCGCACCGCCTCCGTGTTGCGCGGCAGCGTCACCCGCGCGGTGGCCGACTGCCCGGCCCCCACCGTGTACCACCCCGGCGCCGTCGTGCTCGCCGCCAGCGGCACCACCCTGTCCGCGGTCCTGGCCGGCGGGTGCCGCCGGTCCGCCTGGTAGTACGTGAACGTCATCGACATGTGGTAAATGCCGGTGTACGTGGAGTTGACGATGTTGCCCAGGTCAACGACCAGCGGCTGCGGGCTGCGCAGCAACGGCGCGAACGCCGAGATGTCGGTGTCGACATGCCAGTTGATCCCGTCCGGGTCCGGCTCCGGCGTGCTGGTCCGGAAGATCTCCGCGCCACCCAGCCACACCCCCGCCAACCGGTCGTACTGCCGCCCCGCCACGCTCCCGTTCCAGTCCAGCACCACCTTGCTCCACGGCCCCGGACAACCGGCCGGCGGACTCACCGTCCCCACATACGGCTGCCCGTAACTGTTCGCGAAGTCATGCCGCATCACCGTCACGGCACAGTGCCCCACCCCGGCCGGCCTCGACACCCCCGGCAGAGCCGTCACCGGATCCTGGTACCCCACCTCCACCGGCGCCGCCCAGGCGCTCCCACCCCAAACCGCCGCCACCGCGACCCCCGCCACCAGCACCCGCCGCACCCACATGCGCCCTCCACCCCACCCGAAATGCCCGAGACGCCCCTATCCTGTCACCTCCCCCTTCACGGGGACGGTTTTGTCGTACCCCTCCCGTAGGGTTCCCGCGAAATCACGATCAAGGGAGTGGACGTGCGGCGGTGGGAGTACGTCGGAGCGGGTTCCCGGAAGTTCTGGGAGGCCGGCCGCGAGGGTACGGCGGTGACCGTGGTGTACGGCCGGCTCGGTACGGCAGGGCAGGCCAGGACGACCGAGCTGGGGTCGGAACAGGCGGCGGTCGCGCACCTGGCCAGGCTGGTCGCCGAGAAGGAGAAGAAGGGGTACCTGGAGGTGACCGGCGGCGACGGGGCACCAGCCGCGCCGCCGGCCCAGGCGGACGGAGCCCCGGACGCGGCCCCGGACGAGGAGACGTTCACCGTGCCGGCGGCCTGGCGGCGGGTCATCCTGCCTCGCCGCGGCGGGCGGGTCGGGACGGCGGCCAAGCCGGACGGCGGCGCGGTGGAGAGGGTGCGCGCGCTGGTCAAGGACGCCCGGAGCACGATCTCCTCCCTACTCTCCGACCCGGACAGTGAGCCGCATCTGGTGGAGGAGGCGCAGGCCTGGCTCGACGGCCGGCCCACCCCGCTCGGTGCGGCGGTCATCGCGAATGCCCTCGGTCTGAAGGTGGGGTGGCGGGACAAGGGGCCACTCACCGCGATCGTGGACAGCTGGGCCGTCGAGCACGGCCCCGCCTTCGCGGCGGCGGCCGCCGTGCACGTGGGCCGGACCTGCGTGGGCCGGACCGGCGGCGAGGCCGCCAACCTCCAGTACCGCAACGACGGCGATCGACCGCACTGGTACTGGGGCGGGCATGACGTCGCCCGGCGCGCCAGGGTGTTGCTGGCCGCCGCCGACGAGGACGAGTACCAGGCCGCCGTGAAGGCGGTGGCCGAGGTGCGGGACCTCTACCTCGCCAAGGTGATGGCCTCCTACATCCTGCCCACGGAGCGGGAGTGGGTGGACGAGTGCTGCGCCACCGCCACACCCGGGATCGCGCGCTCCGGCGAGGTCTGGATGCTGGCCTGCGCCGTCAGCACCGACGAGCAGGCCGCCGAGCTGCGGCAGCGGGTCGGCCCGGACTGGCTGCGCGCCGAGGCCACGATCCTCTACACGGTGGCCGACGCCCTCGGCCCGTCGATCGCCCCGGACCTGGCCGTCCAGCTCGACGACTACACCGAGACCGAGCGGCGCAAGCAGATGCTCGCCATGCTGGTGGAGTTCCCCACCGACGAGGCGTTCACGATCCTGCTCGACCGGCTGGACCAGAAGTTCGTCCAGCCGGCCCTGCTGGCGGCGATGAAGCGGTACCCGGTGCGGGCGCTGCGGCTGCTCGGCCCCGCCGCGGCGGGCAGGTCCAAGCACGCGGGCACGGTCGCCACCCTGCTGCGCGGGCACATGCTGAGCTGGCCGAACCTCACCACGGCTACCCTGCCCGAGCTGCCCGCCGAGGCACGGGCCGGGGTGGAGGCGGTACGGGCCACGATCGAGCGGCTGCCGGAGGCGGGGCCGGACGACGTGCCGCCGCTGCTGCGGGAGCCGCCGTGGACGCGGAAGCGGAAGGCCGCCAGGCCGGTGGTGGTGCCGGACCTGCCGGTACCGGCCGAGTGGACGGTGGAGTGGGAGCCGGGCGAGCGGGAGGCCTGGGCCGATGACGAGAGCGGCCGCTTCGGCCGCCTCTGGCGACAGCACATCCCGTGGAAGGAATACCTGCGGAAGTACCGGGAGGGCCGGCTGAACGAGTACGACCAGACCAACAAGACCAACCTGTTCCTGGCCGCGCCCGAGGAGGAGGTCCGGTCGCTGCTGGCGGACTGGCGGCCGGAGCGGACGTGGGAGGCCGACCAGTGGTCGAAGATCCTCGCCGCCCGCTTCGAGCTCGACGCGGTGCCGGTGCTGTTGTACCTGGCGCGGACCGTCCCGGCCAGCGGCCTGCCGGCGCTGCTGCCGTACGTCGGGCCGGAGGCGGCCACGCTCGCCGCGGACGCGCTGGTACGGCTCAAGTCGGTGCGCCCGATCGCGCGGGCCTGGCTACGCCGCCACCCGGAGGCGGCGGCCCGGCTGCTGGTCCCGGCCGCGCTCGGCAGGCCGGGCACGGAGCGGCGGAACGCCGAGGTCGCGCTACGGACCCTCGCCACGGACGGGCACGCGGACGCGGTCCGCGCCGCGGCCGCCGAGCACGGCGACACGGTGGCGGCGGCGATCGAGACCCTGCTGGCCACCGACCCGCTGGACATGCTCCCGGCCCGGATGCCGGTGGTGGGCGACTGGGCCGACCCCACGCTGCTGCCGCAGGTGCTGCTGCGCGGCCGGAAGGTCGCGCTGCCGCCGGGAGCCACCGGCCACCTCATCACCGTGCTGGCGCTCGGTGGCCAGGACGGGCCGTACGCCGGGCTCGAGGTGGTGAAGGAGTGCTGCGACCCGGAGTCGCTGGCCGCGTTCGGCCGGGCGCTTTTCGACGCGTGGCGCGCGGCGGGGGCGCCCAGCAGGGAGAACTGGGCGCTGACCGCCCAGGGCTGGATCGGTGATGACGCGACGGTACGGGCGCTCACCCCGGTCATCCGGGCCTGGCCGAAGGACGGCGGCCACAGCAGGGCCGTCGCCGGCCTGGACGTGCTGGCGTCCATCGGCACCGACGTCGCCCTCGCCCACCTGAACGGGATCGCGCAGAAGGTGCCGTTCAAGGGCCTGAAGGCGCGGGCCGAGGAGAAGATCGCCGGGGTCGCGGCCGACCTGGGCCTCACCGCGGAGCAGCTGGCCGACCGCCTGGTCCCGGACTTCGACCTGGACGCGAACGGCAGCATGGTCCTGGACTACGGGCCGCGCCGGTTCGTGGTCGGGTTCGACGAGCAGCTCAAGCCGTACGTGGCGGAGGAGGACGGCCGCCGCCGCAGGGACCTGCCGAAGCCGGGCGCGCGGGACGACGCGGAGCTGGCCGAGGCCGCCTACCGCCGGTTCGCCGGGCTGAAGAAGGGCGTCCGCACGATCGCCGGGGACCAGATCCGGCGGCTGGAGCGGGCGATGGTGACCGGCCGGCGGTGGACAGCCGAGGAGTTCCGTGAGCTGTTCGTCGCCCACCCGCTGCTCTGGCACCTGGTCAGGCGGCTGGTGTGGGTGATTGAGAGGGACGGCGCGCCCGCGTCGGCGTTCCGGCTGGCGGAGGACCGGACGCTGGCCGACGTCCACGACGACGCCATCACGCTGCCGGACGGCGCCGGTGTCGGTATCGCCCATCCGCTGCACCTCGGCGACACTGTCGGGGCATGGGCGGAGCTGTTCGCCGACTACGAGATCCTCCAGCCGTTCCCGCAGCTCGGCCGTCCGGTGTACGCGCTCACCGGCGAGGAGCGCGACGCGACGACGCTGGCCAGGTTCACCGGCCGCACGGTCCCCACCGGCAAGGTGCTGGGGTTGACGCGGCACGGCTGGCAGCGCGCGGTCCCGCAGGACGCCGGCGTCGAGCCGTGGATCTCGCTGCCCGTCCCCGGCGACCGGACCGTCGTCGTCAGCCTCAACCCCGGCATCGCGGTCGGCGCCATCGACGCCCTCCCCGAGCAGCGGATCGAGAACGTGTGGCTGCACCGTGACCGGGAGGTCAGCTGGTGGCGGTCCGGGGACACGGCGCCGTTCGGCGAGCTCGACCCGGTGACCGCCTCCGAGCTGCTCGCCCACCTGACGGAGCTGACCTCATGACCGGGCCGCTGGACGGTATGGACAGTCCGGACGGGACGGAACACCTGCAACGGCCGCCCGCCGAGGTCCGGTACGCCGGCGAGCTGGCCCGGCTGCGCGAGTCCGACGAGAGGCCCCGGCCACCCGGCTGGACGCTCAGCCTCGACGCCGCCCGCCGGTTCGTGGTCGGCGACCCGCGCCACGGCATCAGTCGCAAGTTCGTCGGCGACCCGTCGCTGATCGACCGGGCGCTGGTCACGCTGGCCACCACCCGCGGCCTGATGCTGGTCGGCGAGCCCGGTACGGCCAAGTCGCTGCTGTCCGAGCTGATCGCGGCGGCGGTGAGCGGCGACTCCACGCTGACCATCCAGGGCGGCGCGGCGACCACCGAGGACCAGATCAGGTACTCCTGGAACTACGCCCTGCTGGTCGCCGAGGGGCCGTCGCCCCGGTCGCTGGTGCCCGCGCCGATGCTGCGCGGGATGGCCGAGGGCAAGGTGGTCCGGTTCGAGGAGATCACCCGCTGCCCGCTGGAGGTGCAGGACGCGCTGCTGTCGCCGCTGTCCGAGCGGGTGCTGGCGATCCCGGAACTGTCCGGAGCGGACAGCATGGTGTTCGCCCGCGACGGGTTCAACGTCATCGCGACCGCCAACACCCGCGACCGCGGCGTGAACGAGATGAGCGCCGCGCTGAAGCGCCGGTTCAACTTCGAGACGGTGTTCCCGATCGCCGACTTCGCGACCGAGCTGGAGCTGGTGGAGGCGGAGGCGGCCCGGCTGCTGGAGCGGTCCGGCGTCACCGCCCCGCAGCGCCGGGACGTGCTGGAGGTGCTGGTCGCCACCTTCCGCGACCTGCGTACCGGCGGCACCGCGCAGGGCAGGGCGGTCGACCGGCTGTCCACCGTGATGAGCACCGCCGAGGCGGTGTCGGTGGCGCACGCGGTCGGCCTGCGCGGCTGGTTCCTGCGCGGCGGGCCCGGCGCGGCGGCCGACATCGTGCAGTGCCTGGCCGGCACCGCCGCCAAGGACAACCCGGAGGACCTGGCCAAGCTCCGCCGGTACCTGGAGCAGCAGGTGCCGAAGAAGCACGGCGACCAGTGGCGGGCCCTGCACGAGGCCCGCCACCTGCTGCCGGACTGACCGGTGGGCGCCACCTTCCTCGGGGTACGCCACCACAGCCCCGCCTGCGCGCGGCTGGTGGCCTCCACGATCGAGTCGCTCCGCCCGGCGTACGTGCTGGTGGAGGGCCCGGCGGACATCAACGACCGGCTGGACGAGCTGTTGCTGGAGCACGAGCTGCCGGTCGCGGTGTTCAGCTGGTACCGCGACGGCGAGTCGCAGCACGCCTCGTGGACGCCGTTCTGCGAGTACTCCCCCGAGTGGGTGGCGCTCACCGCCGGCACCGCCTGCGGAGCAGAGGTGCGGTTCATCGACCTGCCGGCCTGGCGGCCGGAGTTCGCCGAACGCACCAACCGGTACTCCGACGCCGAGCTCCGGCACGCCGAGGCGACGGAGCGGCTGTGCCGGTCGTTCGCGGTCGACAACATCGACGCGCTCTGGGACCACCTGTTCGAGATCGAGCCGGCGGAAGGCCTGGCCGAACGGCTGGACACCTACTTCGACCTGCTCCGCGGCGAGTCCGCGACCGGCGCGACCGACACGGCGCGCGAGGAGTACATGGCCCGCTGGGTGCGTGCGGCGCTGGCGGCGGCCGGCGACCGGCCGGTCGTCGTGGTCACCGGCGGCTTCCACCGCCCGGCGCTGCGCACCCTCGCCGAGCCGGCCGGGGACGGCGGCTGGCCGGCGGTGCCGGAACCGCCGGCCGGCGCGGCGGGCGGCAGCTACCTGGTGCCGTACTCCTTCCGCCGGCTGGACGCGTTCGTCGGATACCAGGCCGGGATGCCGTCGCCCGGGTACTACCAGCTGCTCTGGGAGAACGGCCCGGAACGCGCGGCGGCCGGGACCGTCGCCGCCGTCGCCGGCCGGCTCCGTGCCCGCCGCCAGCTCGTGTCCACCGCCGACCTGGTGGCGGCACGGGCGCTCACCGACGGCCTCGCCATGCTGCGCGGCCACCGCTGGCCGGCCCGCACCGACGTGCTGGACGGGCTGGTCGGCGCGCTGGTGTCCGACGACATCGACCAGCCGCTGCCGTGGACAGTCCGGGGGCCGCTCGCCCCCGGCGCGCACCCGGTGGTCGTGGAGATGGTCGCGGCGCTGGCCGGCGACCGGTACGGGCGGCTGCACCCGGACACCCCGGCCCCGCCGCTCGTCCACGACACCGACCACGAGCTGGAACGGCTCGGGCTCACCGGCGCGCGGCACCTCGTCCTCGCCCTGGACCGGGACCCGGACGCCGAGCGCAGCCGGACCCTGCACCGGCTGCGGGTGCTGCGGGTACCCGGGTTCGCCAGGCATTCCGGCCCGGCCACCGGCGCCGACCCCGACCTCACCGAGTCGTGGGAACTCAAGCCGTCCGACGACCGGCGGGCCGCCCTGATCGAGGCGGGGGCGTACGGGGCCACGCTGGCCGCCGCGGCCGCCGCCCGGCTCCAGGAACGGGCCGGCCTGGCCGGCGCCGACGTCGGCCAGCTCGCCGACGTGCTGTTCGACGCGGCACTGTGCGGCATCCTCCCGCTCGCGGACCGGATCGCGGCGAGTGTCGCCGACGGGGTCGCCGGCGCGCGGGAGCTGGCGCCGCTGGGCCGGGCGCTGGCCACCGCCGTCGGCCTGTGGCGGTACGACACGGTGCTCGGCGGCGCCCGCAGCCCGGTGTTCGGCGAGGTCATCGCCGCGGCGGTCACCCGCACGCAGTGGCTGGTGGAGGGCGTGCGGGGCGGCCCGGCACCGGCCGACCCGGGCCGGCTGGCGGCCGTCGCGGCCCTCCGGGACGCGCTCGTCCACGCCGGCGACGCGCTCGGGCTGGACCGGTCGGCGGCGGTGGCTGTCGCCGGCCGGGTCGCTGCCGACACCGCCAGCCCGCCCGACCTGCGCGGCGCCGTGTTCGGGCTGGCCTGGTCGGTGGCTGGCGCGCCGGGCGACCCGGTCCGGGCGGTACGTGGGGTGGCCGGGCCGCGCACGCTCGGCGACTGGCTCTCCGGGCTGTTCGCGCTCAGCCGCGACGAGCTGCTCGAACCCGGCTCCGCGATGCTCGACGTGCTGGACGAGATCGTCGGGGAGATGACCGAGCACGACTTCCTGGTCGCGCTGCCCGCGCTGCGGCAGGCGTTCGAGTACTTCCCGCCGCGCGAGCGCGAGACCATCGCGCGCGGCCTGCTCGACCGGCGCGGGGCCGCCGGCTCGGCCCGCGCCCTGCTCCGCACCGGCGCCGACCCGGTGCTGGTCGCCGAGGGCCGCGCGCTCGCGGCCAGGGTGGCGGAGGTGCTGGCCCGGGAGGGCCTCGACCGGGAGGAGGCGGGATGACCGACGCCGCGCTGGAACGCTGGCGGCTCATCCTCGGCGCGCCGGCCCGGGCCTGCGAGGACGCCGGCTGGGGCGGAGCCGCCGCCGGGCGGGACGCCGCCCTCGGCTGGCTGTACGGCCACGACCGCGACCTGGAGCGGCGCGGCATCCGCCGCGGCGGTGTCACCGACGACCGTACCGGCGGCGACGGGCCGTCGCTGGTCACCACCGTGGACTGGCTCGACGGCATCCACCGGCTGTTTCCGAAGGAGACGATCGAGCGGCTGGAGCGGGACGCGGTCGAGCGGTACCAGATCCTCGACGTGGTCACCGACCTCGACGTGCTGGCCCGCGCCGAACCCAACGAGACCCTGCTACGCGCGGTGCTGCGGACCAAGCACCTGATGAACCCTGAGGTGCTGGCGCTGGCCCGCAAGATCGTGGAGACGGTGGTCCGGGACCTGACCCGGCGGCTGGCCGTCGAGGTACGGCAGGCCTTCACCGGCGCGCGGGCGCGGCAGCCCAGCCGGTACCGGCAGGCCCGCGACTTCGACTTCCGCCGCACGCTGCGCGCCAATCTGGCGCACTACCAGCCAGAACACCGCCGGATCGCGGTTCAGGACCCGCGCTTCTTCTCCCGTACCCGCCGCCACCTCGACCGGTGGCAGCTGATCCTGGTGGTCGACCAGTCCGGCTCGATGGTCGGCTCCGTCATCCACGCCGCCGTGACCGCCGCCTGCCTGTGGAACCTGCCCGGCCTGCGCACCCACCTGGTCGCGTTCGACACCAGCGTCGTCGACCTGACCTCCGACGTCACCGACCCGGTCGAGCTGCTCCTCAAGGTCCAGCTGGGCGGCGGCACCGACATCGCCGGCGCGGTCGGCTACGCGGCCTCCCTGATCGACAACCCGCGCAAGGCGATCGTCTCCGTCATCACCGACTTCTACGAGGGCGGCGACGAGCACCAGCTCGTCCGCCTCACCCACCAGCTGGTCGAGCAGGGCACCCATGTACTCGGCCTCGCCGCCCTCGACGAGGACGCCAACCCCTCCTACGACCGCCAACTCGCCCAGCGCCTCGCCGACGTGGGCGCCCACGTCGGCGCGATGACCCCCGGCGAACTCGCCGCCTTCGTGGCCGAAAGGCTCGGCTGATGGCGATCGCCGACCGCCCCGACCTGCGCGCCCTCACCCCCGACGGCCTCGCCGCCCTCGCCAACCGCGGCCTGGTCAAGCGTGCCGCCAGGGAGCTGGACGCGGGCACCGGCCCGGCCGTGGAGGTCGCCCCCGACGGCACCGTCCACGGCAGGTACCCCGACGGCCCGCGCTGCACCCTCCCACCCGGCGCAGGTCTCGACCACGGCGGCTGCGACTGCGGCGCGCCCGGCGTGTGCCGGCACCTGATCGGCCTGGTACTGGCCTACCAACAGACCGCCCCGCCAGTCACCTTCACCCCCTGGTCGCCGGGCGACATCGACGACACGACGCTCACCGCCCACCTCGGCGCGCGTACCGTCGCGGCCGCCGGCCGGATGCACCGCGCCGGCTACCCGGTCCGCATCCGCCGGCCCACCCCCGCCGACCCGATCGCCACCGCCGAGCTCCCCAGCTGCACGGTGCGCTTCCTGGTACCCGGCGAGCTGGGCTACGTCGACACCGACGCCGGCACCGCCGCCCGCGCCGAACTGGTGGCGCTCGCGGTATGGGCCTTCCGCGAGGCCGACACCCTCGGCCTGCCCGGCGACGACATCCGATTCGACGTCGGCGGCGACTCCCACCCTGGCGCCGGCGTCGGCCCCGCCGCCCTGGCCGCCGTGGACCTCGTCCTGTGCTCAGGTGCCGTCCACAGCGGACCGGTCCTCCCCGCCACGGTCCGCCGGGCCGCCCGAGACCTCGAGCGACGAGGCCTCCGCTGGCCCGCCGCCGCCATGGCCGAACTCGCCGACCAGCTCGACGCCTACCACCACCGCGCCGCCGGCTACGACCCGGCCCGCCTCGCCGAGCTGGCCGCCGAAATCCACGCCCGCCACCGCGCCGCCACCGCCCCCGCCGTCGCGAGCCCGCGATCCCGCGTACTCGGCACCGAGGAGGCCGCCGAAACCCCACTGCGCCGCGCCCGCCTGGTAGGCCTCGGCTGCCGCCGCCATGGCAACACCGCCGAGGTCTACCTGGCCCACGCCGGCACCGGCGACGTCTTCGTGCTCCGCCGCGGCTGGCCATCCACCACCGGCAGCCCACTGGCCGACCGCCGGGTCGGCGGCGTCACCCTGGCCGCCCTCGCCACCGGCAACGTCGTCTCCGAGTCCGCGGTCCGCAGCGCCAGCCGCCAGCTCCGCCTCGCCAGCAGCCGTGTCGCCAAAACCACCGTCGCCCCCCTCGGTGACGCCTGGGCCACCCTCCCCGCTCCCCTCACCGTCCAGGACTTCAAAACCCTGGCCGCCGACCTCGCCACCCTCCCGCCCCGCCTGATCCGCCCCCGGATCGAAGCCGAGATGATCCGCGTCCTCGCCATCGCCGAAGTCCTCGACATCGGCTACCACCCCGGCGACCAACGCCTCGAAGCCACCATCGCCGACAAGGCCGGCACCACCGCCACCGTCTCCGCCGACTACAACCCCGCCGCCCCCGGCTCGCTGGAAGCCCTGGCCGAGGCCCTGAGCAACAAGCCCCGGTACCTCGCCGGCTCCGTACGCCTGACCCGCGGCACCATCCTCACCGACCCCCTGGCCATCCTCACCGGAACCACCCCGACAGTCCCGGACCTCTCCCCGGGCGACGGCGCCACCCCGCTCTCCGCCGCCACCCCCACCGACTCCCCAGACCCCCTGCACCAAGCCCTACAAACCGCCCTCAGCACCCTCACCCAAGCCGCCCACCACGGCCTGGACCACCCAACCCCCACCCTCCAGACCCGTCTCACCAGAGCCGCCCAACCCCTGACCGCCCTGGGCCTGACCGTCGCCGCCACCCACCTCACCACCCTCGCCAACAACCCCACCCCCACCGCCTGGCTGACCGCCTACCTCCACCTCCACACAGCCACCACCCTCCGCTGACTTCATCACTCCCCGGTGGTGACGGCCTTCCACCACTGATAGTCAACCTCGGCATCCTCAAGCCGGTACCGCTGCTGCTTGAACTCTTCGACAATGACGTCCGGCAGTCGAACCGAATGCTCCTTGACGTAATGAGCCAAACCCTCAGGCCAGCAAAAAACCCCGTCGGAATGCTGCACGCTACTGACGTCAACTCCACAAATCCGGCAGGTCGACCGAGCCAAGAGGTAGGCCCGCACAAGCCCATGCTCAAGATAGTCGACTACGAAGTCCTTTTCATCCTCATCCCAGTCCACATCTACAAGAGCCCGTGGATCTGGAAGGTCCAAGCTCCCTTCCTCTTCAGCCTGCCCGAACGCCCAACGCCCAATCATCCGAATCACTTGACTATCCTTCAGGTTCAATAATCCTCCACTCTCCTGAGAGTTGACATTCCTCACAGCCGTCCCGCTGCCAGCGCCCCCGCGAATTAGCCAGACGCCAGCACCCTGTGCCACAAGATATCAGCCGCACCTTCTGCCCCTGCCACACAGGATCGTTCCGTATCTGCGAAGCGACTTCCTCTGGTGACAGACCATTGACATCCCGGCTCCCGGTCTTAAATCGTTTGGTCGCCCCAGTGGCTCGATCAAGTACGTCGTCGCCGAGCACACGGAGCCGGCTCAGAATAGGTTGCTCACCTCGGGCACCAACCCGCGCGGTAACGGCTTCCGGATCGGCTTGCCTTAACCACCCAAAGCATATGTCAATTTTTCCAGAATTGTAAACATGGGTGCGCCGAGAGGCGCTCCAGCGTCGCATCTTTGCTATAGAATGCGACGTACGGAAACTCTGAGAGCATTAGAGCGAAAGTATGATCATGGTCACCGATCGGAACCTTGAATATTAAACCTGGAACCACATAAGGCTCTAAGAGCTGATCATTTCAAATAGTTACGGCAAGCAAGGGATCAGTGAGCACCAGCGATCAATCTCGTCGCGAAGAGTTTCTGCTTTTAGCTTCTGCCGGAGTTCCCTCATTGGAATGAGCAGGTTCTTTAGGTCACGTAGGCGCCGGATCTCCGCCGCGTCGCAATCTCTCCAGTGAGCGCAAACCGCCACAGCCTCCTTCCAGGATATGGGTACTTCACGAATAAAAAGCATTGCCGCAAACTCAGGGTCGAGAAGTCGATAACTCTTATTGATTTCAATGAGAGCGAGGAAATAGGACGTCATGTTTAACCGGCGAAGAACACACTCACGACTAGGAAGGCCTCCCGACTGCTGCGCCTGCTCTAGCAGTAGATCCATGACCTCGACATATCGAATCTGCTCATCGTAGCTCACAGCCGGGAGCTCGAATTGCACGCGGAATGTCACTTCCCCCACAACGCTTAACCATTCGTTTCCGCCGAATATCGACGACGCCAGCGTCCTTGACCTCAGGAGGCCCAACAGCTCAGGCGTACCCATTTCACCAAACCGGCGTCTGTCAGCTGCCATGTACATATTCTACAGCCGAGTGGGGAACGTAATACCGAAGGCAGAAAATGCGTCCCGGCCTATATCGAGGCTCCGAGCGGATGGCTCGAAATGGCCGCTATAATTCGATATTCTCAGGCCATAGTATCCTTGCGAGGAGAGCCGCTGTCGGGTGTATGGCAAGGTAGGACGCGAGCTATTCGCCTGACGGCCGTTGGCAGAATGCATTGAAACGGTCCTTGTCATGTTCAAGCACCTGGATAACCTGTTGAGCGGCACCGTCAAACTTGCCCCTCGCCATTTCTGCGTAAAGCAACCACAGCCCTTCCCGAGCATTGGCTCTACATCTCTCACCGAGGTCGAGGTTCCCTCGTCCTACAGCTTCTTGGTTCGACTCCCCGGAGACGAGCTGGAAGAGCAGCTCGAGGCACCATCCTCTCGAAGCCGACGACAATTCGTCCGCAAGCGCCGCCATGATGACGGATACTGCCGCGGGTGCGGCTTCGAAGAGTTGGCCCTGAACGACGACTACATTCTCCAGCTGCCAATAATATTGAGCCGCCTCCTCCTCGTCAGAGGCGAGAATCAACCCGCGTAAACTCTCAGGCACCTGGCTGGACCTATCTCCCATTACTTGGAGAGATTCCCATTCGTGTCGTTTAAGTTCAGTAAGGCTAAGTCGTTTCATAGCCGTCTCGATCCACAATCCTCGCCGAAACCCAAACGTTCTTTCGAACATCGGAGTCTCCGGGCCCCGGCCGATCTGACGTTCATTATCAAGCTCGGCGCATCCCATCGGATTGCTCGAACACCCCACGTAGATCTTACCAGTTTCGGGATCATAGGCTGCGTTGTAGGCGGCATCCTGGATCTTAAGTTCCTCACCCTTGGCGTCTCTTGCTAACCTCGCCTGAGCTTCGATATCGTCTGCTGCCTTCGTACCACGGATGATTCGACGAGATTTCGCCGCCTTTCTAACTCAACGGCTGCCTTTATCTCGGGGGTCTCGCCAGGCGGCACCATGACGGCGGCGACGGCTTCGCGGGAAATGAGCCGGTTGCCGTCGGCGTCATACAGGTAGCCCGAGTTTTGGGTGCCTTCGGCGACGGTGCCCAGATGGCCCTCGGAGTCCCAGGTCAGCGTCTGGGGTGTGGTGTTGTGGGTTCGGCCGGTGGTGTCGCCGTCGGCGTCATAGCCGAACCCGGTGGTGGTACTGCTGGCACCGGCCGTCGTGGTCGCCGACAGCGGCGCGTGCGGATGCGGCTGGCCGACGGCCGGGTAGGTATTCGTGGTGGTGGTGTCGGTACCGCCCGTGGTGGTGGCGTGGTCGGTTTCGGTCAGCCGGTCCCCCGCCGCCTACGGTACGCAACTTTGGCAGTCAAATTGGGATTGTAGAGACTAGGCACTCCTGAACTGCTCGCCAGAAAGGCCCCCGAGGAACTCTTGAGTTCAACGACCATCCAGTTACAAGCCCTCAACCTCCCGGCCATCCTCGACGCCTTCCCGCCGAGATGAAGAGTCCGGCGCGTAGAGGTCAGGCAGTCGGGATTTCAGACGGACGAAGTGTCAGTGTGGGTTGCCGACTCGGATCGACTGCCAACACGACGCCTGTCTGACTTCGCCGACATGACTTGCCATTTCCTCCACCATGAAATGGTCATCCGCGACGCGAGGAGGGTTGACGTGACCATAGGTACGCGTAGTCACCTCGACACCTACACGGAATGCGTGGACGCACAGGATCCACACCTCGACCACGCATCCGAGAAGGTCCGGGCTCATCTGTCCCCACTTCCAAACGGGAGATCATGGATGTCTTGGCCTTCTACCGCGATGGCAACAGCTTCTCCCTGCTCAGCGTCAGCTGGTTGAACAGATCAATCTTTTCCTCAACGAATAATTTGCGAACGGTGGGCCTCGACCATCGACTGAAGCATAGAAAGGCGAACCTACTCATCCGAACAATCACCGACGGCGATGTCGGTCATTGGTATGCCAGTAGCCCGGGTCCTCGCTCAACGCCGTTTCATCGATTCCGATCAGCACATCCCGAAACTGATTAGCTACAGCCTCCCGTGATGCGGGATCGCTTCCGACCTCGTAGAACGGGAAGCTCGGGGCAAACGCCTCAAGAGCTGCCGCAATTTCATGACGCCTGCATTTATTCCGCCGAATTGAGGTCCCGGCTCCTATCACCGAACCCTGATTCGCCCGTAGGGCCTCCGGCCGGATCGTCAAGGTCCCGGAAGATCGCCTCGACAAGTGCCCGCTCGCGATCTCCCAGCTCAGCTGCACGAGACAAAAGAGCGAAGGTGCGGTCCTTCAGCCCTCTGTCGTTGTATGCGCACAGCGACAGTAGGTCGATGCAATGAAACCGCTCTACCGGGGAGGCCGACTCCAGGTATTCGCAATAGAAAGGGAACCCTCTGAGGACTTCCCGGTGCACCACGTCACTGAACGATTGCCCGCCGAACTCCTCCGGCGTCACACCACCTCCCAACTGCGCCAGTAGCTCGAAGATCTGAATCCTTGCTACCGAGGTGGCACGAATTAGTCCCTGCACTAGGCAAGACGCGACAGCGTCAGCTCCTGGGCGCAATGAACCATCTCTGACGACGACGGAATCGATCCTCCAGTACAGGCGTTCAGCCTCGGCGTCATCCTCCACTTCCATGAGCCTCATCATCACCGTCGGCATCTCAGTCAACCCAGGGGGTATCGAGTCCCAATCATGGCGCGCAAGTTCCCATTTCATTGTCCGCTACCCCGAAGTCTATCCGATTCGAAATTGGTCAACAGATCCGGAAAGGCACCGCGACCGTACAGTGGCTCACAGTATGCCCCACATACGTCGATCGGCTTGCGGGGGGCCAGATGCATTAGGCCGGAATGCCCGTGTGAACCTGACGACATCTTTGTCGTCGCCCAGCTTCCGAACGGCACATGCTTCAGCGCACTCCTTCAGCTCTTTCGAGCTACCGCCTACCGCAACCTCGCCGGTCTTGACGTTGTAAGCGCCGACCACTGTCGGGGGACGCCTGATATGAGGAACGCTTCTCAATTGGTCGAGATAAGCGTCACGGGCTGCATTCGCGTTGGCAAGCAGTTCACTCTCGTCCAACACGGCCTCCTGTTCAGCTCGTGACGCGAGTCGAGCGGCAACAGCCTCGGGTGCCGTCCGCGCACCCCCAACGAGGACTGGCACAACAATTTCGCCGACGGTGGAGGCGTTTTGGCGGCGCTGCTGGTGGGTCCCCGATGGGGACGTACTGGTCGGGTTCTCGGTTGACGTCTTCGGTGGCGGCCTTGCGGAGGCCGTTGACACAGTCCGCGTGGGACTGCGGCGGCATGTTCCCGCACGGTCCACCAGGAGCGAGGGTTGTCTCCGCACCGACGATCGGAGCGACGAGGTGAGCGCCAGCCTTGTGGAGGCCCTTGAGACCTCCGTTCACGAAGCCGCCCCCAACGTTCGCCGCCTTGCACATGAGACCGCAGCTCTTCTGTGATGGACCCCTGAACGGGTTCACGAAGTCCTGTTGGAGCAGCACCCTGTTCCAGGTCGTGGGTGAGAGGTCTTCCGTGTCGGTGTACATCTGACCTGTCGGGTCTGAGGCGGTGGTGGGGGTGTTGGCGGCGTAGGCGTAGCCGTTGAGTTGTTGGGGGTCGGTGGGGGCCAGGAGGGGGTCTGCGGACAGGAACCGGCCGGTGGTGGGGTCGTATTCGCGGGCGCCGAGGTGGGTCAGGCCGGTCGGGTCTTGGGGGCTGTTGAGGTAGCCGTGGGTGTCGGGCCAGCTGGCCGGTGGGGTGCCGCGGGGGGTGCCGTAGGGAGTTTGGCGGCGTTCGGTCGCGGCCTGGGTGTCAACGTCGATCGCGATCTGGGCGGTGTTCTGGTTGTCGGTGCCCAGCCACGTCAGTTTGGCCGGCGTGCGGACCGCGATCGGGCTGCCGGCCCAGGTGTAGTAGCGGGTGGCGGTCGGGGTGGCCGCGCCCGGGGCCAGGTGCAGTTCCTCACCGGGCAGGTAAAGGGTCGCGCCGGTGGCGTCGTGGGAGATCAGCCGGTTGCCGTCGGCGTCATACAGGTAGCCCGAGTTTTGGATGCCTTACGCGGCAGGGCCAGCATCGCGAGGCCCGCCCGCACGGCCTCGTCACGCACGGAGGCGACGGCCTTCGCGATCGCGCCAGGCAGCAGACGGACCGTCCTTCCCCGGGCAACTGCCCACGGAACCGGCGCCATGAGCAGCCCACGCACGAGAGCTGCGAACGCCTCGCACTGGGCATCCGCCGCCATGCTCATGAGTAGGCGATAGTTCGGACTACCCAGGGGTCTGTAGCCGTCGCGCGACAACACCCTGACCTCGGCGAAGAGCGTCGCCGCCACCCGCACTAGCCGTCAGGGCGTCACCGACTTCAGGTGCCATCGTAACCCCTTCTTCGCAGGCGTTCGGAAACTGGAATCTGCCCGGGCGGGCGAAGCCAGAACTTCTCCATGCGGTCATCAAAGTGCGTCAGATACGCGCTTATCCGATCGCCCACCTGGTAGTTATCATCGTCGTCCACATAAAGTGCATCGATGAGACCTACATGGGAGAGACCCAAGTCCACAATGACTCCCCACCGGAAAACAGCGAGGACACTTCCCTCGACGAGAGAGCCAAGAAGTGCAAACTCGGAGTCACCAATCTTCTGATCATTGCGTGCGCTCACTGTCCACCTACCCGAGACCTGGGGTAGCGATTTAGGAGATCAAAGGCCGTGTTGGGGATCACGACTTGAGTGTTGGGGCGCCCATCATAGGAGGTTACATATCGCGCGAAATGTTCCTCGAAATCGGCCCTAGGAATTTTCACTTCAATAATGTTTGAGTCGTATCCGGCCCGACTGGCATAATCCAATGCAATCTGCTTCCCCTCGTCGTGTATTCCGAAATATGCGTTCCCATCGGGGTTGTTGGGGGACTTGCTGTCCCGGTCGGTGATGGCGCTTTCGAGCCGGTAGGTGCCGTCGCTGGCGTAGGTGTAGGCGCGGTAGACGGTCGGGCCGACGGCGTTGGGGCCGTCGGTGGACAGCGCGATCTGCTGGAGCATCCCCAGTTCGCTGTAGCGGGTGCCGGACACGTAGCTGGGAGCGTCGCCGCTGACCCAGTCGAGCGTGACGGGCAGGTTAGTGGTGGGGTCGTAGTCGGTGAACAGGGTTTCCCCGTCCAGTCCGCCAGCGGCCGGATAGGTGGTGGTGTCCAGGCTGCCGTCGAGGTCATAGCCGTAGCTGTACTGATAGCTGCCGGCCAGCCCACCCGCCGCGGCCGGGATGGTGATGGTGGCGCCGGTGGGTTGGTAACGGTCGGTGTACCCGGTGGCCCCGGCGGCGATCGGGCAGCGGCGGTGTGGTCATGCCGCCTCGGTTGGGAATTCACCCAATGGTTACCGCGCGACGCCACACGTGCTCGAACTCATGGGCTTCAATGACGCTCGGGGAGAACTCGTCCTGTGCGGCAATCTCGTCAACTCCAAGGATCGGCTTCTCACCCAGCACCGTATCCCCAGTCGAGCGCGACTTGTCGGCATAGCCGAGGCGGCCGTCACGGAAGACGTCGACCTTACGCACCTCGTATCCGTCGTCACCGACCTCGCTGTACAGTACGACCGGTTCGTCAGCGAAGTCGTGGTGCCAGTGCACCTTCAGGTACCACATTAGTTCGTCCCCCAACTCACGATTCTGCCAGTCAAGTCCAGCGGCGTATCTCCGGGAACAACGAACACACCGGGTCGGCCCTGCACCACATTAAGCCCGCCTACATTGATCTCGACGTAATGCGTGAATCGACTCCCTTGGAACGGCTGACCGATGAAACACCGCGACAGTTGGGCACACGTCTGCGTGCCGGGCTTGATATCAGAAAGATACTGCCCATCGCCATAACGCGCATCCCTCCGGTTCACACTCCTTAACGATGGGTTCAGCTGCCCACTATCCAATATGCCCTTCTGACCCGCCTCATCTGTGTAGTGAAAGAGCGTCTGTTCAGGCGAACCGCTATCCCGAGAGACGACCTTGGAGCCGTCGGCGGTGGCGCGCTCTGCTTGTTTGCCGCCCTTGGCGGCGCGTGCGACGCTTTCGGCGGCCTCAATTTCTGGGGCGTCGCCAGGTACCGCAACAGCGGCAGCTGCTTGGGCGCATGAGGAGATACTTGGATGGTTGAGGCAGTCGATGAAGTCGCTGACGCCTGTGCCGTCGGCGACGATGGCGGCCGCTTTGCCAACAATGTTTTCTTCGGTACGGCATTCGGCGTGTAGGGGCTGATTGCCGCCGCACATGGTCTTGACGGCTCCGCGTGCCGCGTCCTCAACCGGATTGTCGGTGTGGGGGGAGTTGTAGCCGGCACGCAATCCCCAGGCGACGGCGGACTGGAGCTTCCTGTTCACCGTCCGACCAAGCCGGCATCCTATTCCGCAACTGTGCTGCGGTGCACCGCCGCCGAACGGGTTCACGAAGTCCTGTTGGAGCAGCACCCTGTTCCAGGTCGTGGGTGAGAGGTCTTCCGTGTCGGTGTACATCAGGCCGGTGGGGTCTGAGGCGGTGGTGGGGGTGTTGGCGGCGTAGCTGTAGCCGTTGAGTTGTTGGGGGTCGGTGGGGGCCAGGAGCGGGTCGACGGTAAGGAAGCGGCCGGTGGTGGGGTCGTATTCGCGGGCGCCGAGGTGGGTCAGGCCAGTGGGGTCTTGCGGGCCGTTCAGATAGCCGTGGATGTCGGGCCAGCTGGTGGGCGGGGTGCCGCGGGGGGTGCCGTAGGGGGTTTGGCGGCGTTCGGTGGCGTCCTGAGTGGTGGCGTCGATCGCGATCTGGGCGGTGTTCTGGTTGTCGGTGCCCAGCCAGGACAGTTTGGCCGGCGTGCGGACCGCGATCGGGCTGCCGGCCCAGGTGTAGTAGCGGGTGGCGGTAGGGGTCGCGGCACCTGGGGCGAGGTGGAGTTCCTCACCGGGCAGGTAGAGGGTGGCACCGGTCGGGTCGTGGGAGATCAGCCGGTTGCCGTCGGCGTCATACAGGTAGCCCGAGTTTTGGGTGCCTTCGGCGACGGTGCCCAGATGGCCCTCGGAGTCCCAGGTCAACGTCTGGGGTGTGGTGTTGTGGGTCCGGGCGGTGGTGTCGCCGTCGGCGTCGTAACCGAAGCCGGTGGTGGTGGTGCTGGTGCCGGTCGTCGTGGTCGCCGACAGCGGCGCGTGCGGATGCGGCTGGCCGACGGCCGGGTAGGTGTTCGTGGTGGTGGTGTCGGTGCCGCCCGTGGTGGTGGCGTGGTCGGTTTGGGTCAGCCGGTCCCCGGCCGTGTCGAAGGTCCAGGACTGCCAGTACGGTGCCGGGCCGCCGAGGCCGGCGGTGGTGGGTGCGGTGGTGCAGTCACCCGAGCTGGGGGTGAAGCCCTGGGAGAGGCGGCGGGCGTAGTCGTAGTTGAAGCATTGGGTATCGACGGGCTGGCTGGCGCCCTTGGGGTCGTCGACCAGCTTGGTGAGGTTGCCGGCCGGATCCCAGGTGTAGTGGACATCGGCGAGGGTGTTGGGAGTCTTGCTGGTCCGGCTGGTGCTGGCGCTTTCGAGCCGGTAGGTGCCGTCGCTGGCGTAGGTGTAGGCGCGGAAGACGGCTGGGGCCGTACCGTAGATGCCATCCGTCTCCAGCGCGATCTGCTGGAGCATCCCGAGTTCGTTGTAGCGGGTACCGGCCACGTAATACGGGGTGTCGTCGCGGAGACTTTCCAGGGTGCTGGGCAGGTTGGTGGTGGGGTCGTAGTCGATGAACAGGGTTTCCCCGTCCAGTCCGCCAGCGGCCGGATAGGTGGTGGTGTCCAGGCTGCCATCGAGGTCATAGCCGTAGCTGTACTGATAGCTGCCGGCCAGCCCGCCGGCGGCGGCGGGGATGGTGATGGTGGCACCGGTGGGTTGGTACCGGTCGTTGTACCCGGTGACGGCGGTGGTGTAGGCGTTGCCGTTGTCGTAGCGGGTGGACGAGTCGAGCTGGCCCTTGGCGAGGGTGTCGTAGTGCCAGCCGGCGAGTTGGGTACCGCTGAGGCTGCCCTGGTACTCGCCGGTCTTGCGGCCGAGCGCGTCGTAGCCGTAGGCGAGGGTGGTGCCGCGGGCGTCGGTGGTGGACAAGAGCTGGTTGGCGTCGTCGTAGGTGAAATGGGTGGTGCCCTTGTCCGGGTCGTCGTTCTGGATCTGCCGGCCACGAAGGTCGTAGTGGTAGGTCCAGGTGTTGCCGGCCGGATCGGTGATGCCAGCGAGTTGCCCGGCCGGGGTGTAGCGGTAGCCGGTGGCGTCGTAGGCACCGGTGGGGGTGGCGGCCTTGTACTGGCGCAGCTGGGTGGTCTGGCCGCGGGCGTCGGTCACCGTGGAGGTGGCGGTGCCACCGGGAGGCGGGGTGACATCGACCCGGTCACCGCCATAGCTGGTGGTGGTGCGCCACGCCTCGGCCTCCCGCGGCTGGAAGATCGAGGCGACCTGACGGCCGGCGCCGTCGTACACGGTGCGGGTCTGGGCCAGCACCGACTTGCCGTCGACCGGGGCGACCAGGCCGGTGCCGGGAGCACCGCTGGCGTAGTAGGGCCCGTAGTTCTTGGCCACCCGCCCAGCGGAGTCATAGAACGTATCCGCGAGAATCCGCCCGCCGGCCGGTGACAGGCTCTGGGTCTGGCGTGGCCGCAGTAGCGCGTCGTACAGCGCTGTGCTGGTGACGTAGTTCAGGTGCGCGTTGCGCGTTCGGGTGGTGACGACGCTGGGCGCGTTGTTGCTCACCTGGTAGCTGTAGGTGATGTCGGCGGGGTCCGAAGACGTCCCGCCGGTCAGCCAGACGGTGGTGAGCCGGCCGAGGGCGTCGTAGGCGAGGTCGGTGCGCTTGTTGTTGGCGTCGACCCGGCCGGTGGGCGCACCCCAGGCGGGATCGACCTGGGTGGTGGTGGCCTGGTTGAGGGGATTGGTGACGGTGGTGGCGGTGACCGGACCGCCGGTGGTGGGGGTGTAGCTCGTGGTGGAGTGCCGGTTGAGGGCGTCCCAGGCGTCGGTGGCCCGCCCGTAACTGTCGTAGCCGGCCTTGGCGGTGGTGACGAAGGTGGAGCCGCCGGCCGACCAGGCACTGATCTGCTGGGTCTGGGTGACATCGCCCTTCGTGGGCGCGACGCCGAAGGCCTGGTTGTCGTAGCTGGTGCGGGTGTCGGAGATGACCTGGTCCTGGCTGGTCGGCGTTTTGTCGCAGGACAGCGCGTCGGTGTGGACCTCGGAGACGGTGCCGGTGATCCACGCCGTGGTGTTACGGACGTAGGTGGTCCGTACGCACCGGTCGTCGGTGCTGGTGGCGTCATCAGCCAGGTCGTTGACGGTGGTCGGCATGCCGAGGCTGTCGTATGTGGTTTTGGTGGTGGTGCGCCGCCAGCCCCGGCCACCGTCCAGGGCGGTGCGGGTGTGGACGGTGTCGGCGTCGGCGTAGCGGGCGGTGACCGTGTAGCCAGGCACGGCACGGGTGGCGGTCACCGCCGACACCCACGGGTCGGTGACGGTCGCGGACACGATGTCAGCGCCGTTGTAGGTGATCTGCTCCCGCGCCATCCCCGCCAGCTGGTCGGTATCGGGTGCGGTGTGGCCCTCATCGTCGGACACGCTCACCGACCGGGTACCCGATGACAGCCTGTCGCCGTCCATGCCGCGGAAGTAGCGGGTCTTGGTGCTGGTCTGCTCCCCG
Organism: Mycobacteriales bacterium; assembly: GCA_045806985.1. Taxonomy (GTDB): domain Bacteria; phylum Actinomycetota; class Actinomycetes; order Mycobacteriales; family JBJMIH01; genus JBJMIH01. The sequence continues at coordinate 35,521 of JBJMIH010000065.1, read as the reverse complement.
GGATCGCCCTGGGTGACATCCACCTCGTCATAGCCACGCCAGTCCGCCCACGTCTTGCGTGAGGCTGGGACCAGCCCGTCGTCGTCGGTGTAGTGCCAGGCCGGCGCGTTGGGGTAGCTGTAGTTGGTGATGGTGCGCACCGCGCCACCGGTCGGGTCGGCCTGGGCGACCGCATCGACCACGTACTTGTGGAACCAGTTCAGCCTCGGCGTGGTGTCGCCGTCCTTGGTGTAATACACCGGGAAGCAGCGCATGGTGTTCTGGTCTTGGGCGGACGGCACGTGCCCCGGCGAGCAGTCCGGCAGCTTGTAGCTCACCGTGATCTGCGCGCCGGTCTCGGTGGTGATCGACTGCATCCGCATCCAGTTCATGGCCGGCGCGCCATCACCGATCGCATCCACCCGGTTGGCCATCTGCACCGGCGTGAACGTCACCTTCGGCAGCGCCACACTGGGACTGGCCGCCAGGCCGGTGTGGATGATGTCGGCCAGCCACAGCCCGGCGCGGGTACCGTCACCGGGACTGGGGTAGCTGTGCTCCAGCGTCCAGGAGTCCACCTTCCGATACCCCGACCCGCTGCGCACCTGCGTCGTCACGGTGGCCAGCCGCTTGGTCGACCAGAACGTCGGCGCGGTCTGCGTACTGCCGCACGTGCTGCCGGTGCAGTTCTGATCCCACGGGACATCCGGCCAGCTGGTGGGCGTCTGCTTGGTGCAGTCAGTGTTGGGTGCGCACCGATCGGCCGGGGTGAAGACGACCTGCATCGGGGCGGTGCCGTAGGCGGTGTCACTGCGGGTGCCGTAGTCGATACGGGACAAGTAGCCGCCCCGGGTGTAGCCGGTGGCCTTGTTCACCTCCGGGGCGTCCAGCGCGTAGTTGTTGGACTCCTTGGTGTACCAGAACGACATCGTGTTGCCGTGGGTATCCACGACATAGTCCAGGTTCAGCCGCCAGGCCTGCGGGCACGAGGAGGTGGCGAAGGTGGACTTGTTACACGGCTCGCCGGGATTGTTGCCGAACACCGGCACGGTCCACGCCGAGTTGGTCTCCGCAGCGCCGCTGGTCCAGCCCGGCAGCCGGTTCAACCCGAAGGTGTACTGGGTGCCGTCACTGGTCGTGACCCTCCAGTACTCGCCGTTGTCGTCCCCGTTCACCGTGCCAGCCGAACCCCACAGGTGCTCGATCCGTGAGCCGTCCTCCGTGCGCGGCCGCCAGTTACCGGTCACATCATCGCGGATCAACTCGGTTGAGCTGCCGTTGAGCGACAGCACCGCGTTGTCGGTACCCCAACACTCATCCCCGGTCTTGACCGTGTTGTTGGCGGTCCCGCCCATGTCATCGGCACACGACTTGTACCGGCGCTCGATGAACCCCGGCGAATAGTCGAACCCCTCACCGATCCACGACGGCTGATTGTTGTTCGCCGCCGTCTCCCCATCCACCGACTGCGAGGAGTAGCTCAACGTCACGTTCGGGGTCGGGCCACCCAACGACGGCGGCACCCGCATCGGATAGGACCAGGAGAAGCCACCCGACTCCCCACCCGCCGACCACGCCGAAGAAGCCTTCAACGGCGTCGCCGAATAGTCACCAGAACTGCTCGACGCCGCAGCCGCCACCGCCAGCAACGCCGGACCCGACCCGCTCGTAGTCACACGACCGGTCACCGTACGGGCCCGCGGATCGTTCGCCGACGGCACCAGACTCGGCCGACAAGACTTGGCTGCCGGTGTGGTGAGTGCGCACGACGGCAGCCGGTACAGCCGCAACCGGTTCGACCAGTCCGCCCCGTACCGGTTCTGGAAGCTCGAGTAGTCCACCTGCACCGACAGATCCGCCGTACCGGACTGGCCACCTACCTTGAGTAGGAGCGCCGAGGAGTAGACCTTGCCGACCGATGCCGGCAGCTTGCCCCGGTCCAGCACCTCGACGCGAACCTTCCCGGCATTCCGCACCGAAGGCGCGGAGACCCGGACCGGGAGGTCACCGGCCTTCACCAGCCCCGCCGACGCCGACGTACCGGTAGCCGCAGGCAGGGCCACGGTCGCCGTACCAGCCGAAGGCCAGTCCACCTGACCCGGCTCCCCACGTCGCACAGGTACCTGACGGGCAGCAGCCGGAGGATGCGGTTTCACCACCTTCACCGGCACCGGCTTGATCCTCTGCAGCGCCGGCGGCTTGAAGGGCTTGGCCGCCGCGGCGGGGCCCGCGACCAGCAGCCCAGCCACCAGGGAAGCCGCCGCGACACCTGCCGCACCGCGCCACGCCCTCGTCGAGGCCGACATCGACACCCGCATCACCTTGGACACGTAACCCTCCGTACGCCGTTGTTCAGAGCGCGACACGCTACAGGTGCGCCTGCTGACGGATCTGGGTATCGGACAGCACGCCAGTCCAGATCCTGACCTGGTCGATGTCACCGGGCCACCAGTCGGTCCAGGCGCCGGCGGTGCGGGCCTTCCCGACGTCCAGTGTGGACTGGGCGTCAAATGGGTTCGCGCCCTCGCCGCTGGCGACCAGGTGTCCATCCACATACAGCCGCATCTGGTGAGTTCCGGCGTCGTACACCCCAGCAAGATGAGTCCAGACCCCGGTTTGTACCTGGACGGTGGAGGGAGCGGCTATCCGCCACCGTGTCGGGCTGGCGTTGTCGGGGCTGTGCAACGCGAACGCCCATTCCGACCCGTTGTAACTCAGCACGAAGGAGCTGGACTGGCCGGCGTTCTGGCTGACCGCGGTGGCCCAGTTGCCGTTCGTGTTCGTGCTGGTGAGACGTACCCAGGCCATCACCGTGAAGCTCGTGTTGGTGTGCAGCACCGGGCCGGTGGTCTCTCCGTAGGAGGTGCTGCCGTTCAGGTGCAGGGCACTGCCGGAGTGGCCCGCCGATACCCATGAGGTAGCGGTCAAGGCCAGCGGGTGGGGCGGGCTGGTGGCGTCGGCGGCGGTGGAGCCGGTGTTGTCGTTCAGATCCCACTGACCGACCGGGATCGGCTTGTTCGCGATAGCGGCGATCTCACCGGGATAGACGATCCGGTCCCACACCTGCACATCGTCAACCTGGCCAGGCCACCAGTCGGTCCAGGAATTGTTGGTGCGGGCCCGGCCGACATCCAGCGTGGAACGGGAGTCGAACGGGTTCGCGCCCTCACCGGTCGCGGCCAGCGCGCCGTTCACATACAACCGCATCTCATGGCTTCCGGCGTCATACACCCCGGCCAGGTGCGTCCACACCCCCGCCTGCACCGTCCCCGGAGCCGCGACCCGCCAGGCCGTCACCCCGCTGGCCGCGTCCGCGCTGTGCAACGCGAACGCCCACGCCGAACTGTTGTAGCTCAGCACGAACGAACTCTGCTGGCTGCCGTTCTGGCTGACCGCCGTCACCCACTGGTTGGTGCTGGTCGTCGAGAGCCGCACCCACGCCGCCACGGTGAAGTTGGCGTTCGTGTGCAGCACCGGACTGGCGGTCTCCGCCTCCCCCGTCGAGCCGTCCAAGGACAGGGCGGTGCCATAGCGGTCATGAGCCGCCCATCCCGCCGCGCCTGTGAGGTGAAGTGGACTGGCCGGATTGGTGCCAGAGCTGTCCGCCGCGGTGGTTCCGGTGCCCTCGTCGAACGCCCACCTGCCGACCGGCCCGGTCGCCCCCGCCACTGTGATCGTGTACGAGAACCAAGTCGCGCTGACGTTGCCTGCCTTGTCCTCGGTCCACACCTTCAACGTCGCCTGGCCGGTCCAGTCCGGCGTGATCACCACAGTCGCCGAATGGTCGGCCGCCGCCGGGACAGTGACCGCCGCCCGGGAGTCATCGACCGTGCGGTACTGGTAGAAGGCCACATCCTCCGGATGCGAATCCGGCGGAGTGAACACGAACGTGCCTGCCTGGCCCAGCCCGCCGTGATATTGACCATCGTCTGGATAGTCGCTGGATGTGACCGCCTTCGGGGCGTCTGGAGGGACGAGGTCCAGGTGGAAGGTGCACCAGTCGGAGACCGGGCCCCACACGAAGGCGTCCCACACCTGGATCTGCCAGGCGTAACTGCCACCGTCGACAAGGTTCGCCGAGGCCGGGATGGTGAACTGTGAGGTGGTGTTGCTCGGGACGTTGTCCTGGTTGCCCCAGCCAAGCTGGGTGTAGGTACCGTCGGAGTTCGCGGTCGCCCAGAAGAACCGGGCGGAGATCGGGTTGCTGTCCGCGTCGTTGATGTGGGCGCGCATCGTCGGTGTCGCCGAGCTCACCCAGCCACCACACGCCTTGTTGTCGGTGGACAACTGGTCAGGCTTGTCCGGGTACCGGTCGAACGGCACCACCAACACCGCCGAGGTCGCGTCGAACTTCTTCCACAGATTCGGGTCACGCTCGTTCCCCGACGACTCCTGCAAACCGAGCGTGATCGTCTGCCAACCGTTGGCGGCCGCCGCCCCAGCCGCACCCTGCGCCGACGCCTCAGCCACCGGCACCGGGCTAGCGCTGTCCGCACAGTTCTGCACCGCCTGCGTCGTGCCCTGCAACCCACCCCAACTCGGGTTGAGGCTGTTCCACGTCGTCCCCGCATCGATCGGCCCGGTCAGGTGCAACTCCGCCGAAGACGCCGTACACGACGACGAGTGCACCAGCCCGATCCTGAAATACGCCCCACCCTCCAGCGCCGTCCCCGCCAACACCCCGGTCCCACCGAACATGAACACCGACCGGTACAGGCCAGAAGGCGCGTCGTAATGGCCGACCTTCGCGCAGTCATGCGTGAAATGCGAGTTTGAGCAGTCGTTGCGATCACTGCCCGACCAGTAGGACGTCGTCGGATAGTCCTGGTTGACCATCGTCCACTGTGGACTACCGAACCCCACATCCGGATCCACGAACACTGGGAAATGGGTATCGGCACCCTTCAGCAGACCCTGGTCAGGGACGACCGCCACCTGCCCACCGCTGACCTGCAGCGGCGTCTGCACCAGATGCGGTGGCGAGTCATCCTCCACCACGGCCGCCGCCGCGGTGCCGGGCGCGGGCGAATCCCACATCGAGGCCCGCGGCGAGAAAAACACCACCTGGCCCGACCCGTCCACCGCCCGCATCCCGCCGGCACCGTCGGCCTGCACCGTCACCCCCGAGGCGGCCAGCCCGAACGCCACCCGCGCCAACGCCGGGTTCGCCGCCGCCTGCGCCGACTTCACCACCAGCAGCTCGGAGAAACCGGCCACCTTCGCCCGCATGACCAGGTCGACGCCGGGGAAGACGTCCGGATAGGTCGCCGTGTCGCCCGACACCGTCGGGGTCGGTAGCGACGCGGGCCAGGACAACGACAGCTGCGCCGTACCGTGCCCGATCGTCACCAGCGGACCGCTACCACCGCCGGAGAAGGTGAGGTCGACCGTGGTCGCCTCCGGCCGCACCACCCCACCCGAAGCGGACTGCAACGTCGTGTCCACCGGAACCCAGGAACCGTCGCCCCGGTGCACCCGCACCGGCACCGCGTGATCCACGAACGTGAACGAGCCGTCCGGCTGCGCGAACACCTGCGCGGTCTCGGTACGGCGATCCAGCGCCTCCACCTGCTGCCCCGACGCCCGAGCCGCCGCCTGCGCCGACACCTCATCCGCCGCGGTACCGGTCGTGTCAGCCACCGCCCGATGAGGCAGGGCGGCCCCCACGGCTACCGTCCCCAACAGGCCGACAGCCGCCAGCAGGCACGCCACTCGACGCATTCCGCACACCCCCGTAGCTACGCATCGTCGCGACTCGCGCCGGCTCAGTGACCGGCCAGCAATCATGAGCCGAACCGGCGGTACGCCGCAATCCCCGCGAAACCAGGCGATCCGGCTGGGTGTAACACCGGGACGACCGCAGACGAAGAGATCCGAATAGCCTCCGCGGTAACCGATTACTGAGCGCTAATGACGGGCCGGGGAGAAGCGGCTGCGCCGGTGGCGACGTCACCTCTGGTGATCGGGTGAGGCGGTTTGGGTGTTGTACGTCACAGGTCTCAGAGGTCGGATGTCTTGTTGACTTTGAGGGGTGGGGTGGGGAGGGTGGCGGGTACGACAGTTGCAACCACGTCGAGCCATCCTGCCCTGGCTGGGGGATCGTCCTCCGTCCCGGGCTCACGTCGGGAGCGTTCCTTACGAGGAGGCACCGATGAAGAGGTATTGGCTGGTGACCGCGGTCGTCGCGGTGGGAGTGGGACTGGTGCCGGGGGGTGCTGTCGCCCGGCCGGCTTCGCGGCCGGGGGCGGCGGCCACGTGCCCGGACGCGGCGGCGATCCGGCTGGCGGCGGACCACTGGATGTCGGGCCACTCCAGTTCCGTCGACTCCACCTGGTTCAACGCCCTGTTCATCAAGGGTGACATCGAGACGTACCGGATGACCGGCGATTCCAAGTACCTGAGCTACGCCACCGCCTGGGCTAACCACAACAAGTGGAAGCTGCCCACCAACGCGCCCAACTATGACGGGCCGGAGGCGAGCCAGGAGTACATCGATCTCTACGAGCTGGACGCCAAGCATCCCGCCAAGGACATCGCGGACGCGCAGGCGTACCTGACGAAGCAGACCAAGCGCGTGCAGGGCGGCAAGGTCAGCGATTTCTCCTATGTGGACGCCGTCCGGCTGGGCGCGATGTCGGCCTTCGCCAGGCTCGGCGTGCCCGCCGGCAACCAGGCCGAGATCGACGCCATGGCCAGGATGTTCGCGTACTCCGAGAGCCACATCTACGACAAGAAGAACGCGCTGTGGTGGCGTGACTCCCGCTGGGTCGGGACGACGCAGCACTGGTCGCGCGGGAACGGCTGGATCGTCATCGCGCTGACCGACACGATCGCCGCGCTGCCGGCGACCGACCCCAACCGCGCCCACTACATCAGCCTGCTCCAGGACATGTTCGCGAAGCTGAAGGCCACCCAGCAGCCGGGCGGGTACTGGACCGCGGACGTCGACCATCCGTCCGCCTTCCCGGCGCCGGAGTCCAGCGGCACCTCGTTCTTCACCTACGGCCTCGCCAAGGCGATCCAGGCGGGGTACGCGGACCAGGCCACGTACCTGCCGGTGGTGCAGAAGGCGTGGGGCTGGCTGCGCGACACCGCGCTGCGCTCGAACGGCGTGGTCGGGTACGTGCAGGGGCCGTCATCGCACCCGTCGCAGCACCAGCCGATCAGCCCCACCGCAACGTCCAACTACGGCGTCGGCGCCTTCCTGATGGCCGGCGTCGAGGCGTCCAGGTTCACGCCGGGCTGCTGACGCCGGAAGGCGGCCTGGGCGCCGGCCTGGAACCGGGTGTGCGCGCCCAGGTCCGCCATCAGCGCGGCGATCCGGCGCTGGACCGTGCGGTAGCCGCAGCCGAGCTGCCGGGCGATGGTCTGGTCGGTGAGTCCGGACAGCAGCAGGGCGACCAGGCGCTGCTCGTCGGCGGCGGCCGGTTTCCGGCCGGCCACACCGGCCGCCGCGCCGCCGGCCGGCGGCAGGTGCAGCGGTACCGCCCGCCGCCACAGGCCGTCGAACAGCGTGGCCAGCGCGTCGAGCAGCGCGGAGGGGTGGACGACGACCGCGGCCTCGACCGGTTCGGCTGGCTCACGCCGCAGCGGCAGCAGGCCGAACCGGTCGTCGACCAGGTACAGCCGCATCGGCAGGTCGGGCAGTACCCGGACCTGCTGGCCGGCGCGGGCCAGCCGCTCGATGCCGGCCAGCGCGTCCGGCCGGCCGACCGCGGTGGTCTCGTGCAGGCAGCGGTAGGACACGCCGGCGGCGAGCAGGTCGAGCACGGTCCCGGCGCCGTCCGGGTCGAGCGCCGGCGGCTTGTCGACGCAGCAGACCTGCCGGCGGGCGGCGTACTGGAGCTGGCTGAGGCGGTGCAGGACGGCGCGGTGCCCGGAGACGACCTCGATGACCGTGCCGGGGCCGGGCCCGTCGTGGGCGGCCTGGTAGGCGGCGGCGAGCCGGCGCGCGTGCTCGTGGGCCGCGTCGAGGCGCTCCTCCCAGTCGGCCAGCAGCGGCGGCAGCACCAGGTCCGGGTCGGCGACCGCGTACCGGGCCGGCTCCCCCGCCCGCCGGCTGACCAGGCCGGCGTCCTCGAGCGCGGCGAGCGCGTCGGGCAGCGGCTCCGGCCGGGACCACCGGCCGATCAGCTCGTCCAGAGTGGACGCCGAGTGGCAGGCGACCAGCTCGTACGCGGCCTCCTCGGCGGGACCGAGGCCGAGCGCGGCCCTGGCCGCCCGGTCCCCGCTCACGGCGCCTCCGCGTGGTCGTCGTGGGCGAGCCAGCCGCGCTGGACGGCCTGGTAGCCGGCCTGGAAGCGGGTGGCGGCGTCCAGGCGGGTCATCAGGGCGCGCAGGCGGCGGCGCACGGTACGCGGGTGCAGGCCCAGGTTGTCGGCGATGGCCTCGTCGGTCAGGCCGGCCACCAGCAGCGACAGCAGGTCCCGCTCGGTCGGCGTGGGCTCGTCGTGCGCGACCTGCTGGACGGTCCCGCCCGGCCCGGGGCCGACCCGCAGCGGCACAGCCCGCTCCCAGTACATCTCGAACAGCGCGGACAGCGCCTCGAGCAGCACCGGGTCGTGGACGACGAGCCAGCTCTCCAGGTCGGTCGGGTTCAGCCGCAGCGGCACCAGGGCCAGCGGCTCGTCGCTGAGCACCAGTTTCATCGGCACGTCGGTGATCCGGGCCTCCTCGCCGGCGGCGACGCTGGCGGCGAGGTGCTCGAGCCGGCCGGGCACGGCCACCCCGCGCCGGTCGTACAGGACCCGGTGCCGGATGCCGCGCCGCAGCGTGTCGTGCTCGGTGGGATTGCGGTCGGTGGGCTGGGTGACGTACGGCGGCGCGTCGAAGACCCGGATCTCCCGGCGGGCGCGGCGCTGGAGCCGGTCGGAGGCGCGCTGGGCGGCCTCCCGCCCGTGGATGACCTCGACCAGGTCGGCCGGGTCGGTGTCGGCGGCTCCCCGGTACCTCGCCGCCAGCCGGGCCTGCCGCGACCTGGTCTGGCGCAGCGCCCGGCGTTGGGCCGCGATCAGCGCCTCGAGCGCGCCGTCCGGGGCGACCGCCGTCCAGCGGTGCGCCGGGCCGCCCGGCAGCGCCACGACGAGGCCGAGCCGTTCCAGCCGGGCCAGGCCGGCGACCACCCGTGCCCGGTCGCCGGCCAGGTCGGCCGGGGTGACCGGTTGGCCGGCGGCGACCACCGACTCGTACAGCTCCTGGTCGGCGGCTGACAGCCCGAGTACGCCGAGCACGGGTCGATGATCGCATCCCGGCGGCCACGATGGTGGCCTGTTGACGTCATTGGCGCGAAGCGGCCAGCCCAGTCCCTTCCGCCGCAACCACCCCTGCTGTCACAGTTTCCGGCACATCAGCACCGACAAGGGAGTCGTCATGCCGAAATCCGGGTGGGCGCCGCGGCCGGGACGCCGCTGGCCTGTCGTGCTGGTCGCCGCGATCGGGTACGCGCTGGTCGGCGCCATGCCGGCGCAGGCGCGACCGGCGGCGGCCACCGTACCCACACAGCCGGCCGCCGGCGGCTACTCCACGACGATCACGCTGATCACGGGCGACAAGGTGCACTACACCGAGGACGCGGGCGGCCGGGTGACCGCCACCGCGACCCCCGGCGCCGGCCGACAGGGCCACACCTTCCGCGGCCGCTCCGACCCGCACGGCTACTACCTGGTGCCCGACGACGCCCAGCCGTATGTCGCCTCCGGCCTGCTCGACCGCGAGCTGTTCGACGTGAGGTACCTGGCCCACCACGGGTACGACGACACCAGCATGACGACCCTGCCGGTCATCGTCGGGTACGGCGGGCAGGTCGCGCCGCGGCGGTTCGCCCCGCTCGCCGGCGTCGCCGCCACCCGCGCGCTACCCGCCGTGCACGGCGAGAGCGTCGCGGTGGACAAGCGGTCCGCGACCGGCTTCTTCGCCTCGGTCACCGGCGGCGCGGCCCCGGCCGTGAAGCCGGCGCTGGCCGGCGGGGTGGCGAAGGTGTGGCTCGACCGCAAGGTCACCGTCCGCGACGACGGCAGCAACGCCCAGATCGGCGCGCCCACCGCCTGGGCGGCCGGGTACGACGGCGCCGGCGTGAAGGTCGCCATCCTCGACACCGGCATCGACACCACCCACCCCGACCTCCAGGGCCGGGTGGTCGACTCGCACGGCTTCGTGCCCGGCGACGCCGGCATCACCGACCACTTCGGACACGGCACCCACGTAGCCTCGATCATCGCCGGCAGCGGCAGCGCCTCGGCCGGGAAGTACAAGGGCGTCGCGCCCGGCGCGCACCTGGTCATCGGCAAGGTGCTCGGCGACGACGGCAGCGGCCTGGACTCCTGGATCATCGACGGGATGCAGTGGGCGGCCGGCAGCGGCGCCAAGGTGATCAGCATGAGCCTCGGCAGCGACGCGCCGTCCGACGGCACCGACCCGATGAGCCAGGCCGTCGACGACCTCACCGCCGCCACCGGGGTGCTGTTCGTGATCGCCGCCGGCAACTCCGGCCCGGGCGACGAGACCGTCGCCGAGCCGGGCGCCGCCGACGCCGCGCTCACCGTGGCGGCCGTGTCCAGGACCGACGAGCTCGCCGGCTTCTCCAGCCGCGGCCCGCGCAGCGGCGACGGCGCGCTCAAGCCCGACATCGCCGCGCCCGGCGTCGACATCGTGGCCGCCCGCGCCGCCGGCACCTCCATGGGCACGCCGCTCGACCAGTACTACACCTCCGCCTCCGGCACCTCGATGGCCACCCCGCACGTGGCCGCCGCCGCCGCGATCCTCGCCGAGCAGCACCCGGACTGGACCGCGGCCGACCTGAAGCCGGCGCTGATGAGCACCAGCCACGACGACGGGTACACGCCGTACGAGCAGGGCGCCGGCCGCCTCGACCTGGGCAGGGCGGTCACCCAGCAGGCGTACGCGACCACCGTCAACCTCGACTTCGGCACCGTGCACCCCGGCGACCCCGGCGGCAGCCGGCAGATCGGCTACCGCAACCTGACCGGCCAGCCGCTCACCCTCACCCTCGCGGCCACCCTGCGCGACGCGGACGGCAAGCCGGCCCCGGCCGGCGCGCTCACCGCCGACAGCACGGTCACCGTGCCGGCCGGCGGCACCGCCACCGCGACCGTCACGCTCGACCCGGCGGCGCTCGCCGCCCTCGGCCGGTACAGCGGCACGGTGGTCGCCACCGGACCCGGCGGCGTCACCCTGACCGTGCCGGTCGGCGTGCTCCGCCAGCCGCCGCTGCACAAGATCAGCGTCACCGTGCTCGGCCCGACCGGCGGGCTGCTGCTGGCCGGGAACCCGGCGTTCGACGCGGCCAAGGTGGACGACAAGGGCGTGCAGCCGGTCGCGTACCAGGTCCCCATGGTCCGGGCCGTCGACGGACCGAACCGGTACGACGGCGGCGCGGAGATCCCCGAGGGCGTGTACGACCTCAACGAGATCATCAGCTGGATCGGCGGCGCGGTCCTGAACATGGCGTACGTCGGTGACCCCGAGTTCACGCTGGACCGGGACCGCTCGATCACCTTCGACATGAACAAGGCCGTGCCGGTCACCGTGCGCACCCCGAAGCCGACCGAGGGTGTCGACGAGTCGATCGGCTGGACCCGCACCACGCAGGGCGGCACGACGTGGGTCACCAGCGTGGCCGGCGTGGCTTCCGGCTACGGCATGCGGCTGCTCGCCGTGCCGAACAGCAAGCGGCCCACCCTGGGCTCGGCCAAGCTGTTCACCGACCACATCCTGGCGGCGCCGCAGCTCGGCCTGACCGTGCACGGCCGTGGCCGGCCCGTCCAGGTCCGGCCGTCCTACCTCACCGACTACGACATCGTGCCCAAGTTCCACGGCGACCAGCGGCTCGCCGTGGCCACCCAGGACGACCTGCTGGCCGGCCGGGACGTGCGCGGCAAGCTGGTGCTCATCGGCACCGGGCCGCAGGAGTTCCCCGACCAGCTGCTCGCCGCCGCGGTGAAGGCCGGCGCGGCCGGCGTGCTCGACCACTCCGACGGCGGCGACATGATCCCGCTCAACCTGCTCATGCCGCAGTTCGCGGACATCATGACGATCCCGTTCCTGTGGGTGGACAGCGCCCGGTGGGACGCCCTGAGCGGCGCGCTCGGCGACGGCCGGCACGCCACCGTGGACATCCACACCCAGCCGGTCACGCCGTACGAGTACAAGCTGCACTACTACGCGTTCAACACGATCAGGGCCGCCGACCTGGACCACCGGCCGAGCACCCGGGACCTGACCGCGCTGCGCACCGAATACCACGGCCAGGTCCCCGCGGTCGGCGGGAGCCCGAACATGAGCGAGGCCGACAGCGTCTTCCGGCCCGAGGACCACGTGAACTTCCTGGACGCGCACGGGTTCACCGGTCCGGTCGCCCGCACCGAGTACTACAACCAGACCGGCCGGGACGCGATGTGGACGCGGATGTACACCTTCTACGACAACGCCGACGGCGTGCTGCCCAGGAACAGCTACTCCATCCGCGCCTTCAGCACGCCGTCCCGCGGCGAGGAGACCTGGAACCAGGCGCCGGTCACGGTCGGCCAGCAGCGCTCGGGCCCGGACTGGGCCGGCGACCGGAACGAGCTGTCCTGCTCGGTCTGCCGGCTGGGTGACACGCTGTACGTGGTCCCGTACGGCGTCTCCGCCAACGACCCCACCCAGCTGGTCGCCAGCGACGGCACGCTCCAGGTCGGCCTGTACAAGGGCGACCAGCAGATCCCGTGGGACCGGCACGGGCTGTTCTACCCGCACTACGTGCTCGACCCCGGCGCGGCCACGTACACGCTGAAGACCGTCTACCAGGACGGCTGGGCGGGCCAGCGGACCGGCAAGACGGTGACGACCGACTGGACGTTCCGGTCCGCGCACACCGGCGCCGCCACGGTCACCGCGCCGTACCAGTGCACGCCCGCCCTCTTCGGGGTCAAGGACCCGTGCGGCTGGCAGCCGTTGCTCCAGCTCAGCTACCACCTCGACCTCAGCCTCACCGACAGCGCGCCCACCGGCCGGCCGTACGGATTCACGGTGTCGGCCTGGCAGCCGCAACCGGGCGGCCCGAAGGTCACCGGCCTGCGGATGTGGGTCTCCTACGACGACGGTGCGAAGTGGACCCCGGCCGCGGTGCTCCCCGACCACGACGGCACGTACCGGGTGCTGCTGGTCCATCCGCCGCTGGCGGCGACCACCGGCGCGGTCTCGCTGAAGGCCGAGGCGTGGGACGCGGCCGGCGACCGGGTGGTCCAGCGGATCGACAGGGCGTACTCGCTCACCGCCCGCTGAGCGTCCAGGGGCATCCCGCTGGCCACGGCCCGGCGGGATGCCGTGCCCGGTGGCACCGAAAACCGGGTGAGGCGCGGTGTGCGGCGTTGCTAGGGTCGGTGGCATGTGCCCGTCCCCGCCGCGCTCGATGATGCCCCGCTCGCGGGGCGGCTCGACGCTGGACGGATGACGTTTCGCGAGGCCCCGATGTCGGGGCCTCGGCGGTGCGTGCGCGGGCCGGAGCCCCACCGATCCGCTGGAGGTTCCGGATGCCACCCGCACGGCCGTACTACGTGACCACCACCATCCCGTACGTCAACGCGCGCCCGCACCTCGGGTTCGCGCTCGAACTGGTGCAGGCCGACGTGCTCGCCCGGCACCACCGCCGGCTCGGCGAGCCGGTCCGGTTCCTCACCGGCACCGACGACAACTCGCTGAAGAACGTGCTGGCCGCCGAGGCCGAGGGCGTGCCGACCCGGCAACTGGTCGACCGCAACGCCGCCGCCTTCGCCGCCCTGCGCGGGCCGCTGGACCTGTCCTTCGACGACTTCCTGCGCACCAGCGGTGATCCCCGGCACCGGGCCGGCGTCGAGCGGTTCTGGCGCGCCTGCGCGCGGGCCGGCGACCTCTACCGCAAGGAGTACACGGGCCTGTACTGCGTGGGCTGCGAGCAGTTCTACACCGCGGCCGAGCTGCCCGGCGGCCGGTGCCCGGAGCACGGCACCGAGCCGGAGACGGTGGCCGAGGAGAACTGGTTCTTCCGGCTGTCCCGGTACGCCGAGCGGCTCCACGACCTGATCGCGAGCGGCCGGCTGCGGATCGAGCCGGCCGGGCGCCGCAACGAGGTGCTCGGGTTCCTCGCCGGCGGGCTGGAGGACTTCAGCGTCTCCCGGTCGCAGGCCCGCGCCCGCGGCTGGGGCATCCCGGTGCCCGACGATCCCGACCAGGTCATCTACGTCTGGTGGGACGCGCTGGGCAACTACCTCACCAGCCTTGGATACGGAGTGGACAGTCCCGACTACCGGCGGTGGTGGGTGGACAACGACCGCCGCGTCCACCTGGTCGGCAAGGGCGTGCTGCGCTTCCACGCCGTCTACTGGCCGGCGATGCTGCTGTCGGCCGGCGAGCCGCCGCCCACCGACATCCTCGTCCACGACTACCTCACCGTGGACGGCGCCAAGATCTCGAAGTCCGGTGGCAGCGGCGTGGACACCGACCCGGCGCGCCTCGCCGGTCGGTACGGGACCGACGCGGTCCGCTGGTGGCTGCTCCGCGAGGTGCCGCGCGTCGGGGACGCGGACTTCACCGTCGACCGGCTCACCGCCCGCGCCGACACCGACCTCGCCAACGACCTCGGCAACCTGGTCAACCGGGTGGTCAGCATGATCCACCGGTACCGCGACAGCCACCCGCCGGCCGCCGCCGACCCCGCCACCTCGCTGGCGGCGGCCTGCCGGGAGGTACCCGGCCGCGTGGACACGGCGCTGGCCGGGTTCGACTTCCGCCGCGCGACCGGGGCCGTGTGGACCATCGTCGAGGAGGCCAACCGGCACGTCGAGCACACCGCGCCCTGGCTGCTGGCCCGGTCCGGAGACGAGGAAGCCCTGGACACGGCACTCGCCGGCCTGCTGGACGCCTGCCGCACCCTGGCCGACCAGCTCGCCCCGTTCCTGCCCACCGCCGCCACCCGGGTCGCCGCCCAGTGCACCCCGTCCGGCGATGGCCGGCTGCCGGCGCCGCGGCCCCTCTTCCCGCGGGTCAGTCGCGGCGGAGGACCCGGATGACGCCGGCGGCGATGGTGGAGGCGAGCAGCCAGCCGGTGAGGATGAGGAGGTAGGCGAGCCAGCGCTGGTCACCCCGCGGGTCGTAGCCGTGTTCCTGGCCCAGGTCGATGACGGGCAGCAGCAGGTCGAGGGTGTAGACGAGGGGGTTGAAGGCGGGCGGGGTGGTGTCCGGGACCGGCGGCGGGTGGTGGTGGCCGAAGCTGGCGGTGCCGAGGACGGCCAGCAGGACGAACCAGCCGGCGGCGCGCAGCGGGCGGTACCCGTAGCCGACAGTGACCTCCTGGAACCATCCCCACGTCCTGGTGTACCAGGGCAGCCGCTCGCGGCGGTGCCGTTGCTTGGCGAGCAGCACGGTGCGCGCGCCCGCGTCGTCGCCGAGCGTGCGGTAGGTCGCGGCGAGCTGCTCGTACGCTCGCGGCACGTAGCCGTCCGGGTCGCGGCGCAGCCAGTCCAGCCGGCGGCGGGCCGGCAGCGACGGTTCCAGCGCCCGGTACTCCAGCCCGTCGGCGATCAGCGCGTCCGGCCACGTCGCCGGGTCGTCCTGAATGAGCTCGAACCGCGCGTGCCTGAGGTCGACCGCGCCCTCGACCGGTTCGGCGGGCCGCAACCGCAGCTCGCCCGCGTCCGCGTGCCGGCACGCCAGCGCCGGCCCGCCGGCGGGGCCGGTCAGCCGGGCGCCCTCCAGGTTCACCGGGCCGCCGATCCGTGCCCTGGTCAGCCGTACCGTGCCGGTGGCGGTGAAGCCGTCGGCGAGGTGCAGGGCGCCCGCCACGGTGAGACCATCGGCGAGCAGCGCGTTCCCGCCCGGGTTGCGGAGCTGCGCGCTGGACAGGTCGACCTCTCCCACGGTGGCGCGGACCAGCACCATCTCGCCGTCCACGGCGAAGCCGTGCCGGGCGGACAGCCGCGCGCCGACGGTGAGGTTGAACCCGGTGAACGCCCGGCCGCGCGGATCGGCAAGGTGGGCGCCGTCGAGGCTGAGCATCCCGCCGATGCGGGCGCCGGCGAGCCGGACGTTGCCCACCGCCGACAGGCCTTGGCAGAGCGCGTCGTCCTCGACGACGAGCCGGTTGGCGAGCAGTGCGATGCCGTCCGGGTTGGCCAGCTGGGCCTCCTGGAGCAGCAACGCTCCTCTGATCCGGGTGCCGGTGAGCCGGACCAGGCCGGCGCAGCGGCAGCCGGCCATGCGGAGGTTGCCGTCGATCACCGCCAGGGTGGTGTCCATGCCGGCCGCCAGGCAGGAGCCCTCCAGGTTGAGGCTCCGGAGCCGCACGTTGCGGAGACTGACCTGGTCCACCAGAGCGCAGCCGGGGAGCCACAGCGGGTACGGGATGTCGGTGTGGCGCAGGTCGAGCGGACCGTCGACGCGGGCGCCGGCGAGCCGGAGGGCGGCGGTGTGGCCGGGTTCGGCCGGTACCGCGCCGCGCAGCAGCGCCGCGATGACCTCGGCACGGACGGCGCGGTCCTCGCCCCAGCCGGCCGCGTTGGCAGGGTCGTCGGTGTCGGGGTCGCCGGTGCGCAGGTCGACCAGGCCGCCGCGCGGGAACGCCTGCCACAGGGCGCGTTCCGGCCCGGTCAGGTCCGTGGGGTCCACCGCCGTCAGGCGCTGTCGGTGTAGGCGCGGTACTCGCCGCAGTCCCGGCAGCGGAACAGGTACGCGGTCGGGCCCGGGTAGCCGGTGCGCAGCGCGGCCGGGTCGCCGGCGGCGGCCTCCACCGCCGCGCGGGCGCCCGCGTCGAGGGTGGCGTACCGGTCGGCGCCGACCGGGCCGAGATACTGGCAGGCGTCGTCATGGTGGGACAGCCAGATCACCGACTGGTGGGTGCGGAAGCCCGGCGTGCGGGTGAAGACGTCCTCGCCGACCTCGGGCGGCACCGGCACGTTGTCCCCGACCATGAAGGACCGGTCGTCGGAGAACACGCAGTCCCACGTCTCGTGGGCACGGCCGTCCGCGATGCACCAGGGGCACAGCGGGTCGACCTGCTCGTGCTCCTCCTCGCTGAAGATCGGCCCGGTGTAGGCGTGCCCGCGCCGCCGCCCGCACACCGCGCAGGTGATCGCGGCCACCTCGACGGCGCCGGTGGCGACCGGATCGGGGTGGTACGCGAACTCCGGCAGCGGCGGGTCGGCCGCCGCGGCCTCGGCGCCGGCCCGCTCGGCCTCGTCCCGCTCCGCCGTGTCGGCGCCGAGCTCGGCGGACAGCTCGGCCCGCCGGGCGGCGAGCGTGTCCGGGTCCAGCGGGCCGAAGGTCAGCTCGGTGACCAGCTCGTCCAGGTCGAGGTCGCCCTCGTCGGCCTGGCAGGAGCGGATGGTGATCCGGTCCTCGTCCTCCTCGGTGACGGTGAAGGCGCCCATCAGGTTCCGGTACGTCTCCGCGCTGCCCCGGACGTTCTCCACGGTCACCTCGGCGTCGCCGGTACCGAGCGGCAGCAGGTCGACGGCGGCGGGTCCGGCGTCGCCGTCCCGGCGCCAGACCGCCACGCCACCGTGCAGGCGCAGGTCGACGCCGTCGGCGAGGACGCGTGCGTTCAGCCCGGCCACCACCAGCCCGCGCGACCAGCCGGCGGTCGGGTCCGGGGTGCCGCCCAGGTACCGGACGGTCACCCTGGTCGGCCCGGCCAGCGGGCGGTGGTACTGGAGGTGCAGCTCCTGCCCGCCCCACCGGACCGGCCTGCCCCGGCTGCCGGTGAACCGGCGGTACAGGCGTTCCAGCTCGGTGGACCGGCTGAACAGGGGCATCAGGCCGCCTTCCGCTCGCCGACCGCCCAGGACAGCCCGATCAGCAGGTCGTCGAAGTTCACCTCGTCCAGGCCGTTGCTGCAGCGCAGCACGGTGCCGCCGGCGTCCGGCAGGTCCGGCCCGCCGCCGCGCTCCTCGACCAGGATGCCGGCCTGACCGGTCCAGCAGCCGACCAGGTCGTCCTCGCCCCAGATGTTCCACACGTCCACGGCCGCCTCCGGCTCGTCGGGCAGGCACTCGATGGTGACCGGGATCGGCGTCACGTCCGACCACAGCACCAGGCCGGTGCCCTCCAGCTCGTCGCCGAGCCGGGCACGCCCGCCGCGTACCCGCACCGCCACCCCCTGCCGGACCGGGTCGTCCTGCCCGACCGGCAGCTCCTCGGCGAGGATCGCCACGGTCAGCCGGACCGGCCGGGGCAGCGGCCGGCTGTAGGCGCGGCAGACCTCGCGGTCCTCGTACATGACCGGACCGTTGCGGCTCGCGGTGAACAGCTCGGCCAGTGTCGCCATCGCAACCCCCGATCAGCTGGTGGCAAGGTCGTACGCGCCGGTGCCGGCCAGGCCCACGTTACTGAAGCGGCCCGACAGCATGGTGCGGTTGAGGTAGTCGGCGGCCGCCGGCTGCCGGTGCGGGTCCAGCACCTGGTGCTGCCACCTGTCGCGGAACACCAGGTCATGACCGCCCTCGTTGAGCTGGATCGGCTCGTGGCTGCGCTCCATGGCGGCGTCGTAGTGGTACATCGGATCGGTGTTGTGCGGGCAGTTGCCCTTCGCCATCGCCGCCATGTCGGAGTCGTCGAAGTACTTCTGGTACCTGGCGAAGTCCGGGTTGTGTTCGAGCTGGTACGCCGCGTTCCTGCTGTACCGGCTGACGTGCGTGCCGCGGATCGCGTCCAGCTGGTCGCCGGACATGGGCTTGCCGGCCTCGAAGTCCGTCAGCAGCTTGTTGGTGGGCGAGGCGTGGTGCTCGCCGTTCCTGGCCATCCACCGGCCGGCGGTGCGCATCGGCAGCTTGTTGAGCTTGGCCGCCATGCTCTCCATCGCCCGCGTCCGCGGGGTGAGCCGGGAGAGCTGGAAGACCGCCTTTTGCGCCACCGTGGAGAAGCCCTTGGCGCCGCTGGCGATGCCCTTGCCCAGCCTGGCCAGGCCGGGGGCGCGGCCGGCGAGCCGGCCCAGCGCCTTCAGCGGCCGGCCGAGCAGCTTGGCGACCTTGCCACCGGGCAGGAACGTCATCACCGCGTCCAGGCCGATCTCCAGCCAGGAACCCTGCCCGGTGACCAGCTTCAACACCACGTCGATGCCCAGCGCGAGGCCGCCGGTGACCAGCGCGACCGCGCCGAAGAACGGCCCCACGACCGGAATGAACGACAGCAGCCCGCATACCGCGGACACCATCTTGAGGATGCCGGAGATCTTCTTCAGCAGGTCGGCGTGGTCCTTGATCCAGTCGCCGACGCCGGAGAAGAAGTCGCCGACCTTGTCCCACCAGTGGTGGTGCGGCTCCTTGTACGGCGGCGCGTCGGCCAGGTCACGGATCGTGCCGGCCGTCCGGCTGGCCTCGCTCAGCACGTGCTGGTGCAGCGTGTTCGCCCTGCTGATGTAGCCCTGGAGCTCGGTGTCCAGGCCGCTCACGTTCTTCTTCGCGGCGGCCAGGTCCTGCTCGCGCTGGGTCTTCTGGGCGTCGGTCTCGTTCTGGGGCGGGTTGTTGTGCTGGTCGACCGTGCCCTGGGCGGCGTCCTTGCGCCGCTTGACCGCCGCGGCCTGCTCCTCCAGGCTGCGCGCCTGCCGCTGCGCCTCGGCGAGCGTGCTGGCGAAGCCGTCGAGCGCGTTGGCCACCTTGCCGTACACGTCGGAGGAGGTGTGCAGGTCGGGCGGCAGCTTGCCGAGCTTGTCGTGGAACGCGTCGGCGGTGTCGCCCTCGAACCCGTCGGTCTTCAGACCGTCCAGTTGGGACGCGTACGTGCTCAACGTCACACTGTGGTTCCGGATGGCCGTGGCCTGCGCCGAGATCTGGCCGGGGTCGCCCGGCGCCGGATCGAACCCCAGGGCCGGGAACTCGTAGGTAGCCACGTAGCTCTACGTACCCTTCACTCCGGCTGAGGTAAACAACACGGTTGGCCCGGTCCGCACCGGGGTAAAGAATATCGAGCGGGACAGGGCGGAGGCGACGACGGTGGCGAAGCGGATCAAGGTGGACCCGGACGAGCTCACGCGGGTTTCCGGCAACCTGAAGGACGTCCACGGGCAGCTCGCCAACACCGGCAGGGACCTGACCAACGCCGACCGCAACCACTATCCCGGTGACGAGCTGCCGTCCGCGCTGGGGCACTTCGGCGACAAGTGGAACTACGCGCTCGGCAAGATCGCCGAGAACGCCGGAGTGATCGGCGAGGGCCTGGGCAGGTCCGGCGACGTGTGGCGCGAGGAGGACGACAAGGGCGCCAAGGCCTACAGCCCGGACCCGAAGTGACGGAGCCCACCGGAGACGGCGGGCCCGAGCGGCCCGTCACCGTCGGGGTGGACCCGGAGGTGCCGCGGCCGGCCCACGTCGGCTTCCGGGTCAACGTGCCGGACGCCTGGTTCGCGCTCGATCTCGACCCGGCCACCTCCAACGCCTCCATCGAGGCCTACCTCGACAGGTGCCTGAGCGCGCGGCCCGCCAGGGCCGGCGCGCACCGGGGGCAGATGCGGGCCATCCTGCGCCAGGCCGTGGCCGCGCAGCGGGCCGAGGGCATCTTCTTCTCCGCGTTCCTGGCCGGCAACCGGGGCCGGCCGGAGGACGTGGTCGGCGCCAGCCTGACGATCGCGTTCCGCCAGCTCCCGGACGGCGGCCTGTTCGAGGTCGACCCGATGGTCGCCACGCTCGCCACCGCCGACCTGGAGCCGGGCGAGAACGCCGAGGCCAGGATCGTCGGCAAGGTGCTGCTCCAGGCCGGGTGGGCGGCGTACTCGCACACCAACCACCTCACCCCGGTCCCCCGCTCGCACCGCCGCCAGCGGGTGGCGTTCTCCCAGTACTTCATCCCCACGCCGGACCTGACCTGGGCGGCGGTACTCACCGTCACCACGCCCAACCTGGACCTCGCCCTCGGCGTCGACGGGATCGCCGAGGGCGTGGCGCAGAGCATCGAGTGGCTGGACGCGACCGGCCGGCCGATCCCCGGGCCGGAGCCGCCGGCGGAGTTCAGCGACACGCCGTGAGTACCTGCACGGCCCGGCGGGTGTCCTCGGCGACCAGGTCGGCGTTGAGGGCCGCACCGGCCTGGAGGCCGGCGGCGGCCGAGCCGATCACCTGGGCCTGGATGGCGGTGACGTTGCCGGCCACCCAGACGCCCTCCACCGCCGTGGCGCCGGTCGGCTCCGCGGCCACGTACGTGCCGATGACCTGGCCTTCCATCACCATCTCGACGGGCTCCAGCCCCAGCGGGGCGAGCATCCCGGCGCGGGCGGTCATCCGGGTCTGCACCGCCACCGCCCGGCGCGGCACGAACTCGCCGGACCGCAGCCGCACGCCGGCGAGCCGGTCACCGGCCACCTCCAGCGCCGCGACCTCGCCCTCGACGACCGTGATACCGCGCGCGGCGAGCTGCCCGCGCCGCTCCGCGTCCAGCGGCGGCGCGGTGTGCGCGAACAGCGTCACGTCCGCACTCAGCTGCCGGAACAGCAGCGCCTGGTGGACGGCCAGCGGCCCGGTGGCCAGCACGCCGATGGCCTGGTCGCGTACCTCCCAGCCGTGGCAGTACGGGCAGTGCAGCACGTCCCGGCCCCACCGCTCGGCCACGCCGGGCACGTCCGGCAGCTCGTCCACCAGCCCGGTCGCCACCAGTACCCGCCGGGCCACCACGTCGCGGCCGCCGGCCAGCTCCACCCGGAAGCCGGTCGCGTCGCCGTCCAGCCGGCGCACGGCGGTCACGGTGCCGTGCACCAGGTGCCCGCCGTAGCCGGCCAGCTCGGCGCGGCCGGCGGCCAGCAGCTCGGCCGGTGCGGCGCCCTCCCGGCCCAGGTAGTTGTGCACGCCCTCGGCCGGCGCGTTGCGCGGCGCGCCGGCGTCCACCACCAGCACCGCGCGGCGCGACCGCGCCAGCGCCACCCCGGCGCTCAGCCCTGCCGCGCCGCCGCCCACGACCACCACGTCATATGTCTCATCCATGGCACGGTGATACCCGCACGCGGGGACGCTTGACAAACAATGTTGCCGAGATGGCAAATGGAGGGGTGGCGGACGACGTGCTGGCCCGGGTCGGGCCGCGGCTGCGGGCGCTGCGCCGGCAGCGCGGCGCGACGCTGGCCCAGCTGTCCGCGGCCACCGGGATCTCGGTGAGCACGCTGTCCCGTCTGGAGTCCGGGCAGCGCCGGCCCACGCTGGAGCTGCTGCTGCCGCTGGCCCGCGCCCACCAGGTGCCGCTGGACGAGCTGGTGGACGCGCCGGACACCGGCGATCCGCGCGTGCACCCGCGCCCGATCGTCCGCGACGGGATCACCTACCTGCCGCTGACCCGCCGGCCCGGCGGGTTGCAGGCGTACAAGATGGTGCTGCCGGAACGCGCGTTCGATCCGCAGGTCCACGAGGGGTACGAGTGGATGTACGTGCTGTCCGGACGGGTCCGGCTGGTGCTCGGCGAGCACGACATCGTCCTCGGCGAGGGCGAGGTGGCCGAGTTCGACACCCGCACCCCGCACGCGTTCGGCAGCGCCGGGCCGGGGCCCGCCGAGGTGCTGAGCCTGTTCGGGCCGCAGGGCGAGCGGCTGCACATCCGCGCCCGCCCGGCCGGCCGCGGCCGACCGGTCACTCGCGCCACCACACGGTGGCGTAGCTGAGCGACAGGAGGCCCTCGCCGATGCGGACCTCGAACCAGTTCGGGCACACCACCGCCCACGCCTCCTCGCTCAGCTCCGCCGGCAGGTCGGGCTCGCGGACCAGCGCGAACAGGTCGTCGAACAGGCCGGGCACCAGCTCGCTGAGGGCCGGCTGCCGCTTGACCGCCCTGGTGAGCAGCTTGCGCTCGCGCAGCCGCCCGGCCAGCTCCGGATCGTCCCCGGTCGGCTCCGCCCCGTCGAGCACGCCCACCACCCGCACGAACCGGTCGAGCTGGCCGAACAGCTCCGGGTACCGCCGCCGCCAGCCCTCGCCGAGCCGCGCGTGCAGCGTGACCAGCGCGGCCGCCATGTCGTAGTGGTCGCGCGGCGGCAGGCGCCGGCTCCTGCCGTGGAAGTACGGCAGGAACTCGGGGAAGTCCATCGCCGCCGCGGCGGCCTTCAGGTGCAGCCAGTACGCGGGCGGCAGCCGCAGCCCCTCGTCGTCCTCGGCGAGCCTGCCGACCCTGGCGAGGGTGTTCATCCACAGGTGGTGGTAGCTCAGCGACTCGCACAGCCGCAGCTCCTCCGCCTCGCCGGCGCGCTCGACCAGGTCCGGCGGCAGCAGGTCGGTGGCGGCCCGCAGGTGCCGGGGAATGTCGGCCTCGCCGGTGGTGGCCGGCGTGGGCCGGCCCAGCAGATCGGCGGCGAACGGCGCGAACACCGGGTCGCCGGTGCCGGCGGCCCCCTCCAGCGGCGGCGTGGCCGCGCCGGTGTCGCCGGCCGCCCAGCTGGCCTCGCCGACCCGGTACGCCGCCTCGGCCACCAGGCCGGGATCGGCGGTGGCGGCGAGCGCCCGCCGGTACCAGCCGGTCGCCGCGTCCGCGTCGCCCAGCCAGTAGCACAGCTCGCCGAGGTGTGCGGCGGCGAGCGCCGCGGACTCCGGATGGCCGGACTCGACCACCTGGCGGTACCAGGGCTCGGCCTCGGCCAGGTCGCGGCGGTGCTTGCCCAGCCCGCCCAGGTTGGTGGCCGCCCTCAGCGCGGCCTCCTCGTTGCCGGCGTCGACCGCGCGCCGCCACCATTCGGCCGCCGCCTCGACGTGTTCGGCGGCATGCGCCAGCGCGCCCAGCTCCAGCATCGCGTTCGGCGCGTACTCCGGGTCGCCGGACTCGACCACCCGCAGGTACGCCTCCTCCGCCCCCTCCAGGTCGCCCCGGCCGCGCAGGGTCTGGCCGAGCACGTAGGTCGCCATCGTCGCGACCCGCGGGTCGTCGCCGGCCGCCGCCGAGCGCAGCGACGCCTCGGTCTCCTCCGTGCCGCCGCCCTCCCCGCCGGCCAGCCGCTCCAGCGCGGCGCGCGTCTCATCGGGGTCGCCGCCGTCCCGGTGCAGCAGGTCGAACAGGCCGGCGCGGGCCGCGGCCGCGACCCGCTCGTCGCCGTGCTCGGCGGCGTACTCCAAGTACGCCCGCCGCGTCGCGAGGTCGCCGGCGCCGACGCCGTCTCCCTCCTCGGCGAGGTCGCGGGCGACGCCGGCCGCCCGCTCCGCCTCGTCCAGGCCGGCGAGCACCGCCAGGGTGGCCAGCGCGCCGGCGTGGTCGCCGGCCTCGCGCCGCTGGTAGGCGGTGGCGACCAGGTTGTTGAGGGCCAGCTGGGTGGAGTCGGGCTTGCCGTCGGACCGCACCGCCGCCGCGAACCAGTCGGTGGCGGCGGCGAGGTCGCCCTGGTCGGCCGCTATCGAGCCGAGCAGGATCTGGCCGCGGGCGGCCTGTTCGGGATCGTCGCAGCCGGCGAGCGGCGCCAGCTCGGCCCGGGCCGCGTCCAGCTCGCCGAGGTCGCGCAGTGCCAGGCCGAGGTCGTACCGGGCCAGCAGGCTGAGCCCGGACACGCCGGTCTCCGCCGACCGCCGGAACCAGGCCGCCGCCCCGGCGTGGTCGCCGTCGTCGCGGGCGAACATGCCCAGGTACATCGCGCCCACCTCGACCGCGGCCGGGTACGGCGAGCCGGCGGCGCGCAGGCAGGCGTCCTCCAGCGCCTCCCGGTCGCCCCGCTCGTAGCACATCCGCACCAGGTCGACGAGGGCCTGGGCGGCCTCCGCGGCGTCGGCGGAGCCGGCGGCCGACTCGAGTACCTCGCGGGCGCCGGCCACGTCGCCGCGCGCCTCGAGCAGGTCGGCGAGGGCGTCCCGGGCGCGGGCCGCGGCACGCGGGTGCACGCCGGCCATCGCCCAGCGGTACGCCTCCTCGGCGCCGTCCAGGTCGCCCCAGCCCTCCCGCCACCGGCCGAGGTTGTGCGCGGCGGCGCCCACGACCTCGCGCACGCCGCCCTCCCGGATGCGCCGGCACAGCAGCTCGGCCCGCACCCTGTCGCCCTCGGCGGACGCGTGGCTGGCCAGGGTGAGCAGTGCCCACGCCGCCTTGTGCGGGTGGCCGTCCTCGGCGACCACCTCGAGGAAGGCCAGTCCGGTCGCGTCCACCCCGTCGCCGCCGGCGACGCTGGTCAGCACGATCTCGGAGGCGGTGTCGTGCTCGGGGCCGCCGGGCGGCAGCCCGCGCAGCGCGTCCCGCACGCCGGTCAGGTCCTGGCGGTAGAAGGCGAGGCAGACGTCGGCCACCCCGGCCGAGCTGTACGCCTCCGCCCACGCCGCCCTGGCGCCCGCCAGGTCGCCCTCGCCGGCCAGCCGCAGCCCCCGGTGCGCGGCGTCCTCCTCGCCCAGCCTGGCCAGCGCGAGCCTGGCGACGTCCTCCTCGCCGTGCTCGCCGGCGAGGTCGGCGGCCTCGGCGTACGCGGCCTGGGCGCCCTCGGGGTCGCCCGCCTCCTCGAGCAGCTCGCCGAGCCGGTACGTCGCGCTGGCCAGCACCGCCGGGTCGCCGGAGTCGGCCGCCTGCCGGAACGCCCGTCCCGCGCCGTCCACGTCGCCGAGCTCGGCGAGGGCCTGGCCGAGGTTGTGGGCGGCCCGGCCCACGACACCCGGGTCGCCGGTGTCCACCGCCAGCCGCCAGGCCCGGGCCGCGCCCTCGGTGTCGCCCGTACCGTGGCGCAGCACGCCCAGCTCGAACGCTGCCTGCCCGGCGATCGCCGGGTCCGCGCCACCGGCCGCCTCGGCGAGCGCGGCGGCGGCCCGCACGTTCTCGCCCAGGTCGCGCAGTGTCCGGCCGAGCCGGAGCGCGGCCGCGCTGTCCGGATCGCCGGCGCCGGCGGCCTGCTCCTCGCTCGCGAAGACCGCCCGGGCGGCCTCCTCGTCGCCCTGCTCGACCACCAGCCGGCCCAGCCGGCCGGCGGCCTCGGTGGCCAGGTCCGCGTCGGGCCCGGCCATCACCCTGCGGTACCCGTCGGCGGCCGCGTCCCGGTCGCCCTGCTCGTGCCGCAGGCAGGCGGCCGAGTACGCGGCGGCCATGGCGAGCTGCCCGTCGTCGCCGGCGGCGGCCCGGTCCAGCGCGGCCAGCCCGCCGGCCGGGTCGCCGTTCTCCTTGCGCAGCAGGCCGAGGAAGAGCGACGCGTGCTGCGCCTGGTACGGGTCCGCGGCGGCGGAGACCAGTTCCAGCGCGCAGCCGGCCGCCTCGGCGTCGCCCTGGCGCTGGTAGTGGTGGGCGAGCTGGACGCCGGCGTCGCAGGCCAGCCGGAGCCGGCTGTCGTCGCCGTCCAGCCCTTCCGGCCCTTCCGGCCCTCCCAGCGCGCCGAACGCGGCACGGGCGGCGGGCAGGTCGCGGCGGATCAGCGCGGCGCCGAAGCCGGCGGCGGCCGCGAGGTCGGGGTCCTCGGCGGCGCGGTCGAAGGCGGCCGCTGCCGCGCCCAGGTCGCCGTCGGCCACCAGCTCGCGGGCCAGCAGGAACGACGCCCGCCGGGCCAGCTCGGCGTGCCGGCTGGCGGCGCCTCGGCGGAGCAGGCCGCGACGCCGCTCGGGGTCGTCGTCGGGCAGCGCGGCGGCGAGGGCGGCGAACGCCCGGCCGGCCAGCCTGGCGTGGTCGGCGTCCATGGCCTGCTCGTACGCCCGCCACGCCTCGGCCTGCAGGCCGTCGGCGGCGCAGGCGTCGCCCAGCTCCACCGCCAGCCACGGCAGCAGCGCGAGGTGGCCGCGCCGCACGCCACGCTCCAGCACGGCCCTGGCCTCCGCGCGCCCGTCGCCGTCCCCGTCCTGGTGACGGAGCGCCGCCGCCAGCAGGTACCCGCCGGCGGCCAGCGGCAGCGGCTCGTCCGGCTCGACCGCCGCCCGGTACAGCTCCACGTCGCCGCCGTCCTCGAGCCCGAGGAACACCCTGGCCAGGCCTGCCGTGCACGGGTCGGGGTCGGCGGTGGCGGCCTCGTACGCCGCCAACGCGGTGTCCGTGTCGTCGGCCACGGCGGCCCGCAGCAGCGGGTGTCCGGAGCCCTGCGGTCCGTCCAGCAGCAGCCGCAGCACCGTCGCCTCCACGCCGGCGGCGCCCTCGTCCCGCTCGGCCGCCAGCACCAGCGCCGCCCGCGCCGCCTCGGTGTCTCCCTCGGACAGTTCCAGCAGGGCCAGCCCGATCGCGGCCCTGCCCACCTCCCCGTCCACTCCGGACTCAATCGCCCGCCGGCACGCCGCCCGCGCGTCGTCGGCCGGCCCGGGTACCTCCGCCACCGGCTCCGGCGGCTCCGGCGGCTCCGGCGGCGCGGCCGCGCGGTGCGCCATCACCAGCATCGCGGCCTTGGCCTGCATCGCCACCTGCGGATCGCGGTCCTCGGCGGCCCGGCCCAGCGCGGCCATCGCCTCCCTCCGCCGGCCCTGCTCGTCCAGCAACAGCGCCATGTTGTACGCGGCCCGGCCGGCGAGCACCGGGTGCCCGGACCCGGCCACCTGGCCGAACGTCGCGATCGCCGCCTCCACGTCGCCGACCTGCTGGTGCAGCTCGGCGAGCGTGCCCCTGGCCTGGATCGCGTAGTTGGGGTGGCCGGTGTCGATGACCCGCTGGTAGCTGGCCCGCGCCCGGTCCGCGTCACCGAGCTCGGCGAGCATCTGCCCGGCCGAGATCAGCGCGCCGAGCCGGATCTCCGGCCGGAAGTCCTCGGCGGCCCGGAGGTACGCGGCGTGGGCCGCGTCCAGCTCGCCCAGGTCGTACAGCACCCCGCCCAGGCAGCGGTACGCCGGCGCGGTGTGGTCGGGATGGCCGTGCGCGACCGCCGCCTCCAGCGACTGCCGGGCGTCGTCGAGGTCGCCCCGGTCGATGGCCAGCGTGGCCAGCGCCAGCGCCGCCCGCGCCCCGTAGTCGGCATCGGCCGACCCGACCAGCTCCCGCAGTACCGCCTCGTCGCCCTCGGCCAGCGCCTCCTCGGCCCACGCGGACTCCTCGTCACGTTCGCCGGCCACGCTGTCCCCGAGCCCCGCCAGCGCCGCCCCGGCCCGCGCGGCCACCTCCCGGTCCTGCCCGTCCGCCGCGTACCGCAGCGCCGCCCGTGCCCGAGCCTCGTCACCAGCCGTGATCAGCAGTATGCCGAGCGTCATTGCCGCGTGCTGGCCGTGCAGCGGATTGCCGGAATCCACCAGGCCGCGGAGGATCCGGGTCGCCGCCTGGATGTCGCCGGCCTCCGCCTGCCGCCGCGCGGCCTCGATCCGCTCCCGCCAGTCAGACACCCATCACTCCGTCCCCAACGGATCCCTCACGGTGTCGCCACAGCACCATCTGCCGGCGGCGATCCTCGCACGCCAACACCCGAACAGACCATTCGCGGGGGTATGGGTCAGTGGAGGGTGGTTCGGAGGGTGGTGACGCGCTGGCCGGTGGCGCCGTAGGCGCGCAGGGCGCCGGCGCCGAGGGCGTCGGTGATGGTGACGCCGGATGCCAGCGACTTTCACCGGCCTCAGCTGGTGAGGGCCTGCGGGGCGAGTTCCTTGAGGGTGGCGTTGGCCCAGCGGACCTGCCGCAGGGTCTGCGGGTGGCAGCGCTGGGTGAGCGCGAGCAGGTCGGTGTCCTTGGCCGCCTGGGCGCCCTGGGCGAGCAGCACCCAGTCCAGCGAGACGCCGGCGGCGGACAGGTAGAGGTGGCGCAGGTCGGCGAGCAGGGCCAGCGCCGGTTCCGGTCGGCGGCCGAGCAGCTCGCTGGCCCGTTCCCGCAGGCCGGCCAGCGGGCCGGAGCCCTCGGGCGGGTCGTCGGGCAGGTCCAGCCCGTAGCGCGGGCCGGCCGCGGCCAGCTCGCGCACGTGCCGTGCCGACCAGCCGGCGAGATCGCGGGCCACGTGGTGGACCTCATGGTCGGCGCGGTGCCGGTCCGACACCGTCAGCAGCTCCTCGGCCAGGGACTTCTCCGCGCCGTGCAGGTCGCGCAGGACGAGACCGAGCTTCACCGCCCACCTCCCTGGACGACCCGCTCGTGCACGGTGGCGTCCGGCGGGAACGCGGCGGGAACGGGCGCGGGCCCGCCGGCGATCTTGCGTACCGACGCCGCCGAGGTCTTGAACAGCGGCTGCTTGGAGACCGGGTCCCAGTCGGTGACGGTCAGCTCGTTCGCGGCCCGGTCGTGGGGGTGGTCGGCGTCCGGCACGTCCCAGTACCCGTAGTGGAAGGGCAGGAACAGCACCCCGTCCCGGATGCCGCCGATCCGCACCCGCGCCCGCACCGTGCCGCGCGCCGAGGCGATCTCGGCCATGTCCCCCTCGGCCAGGTCGTACCGCCCGGCGTCCGCGGCCGACATCTCCACCCACACCTCCGGGGCCGCCGCCCGCAGCTGCGGTGCCCGCCCGGTCTTGGTCCTGGTGTGGAACTGGTACAGCGTCCGCCCGGTGATGAGGGCGAACGGCCGTTCCGGGCCGGGCGGCTCGTGCGGCGGCAGGTACTCGGCCGCCTTGATGACCGCCTTCGCGTCCGGGTTGAGCGAGCGGTACTCGACCGGCTCCACCGGGGCGCCGGTGACAAGATCCTTGCCGTAGCTCTCGCAGTACTCCGGCGCGCTCCAGAAGGCGCCGCCCGCGTACAGCCGCTCGGTCCCGTCGGGATGCTCGGCCGTGCACGGCCACTGGATGCCGCCCTCCTCGCGCAACCGCGGGTAGCTGAGGCCGGTGTAGTCGCACGGCCGGCCGGCGGAGCACCGCTGCCAGGCCGCGAACGCCGCCTCCGCGCCGTCCCACGGCGGCAGCGGCTCCCCGTCCTGGTCGCGGAACCCCATCCGCCGCGCATAGTCGAGGAAGATGTCCAGGTCGGGCCGTGCCTCGCCGGGCGGGTCGACGGCCTTGTCCGACAGGTGCACGGTGCGGTCGGCGTTGGTGAACGTGCCGGTCTTCTCCCCCCAGGTCGCCGCCGGCAGCACCACGTCGGCCAGCGCCGCCGTCTCGGTGCGGAACAGGTCCTGCACGACCAGGAACAGCCGGTCCTGGCCGAGGATCGACCGGATCCGGCTCAGCTCGGGCAGCGACACCGCCGGGTTGGTGCCGCTGACCCACAGGAAGCGGATCGTGCCCTGCTCGGCGTACCGCAGCATCTGCATCAGCGGTGTGGGCGGGCCGTGGTGCGGTATCCGCTCCACCGGCACGTTCCAGAGCCGGGCCAGCTCGGCGACGTGGGCGTCGTTGGCCCAGTTCCGGAAGCCGGGCAGGTCGCCGTCGGCCCCGCACTCGCGGGTGTTCTGCGCCGTCGGCTGCCCGTTCATCTGCAGGACCCCGGCGCCCGGCCGGCCGAGCATCCCGCGCACGAGGTGGATGTTGTTGACCTGGACGGCCGCCGCGGTCGCCTGGTGGGACTGGTAGAAGCCCTGGAGCACGGTGGACAGCAGCCGGCGGGCGGTGCCGAGCAGCCGGGCGGCGGCGCGGATGTCCCCGGCCGGCACCTGGCAGACCTCGGCGGCCCGCTCCGGCGTCCAGTCCGACACCTCGCGCGCCAGCTCGTCGTACCCGACGGTGTGGGCGGCGACGTAGCCGCTGTCCACCCAGCCGTTGTCGACGATCTCGTGCAGCAGCGCGTTCATCAGCGCGACGTTGGTGCCGGGCAGCGGCGCGAGGTGGACCGTGGCGGCCCTGGCCACCGGGGTCTGGCGCGGGTCGACGCAGAGCAGCCGGGGCGGGTTCGGGCCGGCCAGCCGGTCGAGGATGCGCATCCACAGCACGGCCTGGGTCTCGGCGACGTTGTGGCCGTAGAGGGCGATCACGTCGGCGTGGTCGACGTCGGTGTACGAGCCGGGCTGTCCGTCGCAGCCGAACGACTCCTTCAGCGCCTCGGCGGCGGTCGCCGTGCACAGCCGGGTGTTGCCGTCCAGGTGCGGGGTGCCGATGCCGGCGTGGGCGATGACGCTGAGCGTGTAGTACTCCTCCAGGAACAGCTGCCCGGTGGTGTAGAAGCCGAGCGCGCCGGGGCCGTCGCTGTCCAGCAGCTCCCGGCTGCGGCCGACCACGCGGTCCATCGCGGCGTCCCAGCCGGCCGGCACGAGCGCCCCGTCGCCGTCCCGCACCAGCGGGGTGGTCAGCCGGTCCGGGGACCCGTTGGCCTGCCAGCCGAACAGGTCCTTCGGGTCGAGCCGGCCGCGGTTGACCCGGTCGCCAGCGCGGCCGCGCACTCCCACGATCCGGCCGCCGGCCACCGCGATGTCCAGCGCGTCGCCGTTGGAGTGCAGCAGCGAGGCGCTGGGCACCCACCGCTCGACCCGCTCCGGCTCGATCGCGAGGTGGCTGTCCACCCTGGCCGGCCACGGCGTACCCGGCCCGTACGGCGTGCGGGAACCCCACGGCTCCGCGATCCCGTCCCGTACCCCCATCAGGAAGCACCTCCTACCTCCGGTGTAACACCGATCCGCAGCTCAGGGGGTGAGAAGCCAGCTCCGCCATGACGTCCCGGCGGCGGGTCATCAGCAGCAGCGGCACCAGCGCCGCCGGGATGCCGAAGGACAGCACGACCTGGGGGCCCGCGTACGTTCCCACGGTGGAGGAGGCCAGGCCGGCGGCCAGCAGCGCGAGGGCGAACGCGGCGGCGGCCGGCGGCCCGAGCGCCGTGCCGAGACCCGCGTGGGCGGCGGACAGATCGGCGCCTACCGCTCAAGCGGCCCGGTTCCACCCGGGCGACGCCCACCGTGCCGGCGACCGCCCGAACCGTCACGCACGGCCGCCGGCGCTGGCGGGCGGGGGCGGATCGGGTCACGGTGGGGGCATGGACCACTCCCGAGCTCCCGTGCTGGAGGCGCTGGTCGAGTACCGGCGCCGGGGCGACGTGCCGTTCACGCCGCCCGGCCACAAGCAGGGCCGCGGCGCCGACCCGCGGGTGCTGGAGATCCTGGGCGAGCAGGTGTTCGCCGCCGACGTGCTGGCCATGAGCGGCCTGGACGACCGGCGGATGTCGAGCGGGGTGCTGGAGAAGGCGCAGCGGCTGATGGCCGACGCGGTCGGCGCCGACCACGCGTTCTTCTCCACCTGCGGCAGCTCGCTGTCGGTCAAGAGCGCCATGCTCGCGGTGGCCGGACCGGGCGAGAAGCTGCTGATCAACCGGAACTCGCACAAGTCGGTCATCGCCGCCGTGATCATCAACGGGGTGCGGCCGATCTGGGTACGCCCCGCCTGGGACGCGCACGCGCATCTCGCGCACCCGCCCCGCCCGGAGGCGGTCGAGGAGGCCTTCGCCGCCGAGCCGGACGCCAAGGGCATGTTGCTGATCAGCCCGGTCGACTACGGCACCTGCGCCGACATCGCCGCGATCCGGCGGGTCTGCCACGACCGCGACGTGCCGCTGATCGTGGACGAGGCGTGGGGCGCGCACCTCCCCTTCCACCCCGACCTGCCGGCGTGGGCGATGGACGAGGGCGCCGACCTGTGCGTGACCAGCGTGCACAAGATGGGCGGCGGGCTGGAGCAGAGCTCGGTGTTCCACCTCCAGGGCGACCGGGTCGACCCCGCCGTGCTGAAGGCCCGCGAGGACCTGCTCGGCACCACCAGCCCGTCGACGCTGGTGTACGCGGCGCTGGACGGCTGGCGCCGGCAGATGATCGAGCACGGCCGCGACCTGCTCGACCGCGCCCTGGAGCACGCCGCCGCCGTACGGGCCGACCTGCGTACCGTCGACGGCCTGCGGCTGCTCGGCCACGACGAGCTGGTCGGGCCGGGCCTCGCCCACGACCTCGACCCGCTCAAGATCCTGATGGACGTGTCCGGCCTCGGGATCAGCGGCTACCAGGCCGCCGACTGGCTGCGCGAGCACCGCCACGTCAACATGGACGTCTCCGACCACGCGCGGGTCTGCGCGCAGATCACCCACGCCGACGACGAGAAGACCGTCGAGGCGCTGTGCGCCGCGCTGCGGGCGCTGGCCGACGCGGCCGGCGACCTGCCGCCAGGCCCGCCGATCCGGCTGCCCGAGCCGGCGGAGCTGGAGCTGGAGACCGTCATCCCGCCCAGGGACGCGTTCTTCGGCCGTACCGAGGACGTGCCGGCCGGCGAGGCGGTGGGCCGGATCGCCGCCGAGATGGCCAGCCCGTACCCGCCCGGCGTGCCGGTGCTGACACCCGGCGAGCGGATCACCGCGCCGGTGGTGGAGTACCTGCGCACCGGCATCGACGCGGGCATGCACGTGCCCGACACCGCCGACCCGACCTGCCGGTCCCTCAAGGTCGTCGTGGAGTAGGAAACCCGAGGAGAGATGCGAGATGACCGACGGCGTTGACCCCGCCCAGCTTGCCGACGAGGCGTTGCTGCGCGAGCTGGAGCAGCTCTACCAGACCCGGATGGACACCCTCCGGCACGGATCCGAGCAGGCCGTGCGGCACTCCGGCGAGCGGCTCA
This sequence comes from Mycobacteriales bacterium, assembly GCA_045806985.1. Taxonomy (GTDB): domain Bacteria; phylum Actinomycetota; class Actinomycetes; order Mycobacteriales; family JBJMIH01; genus JBJMIH01. Next base: position 2,256 of record JBJMIH010000065.1, on the reverse strand, counting down.
ACGCGCTGGAGGCCGAGTACGTGCGGCGGCGGCCGGAACGCGAGGTCGAGCCGGGCCGCCTGCGCAGCGGCGGGCGCGTCCGGGCCGGCCAGGACCCGAACTGACGGGAGCGGGACCATGCGGCGTAAGGCGGCGGCGCCCCGAGCGCCCCGTACACCTACCGAGCTGGGCGGCCGCGGCTGGTGGGCGGCGGTCCGCCGGACCGTCGGCGAGATCAGGAACGACAACCTGTCCGACTGGGCCGCCGCGCTCACCTACTACGCGATGCTCTCGATCTTCCCGGCGATGCTGGTGCTCACCTCGGTGCTGGGCCTGATCGGCAGGTCGGCCACCCAGCCCATGATCGACAACCTCGGCAAGGCCGCGCCCAGCGAGATCCGCAAGATCCTCACCGACAGCCTGCGCAACCTCCAGCACCACCAGGGCGGCGCCGGCGTGCTGGCGATCGTCGCGCTGGTGGGCGCGCTGTGGTCGGCGTCCGGGTACGTGGCCGCGTTCATGCGCGCGTCCAACGCGATCTACGACGTGCCGGAGGGCCGGCCGGTGTGGAAGACCGCCCCGGTCCGGCTGGTGGTGACGCTGGGGACGATGGTCATGATGACCGCGGCCGCGTTCATGGTGGTGGTGACCGGCGGGATCGCCCGGCGGTTCGGCGACATGGTCGGCGCCGGGTCCTCGGCGGTGGCGGCGTGGGACATCGCCAAGTGGCCGGTGCTGCTGGCGGTGGTGTTCCTCGCCATCGCGATCCTGTACTGGGCCTCGCCGAACGCCCGCCAGGGCTTCCGCTGGGTCACCCCGGGCAGCATGCTCGCCGTGCTGGTGTGGCTGATCGCGTCCGGCCTGTTCGCGGTGTACCTGGCGAACTTCGCCTCGTACAACAAGACCTACGGCACCCTCGCCGGCGCGGTGATCTTCCTGGTGTGGCTGTACCTGTCCAACATGGCGGTGCTGCTGGGCGCGGAGTTCGACGCCGAACTGGAGCGGGGCAGGGCGATCGCGGCCGGCCACCCGCCGGCCGAGGAGCCCTACGTCGAACTGCGCGACCAGCCGTGAGGCCGGCGGACCTGCCGGCCGTGACCGCCCCGCTCGGCCGGGGCGACGAGTGGCTGTCGGCGCGGCTGGCCAGGCTGCCCGCCGGCCGCTGGATGGTGGCCGCCAGGGCGTTGAGCACGCTCGGCAACGCGCCGGTCGCCGGCGCGATGGTGTGGGCGGCGACGACCCGCCACGGGCGGCCGGCCCGCCGGCCGCTGGTGGTGCTGGCCACCGGCGTCGCCGTCCAGCGCCTCGCCGCCGCCGTGGTCGACCGGCGGCGGCCGCCGAGGGACCGCTGGCGGGTACGGCCCGGCGGGCCCAGCATGCCGTCCGGACACGCCGCCACCGCCGCGCTGGCGGCCGGGCTGGTCGCGCCGGACAGCCCGGCCGGCTACCCGGTGGCGGCGGCCATCGGCGCCAGCCGGGTGTTGCTGGGCGTGCACTGGCCGTCCGACGTGCTCGCCGGCCTGGTGTACGCGGCCGCGTGGGCCCGGTTGACCAGGCCGATCGCCCGTCACCCTGAGTAGCGCTGTTGCGCGAAGTGAGAAGTGCGCTTTCCTGGGATTCAAGGTCATGTTGTGCTTCAGCAGCAGGCACACCGCCACCGGAGTGGCTACGCGTTGAAGCGATGAGGTGTGTATGCGCGATCTACACGTCGTGATCGTCGGGGACGTGCGGCTCGACCACGACGTCGTCGGCAGCTCCGACCGGCGGCTGCCGGACGGCGGCGGCCCGGTCGTGGTCGAGGAGGTCCGCCGGGACCGGCCGGGCGGCGCCGGACTCGCCGCGCTGCTCGCCGCCGAGGACGCTGCCGTCACGCTCGTCACCGCGCTGGCCGGCGACCCGCCGGCCGACCGGCTGCGCGCCATGCTCACCCCGGTACTGACCCTGCGGCCGGCGCCGCGGGCCGGCGCCACCGTGCGGCGGACCCGGGTGCTGGCGGCCGGCGTGCCCGTGCTCCGGCTGGACAGCGGCGGCTGGGGCGCGCCCGCCGGGGATGGCGACGACCTGCTCGCGCCCGTCCTCGACGGCGCGGGCGCGGTGCTGGTGGCCGACCACGGCGGCGGGCTCGCCGCGCTGCCCGGCCTCCGTGCCGCGCTCGCCCGCGCGGCCGCGACAGTGCCGGTGGTGTGGGATCCGCACCCGCACGGCGCTGCCCCGGTACCGGGCTGCGCGTTGGTCACGCCCGACCTGGCCGGGACCCGCGCGCTCGCCGCGCGGGTC
>JBJMIH010000064.1:0-26264 GCA_045806985.1 Mycobacteriales bacterium | reverse complement strand
TAGCCCTCCATCGCCCAGGACATGCCCTCGCCGGTCGTCGTCGGCGTGTAGCCGAGGAAGATCGAGCTGGCCAGGCCCTTGCGCCCGACGTTGTCGTTGGGCGGCGCGACGGTCGCGTTCTTCAGCGCCGCCTGGTACGCCGCCTTGACGTCGAACTTCACGCCCTTGAGGTACGCGTCGGCGAAGGCCACGTCCGAGCTGGTGCCGGTCATCAGGTTCGCGTAGCCGGGCGAGGACCAGCGGGCGATCCACCCGCCGTCCTTGTACTGCTGCACGAACCCGTCGATCATCTCGCCGGCCTCGGTGGGCGTGAGCAGCGAGTACGCCGGCCAGGTGGTGCGGTAGGTGTCCCAGAACCCGTTGTTCACGTAGTCCTTGCCGGCGGCGATCTTCGCCCCGGTGTGGTCGGGTGTGTCCGGCCCGACCGGCGGCGAGAAGGCGCTCGCGTACTCGTACGCCGGGCGGGACGCACTGCCGGTGTTCTCGAAGCCGGAGTTCGGGTAGAGGAACAGCCGGTAGAGGTTGGAGTAGAGGGTCGCCCGCTGGTCGGCGCTCGCGCCCTGGACCGTGACGATGCCGAGCTTGCCGTCCCACAGCTTCCGCGCCCGGTCCTTCACCGTGTCGAACGAGTCGCGCGGCGCGATCTCCAGCTCCAGGTTGTGCCGGGCCTGCTCCACGCTGATCAGCGAGGTCGCGATCCGCATGGTGACCTGGCGGTCCGCGCCGAGGCGGAACCGGTAGTACCCGGTCACGTTCGCGCCGCCGCCGCCCGGCAGCATGCCGCTGGCCGCGACCGGCCGGTCGAACTGGGCGTACACGAACAGCCGGCCGGCGCCGGTGGACAGCCCGCTCTTGACGTCGGAGTACCCGCTGAGCGAGCCGGCGAGCGGGTTGAGGACGAGCCCGCCGTTGTTGTTGACGTTGTCGAAGATGAGGTTGGCGTCGGCGGTCGGGAAGGTGAACCGGAACACCGCCGCGTGGTCGGTCGGCGCGATCTCGGTGCGCAGCTTGTTCTGCGCGGTGACGCTGTAGTAGTACGGCCGGGCGATCTCGTCGCTGTGCGAGAACGGCAGGCCGCGGGCGGTCCGGTCGGCGTCGGGCACGCCGGTGGCGGTGGACGGCATCACCTGGAAGGTCTGCCGGTCGCCCATCCACGGGCTGGGCTCGTGGCTGGCCGCGAACGCCTGCAACACCGGCAGGTTGTCGGCGTTGTTGGCGTGCGCGTACTCGTACAGCCAGCTCTGCGACCCGGCGTTGGTCTCCGGCGTCCAGAAGTTGAAGCCGTGCGGGACGGCGGTGGCCGGGAAGTTGTTACCGCGGGAGAAGCTGCCGCTGGCGTTGGTGCCGCGGGTGGTGAGCACGTTGTCGGACAGGTGCTTCGGCGCCGGCGCCTCGGCGACGGCATGGCCGGAGACGCGCAGGTCGTCGATCCAGCCGCGGAAGGCGGGCGGGCTGGCGGTATTGCCGGTCGGGTTGTCGTACGCGACCAGGATGCGGGCGATGGTCCTGCCGGCGGCGACGTCGCCGATCCTGGACCACTTGTGGTTCCACTGCTGCGTGTAGAGCGTCTTCGAGCTGCCCTGCGACCGCGGGTCGAGCCTGACGTTCTGCTGGTCGACGGCGCCGAGGTCGCTGAGGTACGTGCCGTCGGTGAAGGCCAGGTCCACGGCGGCGTACGTGCTCGGGTAGGTCAGGTCGTTGTTGAGCAGCTCGGGGAAGATCTTGTACGACAGCTCGGTGTCGCGGGTGACCCTGATGCTGGTCTGGTAGATCTTGTTGTACGAGTACGCCCGGCCGGCGTTGAGGTGCCGGCCCTGGTACTCCAGCGCCTTGACACCGGTGAAGCCGGCCTTCGCCTTGGCCGTGGGCGAGCTGGCCGGGCCGCTGCCGACCTGCGACTTCATGTCCGAGGGCGGTGGGGTGGTGGTGTCGCCGTTGGACAGTGCCAGGTCGGCGAGCTGGACGATCTGCTCGCCGCCGTTCGCGGTGATGTCGAGCTTGTAGTAGAGGTACGGCGTGGTGTTGGCGAACCGGTACTCCTTGCTCTGGAACCGGTTGGCGAACGTCTCACCGGTGCGGGTGTCGAGGACGGTCCAGTTCTGGCCGTCGGTGGAGCCCTGGAGGGTCCAGTCGCGCGGGTCCCGCTGCGGGTGGTCGTTGGCCGAGGTCAGCACGTAGTCGACGGCGGCGATCGGCTTGTTGAGCGCGAGCTGGACCCAGCCGGTCGGCGCGAAGGCGAGCCACTTCGTCATCGGGTCGCCGTCGATGAGGTTCTCCTTGACCTCACCGCCGCCGGTGTTCTCGGCGCTGGCCGTGATGCCGACAACGTTGTCCATGATGCTGCCGGGGATGCCGGTCGTCAGCGATCCGTCGACACCGTCGGCCTTCCGGCGGCCGGACGCGTCGGTCTCCACCGTGTTCATCCAGGTGGGCTGCTGATCGGTGCTCTCGAACGAGGACGAGAACTCCGTCGGGCCGGCCGCGCTCGCCGGCGCCGCGGCCCGCGCGGAGGCCGGCAGTGCCACCGAGGCCGCGACGGCGGCCACCGCCGCCATGATCGCCCACCGCGATTTCCCCCGTGGTCGCCACTCCGTCATGGGACCTCCCCATCGCCGCATATGACCCCAATGAGCCGGTTGCTACCAAACCACATCTGACAACGTTGTCAAGTACCTACCAGACCGCGACCGACCTTTTCACCCGGATTGCTGGCCCGGGGCGGGGAGGGAGGGGTACGGACCGTAGCGGGCGGCCGGCGCGCGGGTCATCAGGGCCCAGTAGCGGTCGCCGTACGACCAGTGCCACCACTCCGTGGGGTAGTTCACGAAGCCCGCGCCGGTCAGCGCCGCGGCGAGGATGTCGCGGTTGCGCCGCGGCCCGGCGGCCACACCGGGATGGCCGGTGTAGCAGGCGCCGCCCGACTCCTCCGGATTCGCGTTCACCGGCGTGCCGAGGTCCAGCTCCACCCCGTCCCCGGTGCACAGAGTCAGGTCCACGGCGGCGCCGGCGCAGTGCGGGGCGATCTCGGGCGGGCTGACGTACCGGCTCGCCATCAGCCGCAGCCGCTCGGCGTCCCACTCGGGATGTGCCGCCCGGAGCCCGTCCCGGTACCGGGCGAAGTACCGTGCCTGCACCTCCGGCGGCCGGTATCCCTCCACGATCAGCAGCCGCAACCCGTCCGGCAGCGCGTCGTCGGCCTGGACCAGCCGGTCCAGCACGTCCATCCGGACGTGCGCGAACGCCCCCTCCTCGTCCGCCCGCAGCCCCGACACCGGCAGCATCTCGCAGTCCCGGACGTCCAGCAGCTCCTCCCCCACCTCCCGCACCGGCACCGCCGCCACCCGCGGATCGCCCATCAACACGATCTCCCCGACCTCACCCATGCCGCGACCCATGCCACGCACCCTCCCTCTGGACCCCTGTCGAGATCTTCGTCCATTCAGATGGACGAGTTGATGGCGTGATCCGTTTCCGGCTACGCGCGGGTAGCTCCGTGCGGGGCGGTCTGGTTGGGTGTGGGGGTGACGTTCGACGCTGATGTGATCGTGGTGGGCGCGGGGTTGGCGGGGCTCGTCGCCACCGCCGAGCTGGCGGACGCCGGGCGCAGGGTGATCCTGCTGGACCAGGAGCCGGAGGCGTCGCTGGGCGGCCAGGCGTTCTGGTCGTTCGGCGGGCTGTTCCTGGTCAACTCGCCGGAGCAGCGACGGCTGCGCATCCGCGACTCGGCCGAGCTGGCGCTGGCGGACTGGCTGGGTTCGGCCGGCTTCGACCGGGACGAGGACCGCTGGCCGCGACGCTGGGCGGAGGCGTACGTCGACTTCGCCGCCGGCGAGAAGCGGGCGTGGCTGGCCGGCCAGGGCGTGAAGATCTTCCCGGTGGTGCAGTGGGCCGAGCGCGGCGGGTACCTCGCCACCGGGCACGGCAACTCGGTGCCGCGGTTCCACGTCACCTGGGGTACCGGGCCCGGCGTGCTCGAACCGTTCGTCCGGCGGGTCCGGGAGGCCGCCGACCAGGGGCTGGTCACGTTCCGTTTCCGGCACCGGGTGACCGGCCTGACCACCACCGATGGCACGGTCGACGGGGTGCACGGCGAGCTGCTGGCGGCCAGCGACGCCGAGCGCGGCACGCCCAGCTCCCGCGAGGCGACCGGCGAGTTCCTGCTCCGCGCGCAGGCGGTGATCGTCACCTCCGGCGGCATCGGCGGCAACCACGACCTGGTACGGCGGAACTGGCCCGAGCGGTGCGGCACGCCGCCCCGCACGATGATCTCCGGCGTGCCCGACCACGTGGACGGCGCGATGCTCGGCGTGGTCACCGCCTCCGGCGGCAACCTCATCAACCCGGACCGGATGTGGCACTACCCCGAGGGCATCAACAACTACGCTCCGATCTGGAGCCGGCACGGCATCAGGATCCTCTCCGGACCGACTCCACTGTGGCTGGACGCCCGTGGCCACCGGCTGCCGGCGCCGCTGTTCCCCGGCTTCGACTCGCTCGGCGCGCTGGAGGCGATCGGCCGTTCCGGGTACGACCACTCCTGGTTCCTGCTCAACCGGCGGATCATCGAGAAGGAGTTCGCGCTGTCCGGGTCCGAGCAGAACCCCGACCTGACCGGCCGCAGCGTCCGCCAGGTGCTGGCCAGGGCCCGGCAGGGCGCACCCGGCCCGGTCATGGAGTTCGTCCGGCGCGGCAGGGACTTCCTGGTCCGCGACGACCTGCCCAGCCTGGTCAAGGCGATGAACGCGCTCGCCGGCGAGGACCTGGTCGACCCGGCCGCGCTGGCCGCCGAGGTGGCCGCCCGCGACCTCCAGGTCACCACGGGGCTGGGCAAGGACGCGCAGGTCACCGCCATCAGGGCGGCCCGCGAGTTCCTCGGCGACAAGCTCATCCGGGTGGCGCCGCCGCACCGGCTGCTCGATCCGGCGGCCGGCCCGCTGGTCGCGGTGCGGCTGTCGATCCTCACCCGCAAGACGCTCGGCGGGCTGGAGACCGACCTGTCCGGCCGGGTCCTCACGGCCGGTGGCGAGCCGCTGCCCGGCGTGTACGCGGCCGGCGAGGTGGCCGGTTTCGGCGGCGGCGGCATGCACGGGTACCGCGCCCTGGAGGGCACCTTCCTCGGCGGCTGCCTGTTCTCCGGCCGTACCGCCGGGCGGGCCGCCGCCGACGCCACCGCCTGAGCGGTGTACGTCGCCTGCGTCAGCAGGCGGAACGTCGTCACCGCCGGCGGATCCGGGTAGTTCTACTCAGGACGGCCGGCGTCCCGGGCCGGAGGATCGCCGGCATGAGAGCTGGGAGGGTACGGGTCGCCGCGACATCGGTGGCGGGTGCGCTGACGGGGCTGGTGGACGGGGGCATCTGGCACCACGCGTCGCGGTGCGGCGCTCCCGGCGAGGCCGACTGCCTGGCGGCCGGCGCGACCGGGCTGGAGTGGGCGGTGCCGTTCACCATCGTCATGGGATTCCTCGCCATGGGCGTCACCCGGGTGAGCCGGTGGGGCGTCGCCGGGTTCGTGGCCGGGCCGATGTTCGGCCTGCTGCTCGTCCTGTCGCGGCCGATGCTGCCCGGGGCGACTCCGCCGGTGTGGACGTTGGCGGTGGTGGGGGCGGTCGCGTTCGCCGTCACGACGATGATGGCGGGCGCGCCCGACCACGACGGGTGACTGTCAGAAGTCGCCCTCGGCGACGGCCAGGACGGTGAGGCCGATGGAGCGCCAGGTGGCGACCACCTGCTTGCGGTCGTCGAGGACGCAGAGCACGGCGTAGTTGTCCCGGACGTGGGTGTCGAAGAGTTCCAGCTTGACGATGGCGTCGCGGCGCTGGTCGCCGGCGGGGCGCAGCAGCAGGTCGGCGTAGGGGACGGCGACGTGCCGGCTGAGCCAGGCGGCGGTGGCGGGGCGGCTGCGCTCGGTGCGGCCGGAGCAGTACACGATCTGGTGGCCGGCGGCGTGCAGGGCCCTGACCACCGCGATGACCGGCGGGTTCGGCGTGTCGAGGTGGACCAGCGACTCGTCGTACGGGGACCGGTCGCCGATCAGCGCGACCGTGCCGTCCACGTCGACCAGCACCGCGCTGGGCGCGCCGGGCGGTGGCAGGTACGGCCGGCCGGCGGCGGTGGACAGCGGGGCCGGCAGCCGGAACGGGCGCTTGCGGCCCTCGAGGTAGCGCCGGTACAGGTCGCGGATGGCGGCCTCGCCGACCGGGTGGTCCCGCGCCGCGTCCCGGGCCAGGCGGGTCTCCAGCGGTACCCCCGTCATGTCCTTGACCTCGACGTCGGCCCCGTTCCGGCCGGCCACCGTGACCAGCTCGCGCACGGTGCGGGCGGCCAGGTTGGTGTCGTCGCACACCACGTCCACCCCGTCGCGCAGCAGGTCGCCGATGACCGCGTCGCGCGCCCGCGCCACCTTCTCCTCGGTGACACCCACCGCCCACGCCCCGCCGTCGATCATGGCGCGCAGGTCGTCGCGGTTGACCCTGGCCCGCCCGGACCGGTCCTCGGCCACCCAGGCCAGCGCCCACGTCGTCTTGCCGCAGCCGGGCAGGCCGCGCGTCACCACCAGTCTCGCCACGCCGAAACCCTACTGAGCCGCCACCGCGGCCTCCTCGTAGAGCCAGCAGTGCGTGGAGTGACCGGCCCCGTGCGCGCTCTCCCCCGGCGCCCGCTCCGCGCACACCGGCATCGCGTGCGGGCAGCGCGGGTGGAAGCGGCAGCCGGGCGGCGGGGCGAGCAGGCTCGGCGGCTCGCCGTGCGCGGGGTCCTCCTCGCCCTCGGCGGGTGCGGCCCGGTCCGGGTCGGGCGCGGCGGACAGCAGGAGCTGGGTGTACGGGTGTTTCGGGTCCTGCGTCACCTGCTCGCTCGGCCCCCGCTCCACCACCCGCCCCGCGTACATAACCACGATGTCGTCGGCGAAGTACCGGGCGCTGGCGATGTCGTGGGTGATGTACAGCAGCGCCAGGCCGTCGTCGGTCTTGAGGCTCTCCAGCAGCCGCAGCACGCCGAGCCGGATCGACACGTCCAGCATCGACACCGGCTCGTCGGCGATCAGCGCGACCGGCTGGACGGCGAGCGCGCGGGCGATCGCCACCCGCTGCCGCTGCCCGCCGGACAGTTCGTGCGGCAGCTTGTCCATGAACTGCTCGACCGGGGTCAGGTTGACCCGCTCCAGCAGCGACGCGACCTGCGCGGCCTCCTCGGCGGCGGACCGCACGTGGCCGTGCACGCGCAGCGGCCTGGCCAGGTGGTACCGGACCCGGTGGAACGGGTTGAGCGAGGCGAACGGGTCCTGGAACACCATCTGCACCTGCCGCCGGTACGCCCGCAGCCCGCCCCGCCCGCGTACCGGCCGGCCGCGCAGCAGCAGCTCCCCGGACGTCGGCGGGTACACCCGGGACAGCAGCCGGGCGACCGTGCTCTTGCCGCAGCCGCTCTCCCCCACCAGCGCGGTCACCGTGCCGGCCCGCAACGTGAGCGACACGCGGTCCACCGCGCCCAGCTCGCGCCGCCGCCCGACCACCCGCCGCCCCCCGCTGGCGACGGTGAACCGCTTGGTCAGCTCCCGCGCCTCCAGCACCGGCTCGCCACTCATCACACCGTCTCCTTGTCGCCGGTCAGCACCGGGCAGGCCGCCGTGCGGTCCGGGCCGACCGGCTCCAGCGCCGGGCGGTGGACCGCGCAGGTGTCCTGCGCGTACCCGCAGCGCGGCTGGAACGCGCAGCCCGGCGGCAGGTCGCGCAGGTCGGGCGGGGAACCGGGGATGCCGAGCAGCTCGATCCGCGGCCCGTGCAGGGTGGGGAACGACCCGAGCAGGCCGCGCGTGTACGGGTGCCGCGGGTCGTCGTGCAGGGCCCGCGCCGGTCCCTGCTCCACCACCCGGCCCGCGTACATGATCGCGATCCGGTCCGCGATCTCCAGCAGCAGCGACAGGTCGTGGGTGATGAACAGCACCGCGAAGCCGTACTCGTCGCGCAGCGCCCTGATCCCGCGCAGGATGTCGCGCTGCACCACCACGTCCAGCGCGGTGGTGGGCTCGTCCATCAGGATGACCGCCGGGTTGAGGGCGAGCGCGATCGCGATGGCGGCCCGCTGCCGCATCCCGCCGGACAGCTCGTGCGGGTAGCTGCGCCGCCGGTCGGCGCTGATGCCCACCCGGCGCAGCAGCGTGACCGTCCGCTCCAGACGCTCGGCCCGGCCCAGTCCCGGCTCGTGCGCCCGCAGCACGTCGTCGATCTGCGTGCCGACGGTGGCGACCGGGTTGAGCGCGTTCATCGCGCTCTGGAACACGACCGACATCTCCCGCCAGCGGAACCGCCGCAGCGCGCCCTTGCCGAGCCGCAGCACGTCGTACGGCTCGCCGCCGTCGCGCGGCCGGTACCGCACCTCGCCGCCGGTCACCTCGGCCGGCGGCCGCAGCAGCCGCGCCACCGCGTGCGCGAGCGTCGACTTGCCGCTGCCGCTCTCCCCGGCCAGCCCGAGGATCTGCCCCGGGTACAGGTCCAGCGACACCCCGTCCACGGCGTGCACGGCGCCGGTGGCGCTGGCGTAGTCGACGCTCAGGTCCCGGATCTGGAGTACCGGCTCGACAGGCTCAGCCACGGCGCGACACCTTCTTCGGCCGTACCGTCCGCAGCCGCGGGTTGGCGATCTCGTCGATGCCGAAGTTCACCAGCGCCAGACCGGCCCCGATCAGCGCGATGCACAGGCCGGGCGGTACAAACCACCACCAGGCGCCGACCAGCAGCGCCTGCCCGTTCTGCGCGTAGTAGAGCATCGTGCCCCAACTCACCGTGGACAGGTCGGCCAGCCCGAGGAACGACAGCCCGGCCTCGGTGAGGATCGCCGCGATGACCGTGGCCAGGAAGCTGGTGGCGATGACGGGGAACTCCACCGGCAGGATCTCGCAGAAGATCACCCGCCAGGTGCGCTCGCCGCAGGACTGCGCGGCCTGCACGAAGTCGCGGCGGCGCAGCGACAGCGTCTGGGCGCGCAGGATCCGCGCGCCCCACGCCCACGCCGTCGCCGAGATGACGATCGCCACCGACGCGACACCGCGGCTGGGCAGGTACCCGGCCAGCACGATGACCAGCGGCAGCGCCGGCAGCACCAGGAAGATGTTGGTGAGCAGCGACAGCAGCTCGTCCACGATGCCGCCGAAGTACCCGCCCACCAACCCGATGACCAGGGAGAACACGGTGGCGATGGCGGCCGACAGCACGCCCACACCGAGCGACACCCTGCTGCCGTACACGACCTGCGCCAGCACGTCCTGGCCGGTCTGCGTGGTGCCCAGCCAGTGCGCGCCGCTCGGCCCGCGCAGGCCGGCGTCGCTGGTGTGGTGCGGGTCACCGACCAGGAACGGCCCGACCAGCGCCATCAGCGCGAAGAAGCCGAGGATGGCCAGTCCGGAGACGATCTTCACCGAGCGCAGCACGGCCTCACCCCTCCTGCCGGGTACGCGGGTCGAGGGCGACGTAGGCGAGGTCGGCGACGAAGTTCGCCGCCAGCACCGCCAGCGAGATGACCAGGAAGATGCCCTGCATGAGCGGGAAGTCCTCGTTCTCGACGGCCTTGAGCAGCACCGAACCGACGCCGGGGTAGGCGAACACGATCTCGGTGAGCACAGACCCGCCGACCACGAACCCGAGCGACAGCGCGAAGCTGGTGATGTTCGGCAGGATCGCGTTGCGGGCCGCGTAGGCCCACATCACCCGCCGGCTGGACAGGCCCTTCGCCTCGGCCAGCACCACGTAGTCCTCGCCCAGCGTGGTCACCATGACGTTGCGCATGCCGAGCAGCCGGTCGGCCAGGGACGCGCAGATGATCGTGACCGCCGGCAGGAACCCGTGCGCGATCACGCTGCTGAGGAACGGGTAGTTGAAGCCGGGCGTGACGTCCATCCCGTAGGCCCGGCTGGTCGGGAACAGGTTGAGCTCGACGCCGAACACCAGCACCAGCGTGAGCGCCACCCAGAAGTACGGCACCGCGTGCAGGAACGTGGTACCCGGCAGCACCGCGTCCACCCAGGTGCCGCGCTTCCAGGCGGCGATCACGCCGAGCAGCGTGCCGGTCACGTAACTGATCAGCGTGGCGATGCCGACCAGCCCGACCGTCCACGGCAGCGCCGACCCGATCACCGAGGTCACGCTGCTCGGGAAGTACGTGACCGAGCGGCCCAGCTCGCCGTGCGCCAGGTTGCCCAGGTAGTCCAGGTACTGGTGCCACAGGCTGGCGTCGCTGAAGCCGAACGTCTTCTTCAGCGCGGTGATCGCCGCCGGGTCGACCTGGCCCTTCATCCGCTCGGCCAGCAGGTCGGCCGGATCCCCCGGCATCAGCCGGGGGATCAGGAAGTTCAGCGTGACCGCGGCCCACGCGGTGACCAGGTAGAACGCGAGCCGCCGGGCGAGGAACCTCACCGGCCGGCCCCTACTTGGCCTTGCGCAGGTGCAGCAGCACCACCGCCATGTCCGGGGACTGGAACGGCGCGGGCATCGCGTACGGGTCGGCCGCGGTGGGCCAGCCGGTGTACTTGGTGGTGCGGTACTCGGCCCAGTTCGGGCTGTAGAACAGCGGCAGCACCGGCAGCTTCTCGATCATGGTGCCGACCAGCCCCTGCACGGCCTGCTCCTGCTGCTTCTCGTCGTCGGTGCCCTCGTACCTGGCGAGCAGCGCGTCGGTGCCGGAGTCCTGCCACCGCTCGTAGTTGCCCTTCGCGGAGGTGCCGACCGGCTGGTACAGCTTGCCGCTGAGCAGCGAGCGCATCACGAAGTACGGGGTCGCGCCGTAGACCGCGCCGCGGATCGTCAGGTCGTAGTTGCCCTGCCCGACCTTGGCCACCCAGTCCTGCACGGACACGCCGCGCGGCTCCAGGTCGATGCCGACCTTGCCGAGGTCCTCCTTGATGAGCTGCGCCGCGTCCACCCAGTCGGTGTACGGGGACGGCACCAGCAGCTCCAGTTTCAGCGGGTTGCCGGCGTTGTACCCTGCCTGCGCCAGCAGCGACGTGGCCTTCGCGTCGTCCACCTTGAACGAGGTGTCGTGGTACTTCGACGGCACGTACTTCTGGCCGCCCGGCATCGCCACCGCGCTCGGGTGGGCGACCTTGGTGTAGCCGCGCTCGGCCACCTTGACCAGCCGGGCCCGGTCCAGCGCCAGGCTGATCGCCTGCCGCACCTCCAGCTTGGCCAGCGGGCCGCGGGCCAGGTTCGGGTAGAGGGAGACGACGCCGTCCGGCGGGAAGAAGTACTTGTTGTGCGCGGCGTCGTTCTGGACATAGATCTTCTTCAGGTCGGGCACGAACGCGCCGGCCCAGTCGATCTCCTTCTGCTGGAGTCCGGTCTGGACGGTGTTGGCGGTGTAGGCGGGGAACCGGACGGCCGGCACCTGCACCTTGTCCTTCTGCCAGTACCGGTTGTTCTTCCCGAACTCGTACATCTGCGCGGAGAACGACCTGAGCGTGTACGGGCCGGTGCCCACCGGGTTCGGGTTGGCGAACGTCACCGGGTTCTGGCCGGCGAACACGTGCTTCGGCACGATCGGCGTGTTGCCCACCAGGTCGGCGAACTTGACGTACGCCGGCTGGCTGAAGGTCAGCTTGACCTTGTCCCTGCCGCTGGCGGTGGCGGCGGACAGGCCGAAGCCGGCGGTGTCCAGCTCCGGGTGCGACATGACCGTCTGGAACGTGAACACGACGTCGTCGGCGGTGAACGCCTTGCCGTCCGACCAGGTCACGCCGTCGCGCAGGTCGAGGGTGAGCGTCCGGCCGCCGTCCGACCAGTCGGCCTTCGTGGCCAGCCACGGGGTCTGGCTGCCGGGCTTGAGCTTGTTGAGGAACATCAGCGGCTCGTACAGCAGCCCGAACGTGCCCATGTTGCGGGTGCTGGTGGCGAACGGGTTGAAGTTGCGCTGCCACGAGCCCTGGTCGATGGCCTCGACGACCAGCGGCTGGCCGCCGCCGCCCTTCGAGGAGTTGTTGTTGTCGGCGCAGGCGGTGGCGCCGGTGGCCGCGAGCGCGGCGGCCAGCCCGGCCAGGAGGGTACGGCGGATCATCGGGGCCCCTTTTCGAATGAGCGGACGCGCAGGTCAAGGGCGCCGCGGGGCGCGGCAAACGCTTGCGCCCGCCGGAAGCCGGCTGGCGCGCCGCGCACGATGGTGAGTGCGCGGTAGTACTCGACGTACGGGAAGCCGTAGGTCTCGCCACGGGCGAACGCGTACCGGCTGACAGCGTCCGACCAGGACTCGAAGGCCTCCTCGGAGACCTCAAAGGTCACGTCCGGCCGGAAGCCCTCGGCGTCCTCCCAGTTGTCGGCGAAGTAGAGGGTGCCGGCCCAGTGCGCGGGCAGGTCCCGTTCGAGGGTCTTGAGGCCGGCGTAGAAGCGGGCGTCCAGCACGATCCGGTGGGTGTGCTCGTGGTCCTTGTGGATGCTGGCCGACCAGTGGGTGAGCAGCACGTCCGGCCGCACCGCCCGGATCTCGTCGGCGACCCGGAGCTTGACCTCCTCGTCCTCGGGCAGCAGGCCGTCGGGGTAGTCGAGGAAGCGGACCTCGGCGCCGAGCCGCTCCGCGACCTCCTCGGCCTCTTCCCGCTTCTGCCGTGCGTACTCGGGCACGGGCACCCGCGGGTGGCCGCGCTCACCGAGCGTGAGGTGCAGCAGCGTGGCCCGGCCGCCGTCCTTGACGGTCTGGGCCAGGACGGCGCCGGTGGTCAGCTCCATGTCGCCGGCGTGGCCGCCGATCGCGAGGACGTGCCGGGTCACGGCTCCGTCCTCCGCATCACGTGGAACTGGCGGGTGACCTCGTACCCGGCGGCCTTGTAGAGGTGGCCGGCCGGGCTCTGCTCGCCGGTCCACAGGAACCACGACGTGTGCAGGCCCTCGGCCCGCATCCGGGTCATCGTCTCGTGCAGCAGGATCTTGCCGAGGCCGGTACCGCGCTGGCCCGCCTCCACCCCGAACGGCCCGAACCGCTCGCGGACGCCCTGGTACGCGCCGTACGTGGCGAAGCCCACGATCCGGTCGCCCTGCCAGGCGACGACGAACCGGTCCAGCGGGGTGCCGCGGTGGACCGAGTCCCGGATCGCCTCACCCCAGTCCGGGGCGAACTCCGCGGCGGCGAAGGCGACCAGCTCCGGGAGGTCGCCGGCGGTCGGGGTCGTGAAGGCGTACCCGCCGGCCTCCCGCTCGGCGCGGAGGGCTCGAACCTCCGGCGGGACGGCGTACCCGACCAGTGAGCGGTCCATCGCAACGGGTGAGTACAGGGTGCTGAAGCCGAGCTTGGTCAGCAGCGCGAACCCGGCCGGGTAGGCGACCTCGTCGATGCCGGGCAGCACGTAGTACGGGGTGTACGGGGCGAACTCGACCCTCGACCGCCCGGCGGCACGCAGGAAGCCGAGCGCCTCGGTGAGCAGCCGGCCGCCGACACCCTGGCCGCGGTGGTCGGGATCGACGAAGAAGAACGGCACCCAGCCGGTGTCCGGGTCCAGCTCGGTCCCGGCATGGGGGGTCAGCCGGCGGACCGCGTACGCGGCACCGACGAGCTGTTCTCCGACCGTGGCGACCCGCAGGCCGTCAGGGTCGAAGTTCGGGTCGAGCAGTACGCAGTCGCGCAACCACCCGAGCGTGGTCGGATCCGCCGCCAAGCTCCGGTTCCACACCGCAACCAGAGCCTCGGCATCTCCTCGGGCAAAACCGCGGGTCAGGACGGCGCCCACCGAGCCTCCTCCCTCCGTGAAGGAATTGGCGAAGATTTTTCTTACAGTTGCCTCTCATGTCAATAAGCACCGACAACTACCGCCTGCCTCGCCCGCCCACCGCCTCCCCACAGCCAGCCGGCGCCGCCCTCCTACGCCCACCCCCCACCCGCCGCTGTGCCTCACCCCCGCTGTCCCACCCCGCCCTCCTACGCCCACCCCACCCGCCCGAGTTCACATTTCGCGGGGCAGCGGCGCGACACCGGCGCGGCACGGCCGGCGGGCGCCACCCTCCTGCCCACCCCCTACTCCCCGCTGTGCCTCTCCCCGCTCTCCCGCCCCCGCCCCCGCCCCCGTTCCCCTGCGCCCGCCCTGCGCCTGCGTCCGCCCTGCGCCTGCGCTCGCCGTGCGCCCACCACCTACTCCCCGCTGCGCCTCTCTGCGCTCTCCCGCCCCGCTCTCCTACGTCCGCCCTACCGGCCCTACCGGCCCCACACGCCCGAGTTCACATTTCGCGCGGCAGCGGCGCGGGACCGGCCGGGAAGCTGCTCCGGCGCGAAATGTGCCGTCCCACGCCACGACCAATTCCCGCGGTGCCCGACCACCGAGGCTTTGTAGGGGTTGTGCCACAGGGCGTACAACTGGCGGCGCACGCGCCGGACCGTGCGTTGGCCCTGCGGACCGACCCCTTGGTGCCCCTCAAGCGCCGTACTCCTTGGCCGCTGCGTGGGGTTGCCGCATTCGGACGCGGACCTGTACCCGACCGGTCCTACGCCGCTGCGCGTCCGAATGCGGAGGTGGGTGGGGGTGGGGTCGGGGTGGGACGGCGGCGAGAGGCGAAGCGGCGGGTGGGGGGTGGGCGCAGGCGCACGGCGGGCCGCACGCGCACGGTGGACGCAGGCGCACGGCGGGCCGCACGCGCACGGCGGGCCGCAGGCGCAGGGGCGGACGCAGGCGCACGGCGAGCGCAGGCGCAGGGCGGACGCACGCGCACGGCGGACGCACGCGCACGGCGGGCCGCAGGCGCAGGCGCAGGCGCAGGGCGGACGCAGGCCACGGGGCCGGGGGGTCAGGGGCGGGGTGGGCGCGGGTGGACGGGGCCGGGGGTCAGGGGCAGAGCTCGGACAGCAGCTCGGTGGTGGTGCGCAGGGGATCGCCGGAGGCGTGGGACCGGCCGAGGATGAAGGCGCCTTCGATGCCGGCAAGGACGGTGCAGGCCAGGCGGTCGGCGCGGGCGGGGTCCTGGCCGTAGCGGGTGAAGACGGCGGTGAAGCGTTGCCGCCAGTCGTCGAAGGCCTCGCGGCAGGCGTCGTGGAGGTCCGGGATGTCGGGGGCGGTGTCCAGGACGATCTCGGCGACCGCGCAGCCTTCCTCGTACCCGGTGCGCTCCATCCAGCGGGCCAGGATGCGGCCGAGGGCACGGATCATCTCGGCGGCGGTGGCGCCGCGCTGCTCGGCGACCTCGATGACGTGGTTGAGGTCGGCGCGGACCTGGGCGATCGCCTCCAGGGCGAGCTGGCGCTTGCCGCCGGGGAAGTGGAAGTAGAAGGAGCCGCGGGGCGCGCCGCTGGACTCGTGGATCTGGGACAGCGCGGTCCCGTGGTAGCCCTGCCGCCGGAACAGGTGTACGGCCGTCTCGACCGCCTGCTCGCGTGACTTACTCCTGGCCACCCCGTCATGTTAGCGTGGTCGAGCGACATATGTCGGCCGTCATACTTAGAAGGTACGCGATGATCGGTGAGTTGCTGGTCCGGCCGTGGCGGGCCGGCGACCTCGACACGGTCCGCGCCCTCGACGGCGGCACCCTGTCGCTGCCCTCGCTGAGCGCGCGGTTCCTCACCGGAACCCGGCGACTGCCCGACGCCTACCTGCGGATGCTCGCCGAGGCCGGCCCCGACCGCTTCAACGCCGCCGTCGCCGAGGTGGACGGCCGGCTCGTCGGCTGGCTGGAGCAGGTCCGCCGGAGCCCGGGCGACACCGAGGCCGACCTCGGCGCGCTGGTCGTGGACGCCTGGCAGCGCTGCGGCGTCGGCGGCCGGCTGCTGCGGGCGGCGGTGGCGATGGCCCGCGCCGACGGGGTCAAGGTGCTGCGCGCGCACGTCGCCGCCGACAACGCCCCGCCCCGGCGGGCGATCGCGCGGCTGTACGGCCCGGCGGCGGAGGCCACACTGCGCGGTGGCATCGTGGAGTACCTGTTGCGGACCGACATCGACGGGGTGGCCGGATGAACGCGCGGTTGCTGTGGCAGCGGTTCGAGCCGCTGCACGCCGTCACCTACTTCGCCCCGGAGGCGCGGGCCGCGTACGAGGAGGCGGGCCTGCGCGGGTACTGGCGGGGGTACTTCGCCGGCCGTACCGCGCCGCTCGGGCCGGTGGACGCGGCACCGGCGATCGCGCTGTACGCCTCGTTCGCGCCCCGCATGGTGGCCCGCGCACTGCCGGACATCTGGACGCGCGCCACCCCGGAGCAGGCCCTGCGCGCCCGGCTGGAGGGAGCGACGGCCGCCCTGAACCGGCTGCTCGGGCCGGTCACCGATGACGTCAGGGAGGCCGCCGACCTGCTCCAGGAGGCGGCCACCGGGCTGGACGTGACCGGCCGGGCACTGGGCGCGGCGAACGCCGCGCTGCCATGGCCGGACGCGGACGAGCCGGTGGCCCGGCTGTGGCAGGCCGCGACCGTGCTGCGCGAGCACCGCGGCGACGGGCACGTGGCCGCGCTGGTCGCCGCCGACGTGGATGGGGTGGGCGCGCTGGCGTGGCGGGCCGGCGTCGACGGCATCCGCGGGCTGCTGCAACCCAACCGCGGCTGGACCGACGAGGAGTGGGACGCGGCCGTGGCCGGTCTGGTGGACCGGGGCTGGCTGGAACCGGACGGGACGGCGACCCCGGCAGGCAGGGCCGCGCACGCCGAGATGGAGGCGCTCACCGACCGGGCCGCCGCCGGGCCGTGGCGGGCGCTCGGCCCTGACCGGACCGCGCGCCTCGCCGACCTGCTGCTCCCGCTGACCCGCGCGACGGCCGGGGTCGTGCCGTACCCCAACCCGGTCGGCGTCACCCCACCCTGACCTCGGCCAACCCCGGCAGCGGCCGAGAGGGATGACGCCGGCGCCGACCAGCCGGCTCCGTTCGGCCCTCGCGGCGACGACGCCGATCAGGTGCAGGTACTGACCGCCGAAGTCGAACAGCTCAGCGGTCAGCGCAGCTCGACCTCGATGCCGTCCTCGGCGAGCCACCGGAGCAGGTCGTCCAGGGTGACCGCCGGCGCCCAGGCCCGCCGGTCGTAGCCCCGGACCAGGTGCTCCCTGGCCACCGCCGCGTCGTGCCACACGAGCCGGAACGGCCAGCTCGCGCCGAAGCCGCCACGCGTGCAGTCGTGGACGGCGTCGGCGTTCCACCCGAAGTAGCCGCCCGGACCGTTGACCGCCTCGCCGAGCGCGCAGTAGAAGCCCTCGATGTCGGTGACGTGCCGGCCGTCGAGGTGGTAGGTGCTGCCGGCCGGACGGTCCGGCTGGTCGCGCCGCCGGTGGCAGAGCGCCGCGCCCGCCCACTGGTGGCGCAGTTCCCTGTCGTACCGGGCCCACAGGCCGTACCCGGTGGGAGGTCCGGCCCGCCAGAGCTGCCAGATCTCCCGCGCGCCGGCCGGCATCGGGCTGGCGGGTGCCGCGTCGAGCGTGACATCGAGCAGGTCAGCGCCGTACGCGGAGGGGCGGGCGGCCGCGACCGAGGCGTGCAGCGAGGACATGGTCCGGGTCGCCGTTCCGTCGTCAGCCACGCTGTGGATCGTCGCGTCGATCCGGCGGCGACGCGGTGCGCCACCGGGGTTGCCGGCGCCGCGGGCGAGGGCGTCGATGGCGGCGCGCAGCGGCGGCTCCGGCCGGCATCCGCGCAGCGTGGTGGGGTGCTCGAGGGGCCGAGGCCGCTCGCGGAACACGCCGCCCAGGTCGCGGCAGGCGCCCCATGGGTCGCCGTCGTATCCGGTGAGCCGGTAGCCGCCGGCACCGGCCAGCCGCGGCGCGGTGGTCGGGACCGGTGGCTCCGGCCGCACCCGGCCGGTCAGGTCGATGTCGAGGAGTCCCGGGGCGGGAGCGGTCACCGAGCGGTTGTGGCCGACGAGGGTGAGGTCGACCAGCTCGACGACGGCGTCCGGGTCGTGGGCCGCCTCGACGACGAGGTTACCGAGCCACGCTCCGGCCGTGCCGTCGAGTGCTGCCCGAAGCCGGCCCGCCGGAGCGCAGCCGAGCAGCACGTACCGCTCGACGGGTGGCGGGGCCAGGTCAACGAACAGGCCGTCGATGCCGGCACAGGCCGCCACCACGGCGTCCGGCTCGCGGTCGGTGTATTCGTCCAGCAGCAGCCAGCGCATCGGCACGGTGTGACCGTACTGCGTGGTGTCCCCGGCAGGAGTCGAACCTGCGGCCTCCACCGTCGGAGGGTGGCGCTCTGTCCTGCTGAGCTACGAGGACGTGGTGGTGGTCACTGGGGCGAGGTTCGAACTCGCGCGCTCCGCCTTATGAGGGCGGCGCTCTACCGGCTGAGCTACCCAGTGGAGGCGTCGGCGGGACTCGCACCCGCGTGGGCTGGTAGGCCATCCGTTTTGCAAACGGATCCGTTCGCTGCTCCGGCACGACGCCATGCTGTTGTTGCGCACTCCGTGCGGGAATCGAACCCGCGTCCCCGGGTTGAGGGCCCGGAAGGCTGACCACTACCCCAACGGAGCTGGTGTACTGCCGTCCGCCCGGGAGGATTCGAACCTCCGGCCTCCCGTGTATCAGACGGGTGCTCTGACCGTTGAGCTACAGGCGGTGGTACTCGCGGAGAGAGCGGGATTCGAACCCGCGCGGGGGTGAACCCGACGTCTTAGCAGGACGCTGCCCGTACCAGCAGGCGGACCTCTCCTCGCGTGGACCCAGCCGGGTTCGAACCGGCGACCCCCGCCGTGCCACGGCGGTGCTCTCCCTACTGAGCTATGGGCCCGGGTGCTCCCGGGGGCCCAGCCCGGGAGCAGGTTTCAACGGAGCACCTCGAGCCACTGGGGCTCGTACGGCTCGAACAGCAGGCGCATCCCCGCCTCGGCGAGGGTGCGGTCGCGCTTGCGCGCGTTGCAGGCCACGCAGGCGGTGACCGTGTTGGTCCAGGTGGACCGGCCGCCACGGGACTGCGGCCGGACGTGGTCGATGGTGGTGCCGGTCCGGCCGCAGTACGCGCACCGGTGCCGGTCGCGGGCCAGCACCCTGGCCCTGGACCAGCCGGGCGCGCGGGTCCACTGCCATCGCGTGACCACGTACCGCACCAGCCGTACCACCCGCGGCCGCGGGTACGGGCCGACCTGCCGGTCGCCGTCGGTCTCGTGCACCTCGGCGACCTGGCGGACCAGCATCCGGACCGCGTGCCGGAGGGTGACCCGGTGCAGCGGTTCGAGGCTGGCGTTCAGGACGAGTACTGCCGTCACCGTGATCACCCCCTTCGTGTTGTCCCGTGGTCTCCCCAGGAGTCGAACCCGGACCCCCTCGGCTTCAACGAGGTGCGCTGCCGGTTACGCCAAGAGACCGTGTGCTCTCGTCGGGAAGGCTGGATTCGAACCAGCGTTCTCCTGCTTCCAAGGCAGGCGGGTTGACCAAACTTCCCCACTTCCCGTGGTGCTGTGGAATTGTCAAACGGCACGCCGAAGAAAGGCACCAGAATGGCACCTCGAATCGCACAGAAAAACCGCCGTGGTGGTCACCGCGGCGGCTGCTGAAGGGATCGGGCCCCTGGCCCGAGACCCGTTCAGGTCACGCCACCACCAGCGACATCACTGGCTGCCTCACCGGAGGCTTCACCGGCGAAGGACGGTCGACACGCACACCGGCGCATCGCCGAGGTAATTCGGCGCTCGGGCTGCTGCAGATTGCGTCGCATCGGGTGGTCCTCCCTTCCGGTGAGCGGTGGCCTTGCCGTCCTGAACAATGATCAATGGTGTCCTTGTTCCTGTCAACACCAATTCCCCGCCGTTGCCCGCGGCAAACTGGTCCCGGTGCTTTGGCACATACCGCCGGCGAACGGCGGGCGCGCCACTACCGCGGGTCCTGGAGATCCTTGCGCGGGACGGGGACGACGGCCAGCGGGCGGCCGTGGGGCGCGGACGGGCGGGGCTCCGGGTCCTGCTGAGGCGCGGCGGCGGCCCCGGTGAGCAGCGCGTCGACGGTGGCGCGGTGTGGGGAGAGGTGGCAGGCCGGGTCGGTGGCGTTGGGGTCGCCGGTGAGCTGATAGGCCTGGCAGCGGCAGCCGCCGTGGTCGATCTCCCGGAACTCGCAGCTCCGGCACGGTTCGGCCATCCAGGCGGTGCCGCGGAAGCGGGCGAAGGCCGGCGAGGAGTACCAGATCCAGGACAGCGGGCGGCGGGTGACGTTCTCCGCGACCAGGTCGGGGATCTGGCCGGCGACCTGGCAGGGCAGCACGTCGCCGTCCGGGGCGACGGCCAGGTGCACCCGACCCCAGCCGCCGAGGCACGGCTTGACCTGACCGGTGTGCAGGTCGGGCTGGACGTACACCACCGCGGTACGGCCGGCGAGCCGCTCTGCCGCCGCCGCGGCGACCTCGGCGGCGCGCTCGACCTGCGCGGCCGTGGGCAGCAGCCAGTCCCGGTTGCGCACCGCCCAGCCGTAGTACTGGGTGTGCGCCAGCTCCAGCCGCTGCGCGCCCAGCTCCTCGGCGAGCGCGACGGTCGCCTCCAGCCGGTCCAGGTTCTGCCGGTGCAGGACCACGTTCACGGTGAGCGGCAGGCCGGCCGCGGCGACCGCCCTGGCGGCGGCGATCTTGACCGGCCAGACCCGCGCGCCGGCGATCCGGTCCGCGCTCTCCCGGTCGGCGTCCTGCACGCTGAGCTGCACGTGGTCGAGGCCGGCCGCGGCCAGCTCGGCGACGCGCGGCCCGGTCAGCCCGACACCGCTGGTGATGAGGTTGGTGTACAGGCCGTCGCCGGCGCACGCGCCGACCAGCGCGGCGAGGTCCCGGCGCAGCAGCGGCTCGCCGCCGGACAGGTGGATCTGCGCCACGCCGAGCGCGGCGGCCTCCGCGAACACCCTGGCCCAGGTGGCGGTGGGCAGTTCGGTGTCGCGGGCGGCGAGCTCCAGTGGGTTGGAGCAGTACGCGCAGTGCAGCGGGCAGCCGTGGGTCAGCTCGGCCAGCAGCGACAGCGGCGCCGGGATGCCGGTACTGCTCACGTCCACACCACCGCCCCGCCGAGGCCGTCGAGCAGGGCCGCGACCTCGCCCGCGTCGACCCCGTCGTAGTTCTCGGCCAGCGCGCTCACCACGGCGTCCAGGTCGCGGGTGCCGTCGCAGAGCGAGAGCACCTCGCCGGCCGTGTCGTTGAGCAGCACCACGGTCTCCGGGAGGAGCAGCGTCCACTGGCCGCGCGCCTGGTTCCAGCGCAGCCTGGCGTGCCGGGCGAGCACCGGAGTCACCCGCCCTCCCGGGCCCCGGCGGCGTACGCGACCGCGTCGAGCATCGCCCACAGCACGTCGCACTTGTAGGTGAGCGCGTCGGCGGCGGCCCGTTGCTGCTCCTCGGTGACGCAGTACCGGGTGACGACCTCCAGCGCGTAGGCCGCCTCCCGCGGCGCCTGTCCGCAGCGCTGCTCGAAGTAGGTCAGGCCGTCCGGGTCGATCCACGGGTAGTGGGTGCGGAACGCCTCGATCCGCCGGCTCATCAGGTCGGGCGCGAACAGCTCCGTCAGCGACGAGGCGACGCCCTCCTGCCAGCTCCGGGTCCGGCAGAACGACACGTATCCGTCCACCGCGAACCGGACCCCGGGCAGCACGTGCCGCTCGTCCAGCACCTCGTCCCGGCCCAGCCCGACCGCGTCGCACAGCCGCAGCCAGTCGGCGAGCCCGCCCTCGCCGTCGCGCGGGCCGTCGTGGTAGACGATGCGCTCCAGCCAGCGCCGCCGTACCTCCGGCACCGGGCAGTTGGCGATGACCGCGGCGTCCTTCGGCGGCAGGTTGCGCTGGTAGTACCAGCGGTTGGCGACCCACGACCTGACCTGGTCGGGCGCCAGCTCGCCGGCCAGCATGGCCTGCTGGAACGGGTGCTTCTCCCAGTACACCGCGGACCGCGCGCGCAGCGTGGCGACGAAGTCGTCCATCACACCTCGATCTCGGTCCCGTCGGCGGCGACGGCCAGGCCGGCGGCCTCGACCTCGTACCGCTCCGGGGAGTCGTCGACCAGCAGCGGGTTCGTGTTGTTGAGGTGGGTGTAGAGGATGCGGCGGCGGGCGGCGAGCGGGGCCAGCTCGGTGAGGCTGCCGTCCGATCCGGACACCGGCAGGTGACCCATGGACCGGGCGGTCTTGCCGCTCAGCCCGACGGTGGCCAGCTCGTCGTCGCTCCAGCAGGTGCCGTCGACCAGCGCGCAGTCGGCGCTGGCCAGCTCGGCCCGCAGCGAGTCGTCCAGCGCCGGCAGGCACGGCAGGTAGAGCAGGGAGCGGCCGGTGCCGGTGTCGGTGAACCGGTACCCGACGACCGCGGCCCGGTCGACCGGCAGGGTGGCGGCGTACCGGGGGCGCTTGGTGGAGCCGGTGGCGATCGCGGCCATCGCGAGGCCGGGGCCGAGCGGCTCGCGCACGCCGGGGTGCACCTCGTGCCAGGCCACCGGCGTGTACGACTCGAGGATGCCGAGCAGCCCGGACTCGCGCAGCGCCCGCTGCACCCAGGCGGTGCACCACAGCACCAGGCCACTGGACTCGCGGAGCGAGAGCAGCCCGGCGGCGTGGTCGAGCTCGGCGTCGGTGAGCAGCACGGCGTCGATCGGGCTGCGGCGTACCGCGTCGACGCTCACGTCGCCGCGGCGGGTGGCGTGGCGGCGGACCGGGCCGGAACAGGCCGCCAGCCGGGAGAGCTGGCGGCCGATGTCCGGCGTGGCGTTGACCAGGAACCAGCGTTCCCGGTCGGCGCTGACGGCCAGTGACGCCTGGGTGCGGGCCTGGGCGGGTAGTTCGCCGGCCCGCACCCCGGCGCACTGGCGGCAGCCGCAGTTCCACTGCGGGAACCCACCACCCGCGGCCGAGCCGAGGACCCTCGCCAACAACGGCTCGGCCGGATTCAGCGGCTGCCGGGGAGCGGGAGTCCGCCGGCGTAGCCGGTGACCTCCAGGCCACAGGAAACCTCGCGGGCCTCCGGGGTCACCCAGGGACGGCGTACCTTGCGTTCCTGCTTGCGCACTGTCATGGCGGCCTCCTCCACGGTCAGAGTGGTCTAGACATCTCCACCCGGCAAGCGTACAAACGTTTGCAGGCGAGTCAAGTGGTATATCCCTTGATGTCCGGATCAGCTTAACCGCTCCGGGGCGATCATGGAACCTGCCTTCCGGAGCCGGCAGTGGCCTTGTCCGGGCGTACTCGTGGGTATGCCTGGGCTGACCTGCGGCGCTGCCGGCGGCGTCCACCGCGAAGTTCACAGATGTATACAGACATTGACACCATGGCAAACGTTTGCAACCTTAACCGAACCGGTCACGGCCCGTGGTGCACACGCAGAGTGATTCGCCTGCGGGCCGGGACCGCCCAAAGACTGCTCGACGATCCTGCCTCGGCGAACAGATCCCGCTCCACGCCGGAGGAGGACGAGTGAGTTCTCGACGCGTACCCCGCCGCCTGCCTCTCGTCGCGGTGGTTGTGCTCACCGCCGCGCTCGCGCCGCAGGGCGCGGAGGCCGGATCCCCACCCCACGCGGCGCCAGCCGCCGCGGCCGCCGCGACAGTCGCGAAGTACGACTGGCCGCAGTTCGGCTTCGACGAGGCCAAGACCGCGAACGACACCGCTGAGAGCGCTGTCAGCCTCGGCAACGTCAGCAAGCTCAAGCAGCTGTTCAAGGTGCCCACCACCGACGTGCCGGACGGCGCGCCGGTGCTGCTCAGCGACGTCGTCACCCGGTCCGGCAGCCGCGACCTGGTCTACCTCCAGGGCGAGCACGGCCACCTGACGGCCTTCGACGCGCACACCGGCGCGGTGGTCTGGTCGGACAACTTCAGCGGTAGCGGCAACGTCAACTCCGCACCGGCCATCGACCCCAACCGCCAGTACCTCTACGCCAACAGCAACGACGGCAAGGTGCACAAGGTCAACGTCGGCGACGGCACCGAGGTCACCGGCGGCGGCTGGCCGGAGCAGGCCGGCCCCGGCAAGGCCAGCTCCCAGCTCACCATCGGCACGGCCGCCGACGGCACCAGCTACCTGTACGCCTCCAACGAGGGCCACGGCCACATCACCACGATCAACCTGGCCACCGGCGCGCAGCACGTGTTCAGCCTCTCCTGTTCGGACCGGCCCGACATCCACTTCGGAGCGTCCGGCGCGCCCGACGACTGCGCGGTGAAGGGCCCGAACCCGTGGTCTCGCTCGCCGTCCTACGATCCCTCGCTGGACCGGCTGTTCCAGATGGGCGGCACCAACGACGGCACCACCTGGGTGGCCGGCAAGGTGTGGCGGCAGAGCTGGGTGGCGCTCCCGCCGGACGGCAGCACGCAGCTGCGCGACGGCGGCGGGTACCCGCTGGACAGCTACACGCCGGCCGACTGGGCGGCGTCGGTCAAGTCCGATCGCGACATCGGCAGCGGCGGCCTGCTGATCCTGCCGGTCGGGATCAGCGCCAAGTACCCGCACCTCGGCGTGCAGCCCGGCAAGGACCGCAAGATCCGGCTGCTCAACCTGGCCGACCTGAGCGGCAAGGGCGGGCCGGGCCACCTCGGCGGCGAACTGCAGCTGTACGACTTCCCGGACATGAGCATGATGCGCTCGCAGGGCGCGGTGTGGCGGGACCCGTCCGGCGCGGTGTGGGTGTTCGTGCCCGGCGAGAAGGGCATCGCCGGCTTCCGGATCGCCGTGGACGCGGCCGGCAACCCGTCCCTCAGCCTGCGCTGGACCCTCTTCAACGGCTGGACCACGTCGGCGTTCGTGGCGAACGGCGTGCTGTACGCGGCGAACGGCGGCGGCGAGCACACCGCCGACCAGAAGCAGCACAAGGTCCAGGCCATCAACCCCAGCACCGGAAAGGTGGTGTGGACCGGGAGCATCGGCCAGCACCACTGGTCCAGCCCGATCCTCGCGAACGGCGTGCTGTACATGCCGGACGGCAACTCCGGCGGTTTCGGCAGCGGCACCAGCGGCCACCTGATCGCGTGGTCGCTCCCCTCCTCCTGACCCCACGCGAAGGGAGTAAGCGACATGTTGAGGTCACCACGGCGGCTCGCGCTCGGCGCCGGGATCCTGGCCGGCGCGCTCGCGGCCGGCACCCTGCTCGCCTGGCCCAGCTCCGCCGATGTCCAGGCGGCCACCACCGCCCCGCACGCGGCCCAGTGGGTGCAGAAATGGGCGCCGGAGGCCAACAAGGACGGCCTGAACGCGTTCGAGGGCGTGGAGAACCGCGGCAGCACCAAGGAGATCTACGTCCAGGACAACAACTACCGGTTCGACATGAACGTCAAGGACCGCGACGGCTCGGACCGGCAGCGCAACGAGGTCAAGGGGATGGTCGCCAACGGCAGGAACCTGATCATCAGCAAGGGCCAGACCTGGCGGTTCACGTACTCGATGTACATCCCCAGCTCGCTGAAGGCCACCACCTCGTTCACGCACATCATGCAGATGAAGGAGCCCGGCGAGGGCACCGGCCCGATCCTCACCATCGACCTGCGCAAGCGGGGCAGCCAGAACCGGCTGGAGCTGGTGATCTTCGACTCCGACACGGTGGTCGGCAGCACCGACCTGAACCCGCTGCAGAACAAGTGGATCGACGTCGACGTGCAGATCAAGTACGACGACAAGCCGAACGGCACGGCCCGCTTCATCGTCAAGGACGGCAGCACGACCGTGCTGGACGCGTCGAAGTCGAATGTGGACACCTGGCTGGCCGACCGGGCCCGGCCGAAGTGGGGCATCTACCGTTCGATCAAGGACAAGGCCGACCTGGAGAACACGTACCTGCTGATCACCGGCATGCGCGCGTACCAGTGGCAGTAGCCGCCCTCCCGCGGTGAACCACCCGCCCACCTCCGATTGGTCCAGACCAAGGGCTTGCCGGAGGTGGGCGGGCTGGCTACCATCCGGCTTGGTCACATTTGTGACCGTTGTACCGATATGTGAATACCGGCCGGCTCCCCTGCCGCCTGTCACCACGGAGCCGACCCGGGACCGCCATTCCCGACACGGAAAGGGAACCTCATGGCACCACGGTCGACAGCGGCGGCTCGACCGGCCGCCCGACGCACACTGGTGGCGCTCGTCACCGCCGGCGCGGTCACCGCGCTCGGACTCCCCCTGCTGGGCCACTTCGGCGCCGACGCGGCCACGACGCAACCGGCGGCCAGCCCCAGCCACGCCTTCCCCACGCACGTGACCTACCAGACCGGCGTCATGCCCTCGGCCAGCCAGTCCAGCCGGGACGCCGCGGTGAAGAAGCAGTACGACTCGTGGAAGAAGGCCTACCTGCGGTCCGCCTGCGGCGGCTACCTCGTCTACGCCACCGGCGACGCCCCGAACAAGGGCACGGTGTCCGAGGCGCAGGGGTACGGCATGAACATCGTGCCGCTGATGGCCGGCTACGACACCAACGC
>JBJMIH010000063.1:0-5597 GCA_045806985.1 Mycobacteriales bacterium | reverse complement strand
CGGATGAGTTTGGCCACGTAGCGCAGCGTCTGGCTGGACACCGGCAACACCACACGGTAAGACAACACACGAAGCTCCTGGACGCTCAGATGATCTTGGTACATCACCTGAACAGCCAGGAGCTTCACCTATTCCACACTGGACACACCGCACCAACCCAACCCGATCAGGTTGGAAAAGGCTCCTTGATCGTGGCCGCAGGGGTCCGAAACCCGCCAAGGGCATGCAAGGCGGAAGCCGACTTTGAGACACGGCCTACGAGGCGGCCCGAGCCTCGACCGGGCGCAAGGTCCCGCCGGCCATCCAGCGATGCCCGCGGGCTGGTTCCCGACCGGATCCGGAGGCCGGATAAAACTGGACATACCGGGCTCTTCTCTTCGCCAGGGTCGGCTCGGCTGGGAGGCTGAGGAGCGGCCCGGCAAGCCTGGCGACGGGAGGCCCCCGATGGCCCAGCACAGGCAGCATTGGATCGGCCGTAGGGCACTGGCGACGGTCGCCGTGGTGGCGGCGGCCACGCTGTTCGGCCTGGTGGCCGTCCCCGCGTCGGGTGCGCCGCCCGGTGGCCCGGTGGTGGTCACGTCGCAGGGTGCGCTGCGGGGTACCCGGATGGGCGGCATCGAGGAGTTCCTCGGGGTTCCGTATGCCGCGCCGCCGGTTGGCGCGTTGCGGTGGCGGGCGCCGCGTGCGGCGGCGGGGTGGTCGGGGGTGCGTGCGGCGACGGCGTTCGGGCCGCACTGCGCGCAGCCGGGGACGGCGTTCGGGCAGGCGAGCGTGTCCGAGGACTGCCTGTACCTGAACGTCTACGCCCCCGCCGCCCGCGGCGCCGGCAGGCGGCCGGTGATGGTCTGGATCCACGGCGGCGCGCTGGTCACCGGCGAGAGCGACGACTACGACCCGACCGCGCTGGTCCGGCGCGGTGTTGTCGTGGTCACTGTCAATTACCGTCTCGGTGCGCTCGGGTTTCTGGCTCATCCGGCGCTGGCGGCCCGACCGGGTGGGCCGTCCGGGAACTACGGGCTGATGGATCAGCAGGCCGCGTTGCGGTGGGTGCGCCGGGATGTCGGTGCGTTCGGCGGCGACGGCCGGAACGTGACGGTGTTCGGCGAGTCGGCGGGCGGGTTGAGCACGCTGGCGCAGCTCGCGTCGCCGGGCGCGCATGGCTTGTTCGCCAGGGCGCTGGTGGAGAGCGGATCGTACGACGTCAACCAGCAGCCGCTGGCGGCGGCCGAAGCCGCCGGCACCGCGTTCGCCACCGGGGCCGGCTGCGCCGACCAGACCGCGGCGTGCCTGCGCGGCCTGCCGGTGTCGACGATCCTCGCCCACGAGAATTCGTCGGGCTACCGTCCTGACGTCGACGGGCAGGTGCTGGTACGGCCGCTGGCCACCGCGTTCGCCACCGGCCGGTTCAACCGCGTGCCGGTGGTCGACGGCACCAACCACGACGAGTGGCGGCTGTTCGCCGCCCAGCAGGAGCTGGCGGGCAACCCGGTCACGGCAGCCAACTACCTGGGCTTCATCGCCGGCGTGCTCGGCGTCTCCCCGGACGTGGCGGCCGCGATCGCCGCGCGGTACCCGCTCAGCGCCTACCCCAGCCCGCCGGTCGCGTTCAGCGCGCTCGTCACGGACGCCACGTTCGCCTGCCCCGCGCTCACCCTCGACAGGTCGCTGGCGCGCTGGGTGCCGACGTTCGCGTACGAGTTCAACGACGAGAACGCCCCGCCGTTCCTGCTGCCGCCGGTCAGCTTCCCGTACGGCGCGGCGCACGCGTTCGAACTCCAGTACCTGTTCAACCTGCCGGGCACCCTGTCCGCGCCACAGCTCCGCCTCGCCGACACGATGCAGCGCTACTGGACCGCCTTCGCCGCCCGCGGGTTCCCGGCCACGGGAGGCGTCCCGTCGTGGCCGCCGTTCAACGGCACCGGGCTGATCCAGTCGCTGGTGCCGCCGCGGCCCGGCCCGGAGACCGGCTTCGCCGCCGACCACCGGTGCGCGTTCTGGAGCTGGAGAGATCCCGGGCGTTCATGATGCGGGGGTGAACAGCCGCCAGTGCCCCTCGGAAACGACTTCGACGGCGCCATCGGTCACCTTGATGGCGGTGTCGTCGTCGATCGCGTACGCGGGGCCCGCGATCTCGGCCGCCCACTTCTCCGCGTCGGCCATGGTGTTCTCCGGCAGGGCCGGGTGATCGACGTGCGGGAAGATCGAGAAGTCGACGATCCCCAGCGTGCTGTCGTCGCCGGTGGTCGGCTTCCAGCCGACGAAGTCCTCCCCGATGCGGGGTGTCATCACCATGCTCCCGGCGCTGAATCCCACGTAGACCATGTCGGGCAGCGACGGCAGGAGATCCGCCAGCCCGGACTCCCGCATCCAGTGGCACAGGTACAGGGCGTCGCCGCCGTTCACCAGCAGGACGTCCGCCTCCCGGACCCAGGAGACCCAGCGTTCCCGGTCGAGGCTGGGCAGCGCGGTGAGTTCGAGCACGCCCACCGACTTCCACCCCAGCTCGACCATGGGCTGGTCGGATCGTCCGCTGATGAATCGCCATGCCCCGTCGGGAGTGGCGTAGCGGGAGCCGTACCCCGCGGTGGGGATGCAGAGGGCGCTGGAGTCGGCGATCGGCTTGCCCAGCAGGCCGACCAGCGCGTCGTGGATGCTCGGGTTGTTGATGCCGGCGGAGGTGAGAAGCAGCCTCACGATTCCCCTTCCTGAGCCCTGTCGTTGCCCCGCGTCAGAGGCGGTAGTTGGTCTGGCCGAACGGGTCGCCCTTGGCGTGGCCGTATGCCTTGCTCGGGGTGACCTCGAAGACCACGAGCTGGGTGTCGGGCGTGTCGGAGGTCATGGCACCGTTCTGGACGTCGAGCTGCCAGCGGCCGTCCCAGCGGCCGCGGTACAGCTCGGCGAGTCGCCGGAGCGCGGCATCGTCGGTCACCGGCACGGCGGTCCCCTCGACGGCCACGTCGAGGCCGCGGTCCCAGGCGGTGTCGCCGGCGAGCACGAGCACGTGCGGGTTGGCCCGGAGGTTGGCGTACTTCACCTCGGTGCTGCCGGTGTGGAAGTAGACCTTCCCGTCCTCGACCACCGGAACCATCGGCGTCGCGTGGGGACGGCCGTCGGGTCGTACGGTCACGACCCAGGCGACCTCCGCCGCGGCCAGCCTCGCCTCGGCGTCGGCCCACGGGACCGCCGCCGCCCTCTCGTCGCTGTAGCGCCGGTCGATGCGTTCGCTCGTCGGCGTCATCAGGCCTCCGAAACTGATTGCAGGCTGAAAGTGGTTGGAGGGACGCTAGCACGACCGATTGCGAAGTACAATCAGTTCGATGGCTGACGTACGAGACCCGGCGCACCGGTCGGGATGCCCGATCAACCTGGCGATCGAGGTGCTGGGCGACCGGTGGTCGCTGGTGGTGCTGCGCGACGTGATGTTCGGCGACCGGCACTACTTCCGCGAGCTGCTGGCCGGGTCGCAGGAGGGGATCGCCTCCAACATCCTCGCCGACCGGCTGCGGCGCCTGGTCTCCAACGGGCTGCTGTGGCGGTCGGATGACGCGACCCACCGGCAGAAGATCCGCTACAGCCTCACCGAGGCGGGCGTGCGGCTCGTGCCCGTGATGGCGGCGCTGGGCTCGTGGGGGCGGCAGCACCTGCCCGCCAGCCACGAGCTCTCCGTCCGCGCCGAGCTGCTCGAGCGGGGCGGGCCCGAGCTGTGGGACCGGTTCATGGACGAGCTGCGCGAGCGGCACCTCGGCATCCCGCGCGCGCCGGGGACACCGTCGGTTCTCGCCGAACTCCAGGCGGCGTACAAGGCCGCGGTCAAGGAAGCGGACTAGGCAGGGCACCGGTCTCGCGCGGCCACGGTGGGCCACCGCCGCCCTGCGGCGATCATGTGCGAAACGGCACTGGTTGACAAAGACCGGGGTGACGATCTTCCGAGCGGCTACCCTGGGGCGCCAGGAGGCCGCGTCGAGATGCTGCACGTGTCTCTCCTGGGGGAGCAGACCATCACCGATGAGGTGACCGGCGACGTACTGACCAGTTCGTCACGCGCGGTCGCTCTCGTCGCGTTCCTGGTCGCCCATGCCGGAACGCCGCAGGCCCGGCAGCGGATCTCCGCGCTGTTCTGGCCGGAGTCGATCGACGCCCAGGCACTCACCAACCTGCGCCGCGAACTGCACCACCTGCGCGGCGTCCTGGGCGAGGAGGGCTCGCTGGTCGTCACGTCCAGGGATCTGTGCTGGCGGGACACCGCGACCTGCCGTGTCGACCTGCGCGTCTTCGAACTCGAGCGGGAGGCAGCCCTGGCGGCGGCCGCCGCGGACGACACCGGCGCAGTCCTGGCGCATGCCGCCGCCGCGGTCGGCGGGTACCGCGGCGAGCTACTGCCCGGTCTGTACGACGACTGGGTGCTCGAGGCCAGGGCGGAGCTCGAGCGCCGGTGTGCCGACCTGTGCGACCTGCTCTGCGCGGCCCGGCTGGAGGCCGGCGACCCGGCCGGTGCGATGGAGGCGGCCCGCCGCCGGATCCAGCTCCAGCCGCTGGAGGAGGCCGGCTACCGCACGCTGATGCGGATCCAGGCCGATCTGGGCGACCGGGCCGGCGCCATCAGCACCTACCACCACTGCGCCTCGGTGCTCGAGCGCGAGCTGGGCGTCGTTCCGGACAAGGCGACACGGCAGGCGCTCCAGCGGCTGATAGCCGGCGCCGGCCCGCAGGCCGGCGAGGCCGGCACGGGGCCACCGCCGGACGAGCGTGCCGCCGGTCGCTCCGGGCTCGCCGCGGCCCTGCTGGTCGGCCGGTCCCGCGAGCTCGGCGTGCTGCGGGACCGGTGGCAGGCCGCCGTGGCCGGTCGGCCTGGCCTGGTACTGGTCCGCGGCGGCGCCGGGGTCGGCAAGAGCCGGCTGGTCGCCGAGGTGGCCAGGTCGGCCCCGCAGCACGGCGCGGTGGTGGTGGCCAGCCAGTGCTTCGGCACCTCGGGACGGTTGGCGCTGGCGCCGGTCGTCGACTGGCTGCGGCACCCGGCGTTCCAGTCCGCCGTGGCAACCCTCGACCCGGCATGGCGCGCCGAGGTCGCCAGGCTGGTGCCGTCGGGGGGCCGCGTGCCGCGTGGCGCCGGCTCGCGGGTGGTTGCCGACGCCTGGCGGCGCCACCGTTTCTTCGAGGGCCTTGCCCGCGCCCTGCTGGCCGCCGGCGGTCCGAAACTGCTGGTCCTGGACAACGTGCAGTGGTGCGATCTGGAGACGCTGACGTTCGTCACGTTCTTCCTGGGGTTGGCGGCCGACACTCCGGTCCTGGTCGCCGGCACCCTTCGCGACGACAACCTCGATGAGGATCCCGAGGTCATGGACTGGGTCGCCAGGATGCGGGCCACCGGCCTGCTGACCGAGATCTCCGTCAGCCCGCTGGAGCTCGCCGACACCAGCCGTCTCGCCGAGGCGGTCTCCGGACGGCCGCTGCACCCCGTCGACGCCGACCTGCTCCAGGCGACCACCGGAGGCTTCCCGCTCTACGTGGTGGAGGCGGTGCGCGGCAGTGTCGAGCGCGGCAGGGCCGGACGCGGCGCCCCGCTTCGTGATGTGTAGATCGTGGTGTTGGTTATGTTT
>JBJMIH010000062.1:0-89447 GCA_045806985.1 Mycobacteriales bacterium | reverse complement strand
GACCTCGACATCGGTCACTACGAGCGCTTCCTCGACGTCGACCTGTCGGGGCGGGCCAACGTGACCACCGGCCAGGTGTACTCCGACGTGATCGCCAAGGAGCGGCGCGGGGAGTACCTCGGCGACACCGTGCAGGTCATCCCGCACATCACCAACGAGATCAAGGACCGCGTGCGGGCGATGGCCACGCCCGAGGTCGATGTGGTGATCACCGAGGTCGGCGGCACCGTCGGCGACATCGAGTCGCTGCCGTTCCTGGAGGCGATCCGGCAGATCCGCCACGACGTGGGCCGGGAGAACTGCCTGTTCCTGCACGTGTCGCTGGTGCCGTACCTGGCCCCGAGCGGGGAGCTGAAGACCAAGCCCACCCAGCACTCGGTGGCCGCGCTGCGCAACATCGGCATCCAGCCGGACGCGATCGTGTGCCGGTCAGACCGGGAGATCCCGCCCGGGCTCAAGCGCAAGATCAGCCTGATGTGCGACGTCGACGTGGAGGCCGTGGTGTCGGCCCCGGACGCGCCGTCGATCTACGACATCCCGAAGGTGCTGCACGCCGAGGGGCTGGACGCGTACGTCGTGCGCCGGCTCGGCCTGCCGTTCCGGGACGTCAACTGGACCGAGTGGGACGACCTGCTGGAGCGCGTGCACCGGCCGTCCCAGCAGGTCGAGGTCGCGCTGGTCGGCAAGTACATCGACCTGCCGGACGCGTACCTGTCGGTGATCGAGGCGCTGCGGGCCGGCGGGTTCGCCCACCGGGCCAGGGTGAACATCCGCTGGGTGGCCTCGGACGCCTGCGAGACGCCGGAGGGCGCCGCCAAGCACCTGGCCGGCGTGGACGGCGTGCTGGTCCCGGGCGGGTTCGGCGAGCGCGGCGTGGAGGGCAAGATCGGCGCCGTCCGGTACGCCAGGATCAACGGCATCCCGGTGCTCGGGCTGTGCCTCGGCCTCCAGTGCATGGTCATCGAGGTGGCCCGCGACCTGGCCAGGCTGGCCAACGCCAATTCCACCGAGTTCGACCCGACCAGCGCCCACCCGGTGATCGCCACGATGGCCGACCAGGAGGACATCGTCGCCGGCAAGGGCGACATGGGCGGCACCATGCGGCTCGGGCTGTACCAGGCCGTGCTCGCCGCCGGCACGCTGGTCGCGGCCGCGTACGGCGGCGACAAGGCCGAGGAGCGGCACCGGCACCGGTACGAGGTCAACAACGCCTACCGGGACCGGCTGGCCAAGGCCGGGATGGTCGTCTCCGGCACCTCGCCGGACGGGAAGCTGGTCGAGTACGTCGAGCTGGAGACCGCGAAGCACCCGTTCTTCGTCGGCACCCAGGCGCATCCCGAGCTGCGGTCCCGCCCGACCCGGCCGCACCCGCTGTTCCGGGCGTTCATCGGCGCGGCGATCGGCTACAACGAGGCGCAGAAGCTGCCGGTCGAGATGCCGGCGGCCAACTCGTGACCGGCCACGACTACGAGGTCGTGGAGAGCACCGTCCAGTACCGCGGCCCGATCTTCACCATCCGTACCGACAAGGTGACGATGCCGGGCGGGACGGTCGCGCAGCGCGACTACATCGAGCACGGCGGCGCGGTCGGCGCGGTGGCGGTCGACCCGGACGGCCGGGTGCTGCTGCTGCGGCAGTACCGGCACCCGGTACGCGAACGACTGTGGGAACTGCCAGCCGGGCTGTCCGATGTGGACGGCGAGCCGGCGGTGGAGACGGCGCGGCGGGAGCTGTACGAGGAGGCCGGCCTGCGGGCGGCGACCTGGCGGCGGCTCACCGACACGCTGACCTCGCCCGGCATGACCAACGAGCGCATGCGGCTGTTCCTCGCCCAGGACCTGTCCGAGGTGCCGGACGGCGAGCGGTTCGAGCGGGAGCACGAGGAGGCCGAACTCGAATCCGCCTGGTTCACCCTGGATGAGGCGGTCCGGATGGTGTTCGACGGGCAGATCCGGAATGCCACCTGCGTGATCGGTGTGCTCGCGACCGCCCGCGTGGCCGAAATGGGCTGGGAGCGGTTACCGAGGATCTGACCAGTAAGGTTGCGCGGGTGCGTCCCGTGCTCCTCACCTCCGCCCCTGCGCCGGCGGACAGCTCCGGCGGTGCGGTGCAACGCGTGCCCGGGGTGGGTTGGGCCGTCCGGTCCGGCGGGATCGTCACCCTGTACGACCACGCCCTCGACCCGGTGCACACCTGGTCGGTGCCGGACGGGACGCGGTACGCGGTGCGCGCGGACGGCGGGCAGCTCGCCCTGGCCGGCGCCGACTACGTAGTGCTGCTCGACCACGGCGGCGGCAAGGTGTGGGAGCGGATCCACCCGGTCTGGCCGGAGGGCGGCGGCGGCACGGTGGCGTTCCACGCCGGGATGGTGTGGGCGACCGTGCCGGGCCCGGACAGTCCGGACTGGTGGTGGGTGCTGGACCCGGGCGACGGCGGGCTGATCGGCTCGGCGGCGCTGGAGTGCCTGGCCGCGTCCGCCGAGGTCGTCCCGCACCCGGACGGCATCCACCTGGGCCTGAGCGTGCGCCGGCGGCCGAAGGGCGCGCACGTCTACTGGGGCCGGTGGGACCGGCGGGGCGGGCGGCCGTTCGTGAGCAAGGCCGGCGACGAGCGGCGGCTGCTCGTCGGCGTGCACCCGTCCGGGGCGCAGTACCTGTCGGTGCGGTACGACGGCGGCGGGCTGGCCGCCCAGCGGTTCCCGGACGGGGCGATCCGGGCGCAGCGGCCGGACGTGGGGGAGGCCGGGTACGTGGCCGGCGATCTGGTGCTGGCCGCGGTGCCGGTGGACGGCGGGGTACGGCACGAGCTGCTCGACGCCAGCGCGCTGGCCGCCGTCGCCGTGGTCGAGTACCCGCCGGACGAGCCGCCGGGGGTCGCGTTCGCGTCCGCCGGCGACGGCAGCTGGCTCACCGCCGGCGCCACCCACCTGCGCCGCTGGTCCCTTACCGACTGAGCGCGGCGGGGGTATGTTCGCGCCGTGGAAGGCATCATCGGCGACCGCATCCTGCGCTGCTCGGACAACCACCTGTTCGTGTCGAGCCAGGGCGTCCGGCTGCTCGGCTCGATCCACTTCGGTCCGAAGCGCTTCATGAAGTGCCCGGTGGACGGCAGGTGGCGGATGGCCGGCAACGTGAACTCCCGCGACCTCACCCCCGCCGAGCTCGACCAGGCCCGGAAATACCGAGCTTAGGCCGCGGCGGCGGTGGTGGTCTGCTGGGTGGCGGCGGCCGGGCGGCTCGGGCGGCGCTGCGGCCACGCCACGAACAGGCCCATCGGGATCGCGTACAGCACCCAGCCGATCACCTCGGCGACGACCACCTTCTGCTGGATGCCGAACACCCCGGTGGCCAGCGCGCCGAGCACCGAGTCCTGGCCGAACGCGCCCGGCAGGGTGGCGAGCACGTGCTGCCCGGAGTTCAGCCAGCCGGCCTCGTGCGCGGTGTGCAGGGCGAACATCACCAGCCCGGCGGCGACCAGCACCAGCACCAGCCCGGTGGCACGGAAGAACTTGCTGAGGTTGAGCTTCACGCCGCCCCGGTAGATCGCGTACCCGAGCACCACCGCGACCAGCACGCCGAGGATCGCGCCCGAGCTGGCGGCGGCCACGTTGCCGCTGGAGTCGAAGGTGGCGAGCAGGAACACCGCCGTCTCGATGCCCTCCCGCAGCACCGCCAGGAACGCCATCAGCACCAGCGCCAGGGCGGAGCCGCTGGCCAGCGCCGACCCGGCCGCCCCCTGGAGGGTCCGGCGCAGGTCCTTGGAGTGCCGCTTCATCCAGACGACCATGTAGCTGACCATGGCGACCGCGACCGCGGCGATGATGGTCTCCAGCCCCTCCTGCTGCTTCTGCGGCAGGTTGTGCTCCAGCACCTTGAGCCCGACGCCGATGCCGACGCACAGCAGCACGGCCAGCCCGACGCCGAGCCACACCTGCCGCAACGCCCGCATCTTCCCCTGCTGCTTCAGGAACGCGGCCACGATCCCCACGATGAGGGCCGCTTCCAACCCTTCCCGGAGGCCGATGACGAACGTGGGAAGCATGTCGGAGATCACCTTTCGCAGGCGGTACAGACCCTTACTTAGGTGAGACTAACCAAACTTCCGGGATCGGGCTACCGGAAGTGCGTCAGCCAGGCAGGTTGTCCGGACTTGTCCCGACTGCCGGACACGGTGTCCGGGGCGACCCGCCACGGCAGGGACTTACACTCGCCTCGAGCGCGGCAACGGCGCCGCGCCGGCAGCAAAGGGGTCAGGCGATGAGGGTCGGTATACCCCGGGAGGTCAAGGACCACGAGTATCGCGTGGCCCTCACCCCGGCGGGCGTCAACGAACTGGTCAAGGCCGGGCACCAGGTCTACGTGGAGCACCTGGCCGGCGTCGGGTCCACCATTCCGGACGCGGACTTCGAGACCGCCGGTGCCACCATCCTCAAGACCGCCGACGACGTGTGGGCCGAGGCCGACCTGGTACTCAAGGTGAAGGAACCGGTCGCCGAGGAGTACCACCGGATGCGCGCCGGCCAGACCCTCTTCACCTACCTGCACCTGGCCGCCTCCCGGGACTGCACCGAGGCGCTGCTCAAGGCCGGCATCGACGCGGTCGCGTACGAGACCGTCCAGCTCGCCGACGGCTCGCTGCCGCTGCTCGCCCCGATGTCCGAGGTGGCCGGCCGGATGGCCACCCAGGTCGGCGCCCGCTGCCTGGAGCGCGAGGCCGGCGGCCGGGGCATCCTGCTCGGCGGCGTGCCCGGCGTGCCCGCCGCCAAGGTCGTCGTGCTCGGCGCCGGCGTGTCCGGCATGAACGCCGCCACCATCGCCCTCGGCATGCAGGCCGAGGTGCTGCTGCTGGACAAGAACGTCAACAAGCTGCGGCGCGCCGACGAGGTGTACCGGGGTCACCTGCAGACCGTCGCCTCCAACCAGTACGAGGTGGAGAAGGCCGTCCTGGACGCCGACCTGGTCATCGGCGCGGTGCTGGTACCCGGCGCGAAGGCGCCCAAGCTGGTCAGCAACGAGCTGGTGGGCCGGATGAAGTCCGGGTCCGTGCTGGTGGACATCTCCGTCGACCAGGGCGGCTGCTTCTCCGACACCCACCCCACCACGCACTCGGCCCCCACCTTCAGCGTGCACGACTCGATCTTCTACTGTGTGGCCAACATGCCGGGCGCGGTCCCGCACACCTCGACGTACGCCCTCACCAACGTGACCCTGCCGTACGCGATGGAGCTGGCCAAGCACGGCCTGCGCGAGGCGGCCCGTCGTGACCCCGCACTGGCCAAGGGTGTCAACACGGCGGGCGGCACGCTCACCAACGCGCCGGTGGCCGAGGCGCACGACATGACCGCCGCTTCCGTCGAGGAGGCGCTCGGTCTGTAAGGGCTGCGAGGGAGGCTCTTGAGTCAGGCCGTCACCGCCGTCGAAGGGGTCATCAGGAACTACCTGGACCACCTGGCGGTCGAGCGCGGGCTGTCCGCCAACACGCTCAGCTCGTACCGGCGTGACCTGCTGCGGTACGCCGCCACCCTGGCCACGCTGGGCGTGAGCGGGCTGGGCGAGGTGTCAGAACGGCACGTCGCCGAGTTCCTGGCCCGGCTGCGCGAGGGCGACGGCGACCACCGGCCGCTCGCGGCCAGCTCGGCGGCCCGGGCCGTCATCGCGGTCCGCGGCCTGCACCGGTTCGCCGCCCGCGAGGGCCTGACCGGCGACGACCCGGCCCGCGCCGTGAAGCCCCCGACACCGCCGCGCCGGCTGCCCAAGGCGATCAGCGTGGACGAGGTCGAGGCGCTGATCGACGCGGCCGGCTTCGACCAGACCCCGCGGGCGCTGCGGGACCGGGCCCTGCTGGAGGTGCTGTACGGCTCCGGCGCGCGGATCTCCGAGGCGGTCGGCCTCGCCGTCGACGACGTGCACCGCGCCGACAGCGTCGTGGTACTGCACGGCAAGGGCGGCAAGACCCGGCTGGTCCCGATCGGCCGCCCGGCACTGTCCGCACTGGACGACTACCTGGTCCGGTCCCGCCCCGCGCTGGCCGCCGCCGGCCGCGGCACCCCGGCCCTGTTCCTGAACGCCCGCGGCGGCCCGCTCACCCGCCAGGGTGCCTGGGGCATCCTGCGCGCCGCCGCCGACAAGGCCGGCCTCACCGCCAAGGTCTCCCCGCACACCCTCCGCCACTCCTTCGCCACCCACCTCCTCGACGGCGGCGCCGACATCCGCGTGGTCCAGGAACTCCTGGGCCACGCCTCGGTCACCACCACCCAGGTCTACACCCTGGTCACCGTCGACCACCTCCGCGAGGTCTACGCCACCTCGCACCCCCGAGCCCTGAAGTAGGCCCCACAGCGTCTCCGCCAGGGCGGTCGCCGGCTCGTGCCGGTGGGCTGGCGCACCGGCACCCGGACCCTCGCCGCGGTCACACGACCTGCCCGACGGGGCGGATGACCAGGGTGTTCACGTCCACCCCGGCGGGCTGGCCGACGGCCCAGGCGATCGCGTCGGCGATCTGGTCCGGGGTGAGGACCGGACCGTCGGGCGCGTGGCCGGCGGGGTGGTCGGACCAGAACGGGGTGTCGACGCGGCCGGGCGCGACCAGCGTGACGCCGACACCGTCCCGGGTGACCAGCACGCGGGTGTTCTCGGCCAGCGCGGACACCGCCCACTTCGTGACGGAGTACAGGTTGCCCGGCGTGTTCTTCACCCCGGCCGTGCTGCCGACGAACACGATCCGGCCGCCGCTCTCCCGCAGCGCCGGCAACGCGGCCCTGACCAGCAGCGCCGGGCCGAGCACGTTGGTCAGCACCAGTTCCCGCCACCGCGCCGGGTCGCCGTCGGCGAGCGTGTCGTGCGCGGAGAACCCGGCGTTGGCCACCACCGCGTCGAGCCGGCCGAAGCCCTCGACGGCGGCCCGTACGGCGGCGGCCACGTCGGCGTACTCGGTCGCGTCGCCGGTCACCGTGAGCAGCCGGTCGGAACCCACGGAGAGGTCGTCGGCGAGGGCGGCCAGCCGGCCGGGGTCGCGGCCGGTGACCGCGACCCGGTGCCCGGCCGCCAGCAGCCGGCGGGCGGTCGCCGCCCCGATCCCGCTCGACGCCCCGGTGATCAGCGTGACCAGCGATTGGTCGTTCATGGCGCCGACAGTAGGCTGCCGGAGCCATCGGCGACCAATCGTAGGAACGGGTGGCCGCCATCAGATTCCCGATGGGAAGGGACGCGCCGTGGACCTCGGCCTGCTGCGGACGTTCCTGGCCGTGTACCGGGCCGGCTCGCTGACCGCCGCCGGCCCGCACCTCGGCCTGTCCCAGCCCACGGTGACCGCGCAGGTCCGGGCCCTGGAGGCGCGGCTGGGCCAGCAGCTGTTCCAGCGGGTCCCGCGCGGGGTGGTGCCCACCTCGGTGGCGGACGAGCTGGCCGGCCAGGTCGCGCCGCACCTGGACGCGCTCGCCGCGGTGGCCGCCCGCGGGCTGGCGCCGGCGTTCGCCCGGCCGGTGCACCTGGGCGGGCCGGCGGAGTTCCTCGCCGCCCGCGTGCTGCCGGCGCTGGCCGAGCTGGTGGAGGAGGGCCTCCGGCTCCGCGTCACGGTCGGGCTGGCCGACGACCTGCTCGCCGGCCTGCCGTCGGGCCGGTTCGACCTGGTGGTGTCGACAATCCGGCCGCGCGGCCGGGCCATCGCCGCGACGCCGCTTGTCGACGAGGAGTTCGTGCTGGTCGCAGGCCCGGCGTGGGCGGAGCGGATCGACCGGGAGCTGCTGCACCGCGATCCGGTGGCCGCGCTGCGGCCGGCGCCGCTGGTCGCCTACGCCGAGGACATGCCGATCGTGCGGCGGTACTGGCGGAGCGTGTTCGGCACCCGGCCGGCCGGCGGCCCCGCCGTGGTGGTGCCGGACCTGCGCGGGGTGCTGGCGGCCACGGCCGCCGGCGCCGGCGTCACCGTGCTGCCCGACTACCTGTGCGGCGCCGCGCTCGGGGACGGGACGCTGGTCGCGCTGCTGCGCCCGGAGGTGCCGCCGCTCAACACGCTGTACCTGGCCGCCGCCGGCGGCGCGGCGGCGCTGCCGCACCTGGCGGCGGTCCGCACCCGGCTGCTCGCGGCCGCCGCGACCTGGTAATGGACCCTGCCGGTTTGGCGCTCTGTCGGCGTGTCGGCTTAGTCCGGTTGTGCTCTCGGGTTACGTTGCCGGGGAACGATCGCCATACCGGCTCACCGAGATAAAGGCCAGACACTATGTCGACAGCCAGGGCGGAGCAGTTCTCCATGAGGCCCCAAGACCCTGCCGCGCTGCCGCCCGAGCCGGAGGAGCCCGCCGGCCCGGTCGGCCCGACCGGACGCATGCGCCGCCAGGTACCCGAACCACGCCAGGTCAGCGAACATGGTCCCGCCCGCGTGGTGGCACTGTGCAACCAGAAGGGTGGCGTGGGCAAGACCACGTCCACGATCAACCTGGGCGCCGCGCTCGCCGAGTACGGCCGCCGGGTCCTGCTCATCGACTTCGACCCGCAGGGCGCGCTGTCGGTGGGCCTGGGCATCAACCCGTACCAGCTCGACCTGACCGTCTACAACCTCCTGATGGACAGGGCCGTCGGCGTCGACGACGTGCTGGTCAAGACCAACGTGGCGGGCATGGACCTGCTGCCGAGCAACATCGACCTGTCCGCGGCCGAGGTCCAGCTGGTCACCGAGGTGGCCCGCGAGCAGATCCTCAAGATGACGATCGCGCCGCTGCTGCCGGACTACGACTTCGTCCTGATCGACTGCCAGCCGTCGCTGGGCCTGCTCACGGTCAACGCGCTGACCGCGGCCGACGGCGTGATCATCCCGCTGGAGTGCGAGTACTTCTCGCTGCGCGGTGTCGCGCTGCTCACCGACACGATCGAGAAGGTGCAGGCCAGGCTCAACCCGCACCTCGAGATCGAGGGCATCCTGGCCACCATGTACGACGCCCGCACTGTGCACGCCCGCGAGGTGCTGGCCACCGTCGTGGAGGCGTTCGAGGACCGGGTGTACGACACGGTGATCAACCGGACCGTCCGGTTCCCGGAGACCACCGTGGCCGGCGAGCCGATCACCACCTGGGCGCCCAGCTCCAGCGGCGCCAAGGCCTACCGCAACCTCGCCAAGGAAGTCATCCACCACGCCGAGACCAAGCCGGCCAGGGCGGTGAGGGCCTGATGGCCGCCCGCCGGGCCAGCCTCCCCGGGGCCGCCGAACTCTTCCGGGCCACCAGCTCCTCGGCCCGGCCCCTGCGCGACGACCGCACCGCCGACCGCGAGTCGGTGGCCCCGGCGGTACCGCTCCGGCCGGAGAACGCCGTGCCGGCCGGCGCCGAGGCGGCCGAGGACGACGATCTGGGGCTGAGTGGGCGGCCACCGTCCCGGCGGCCGGCCCCGCGCCGCCGGCTGCGCGCGGGCGACCGCGGCGCGACCGGCCGCGAGCGCCACGACGAGAAGATCACCGTGTACTGCTCGGCCGAGGAACTGCTGGACCTGGAGACCGCGCGGCTGACCCTGCGGGGCGAGCACGGGCTGGCCGTCGACCGGGGCCGGATCGTGCGCGAGGCGGTCGCGATCGTGCTGGCCGAGCTCGACGCCAAAGGCGCCTCATCCGTGCTGGTACGCCGCCTGCGGGAGCGGTAACACGTGGCGTGCGCCGACGGGGCCTGGTCACTGCGGTGGCCAGGCCCCCTACCGTGGGGGGTTC
Source organism: Mycobacteriales bacterium (assembly GCA_045806985.1). Lineage (GTDB taxonomy): Bacteria > Actinomycetota > Actinomycetes > Mycobacteriales > JBJMIH01 > JBJMIH01. The sequence continues at coordinate 79,757 of JBJMIH010000062.1, read as the reverse complement.
CGAGCGGGCCGCCCCCAGCTGGGATACCGTCAGCGGCGTGACCATGACCGACCTCGACTCCGACTCCCCGGACGCGGGTGCGGGCGGCGACGGCGGTGCCGGTGAGGGCTTCCTGGCCCCCCGCCGCCGGTTCGAGGTGCACCTCGCCAACTTCGAGGGGCCGTTCGACCTGCTGTTGCAGCTGATCAGCAAGCACAAGCTGGACGTCACCGAGGTGGCGCTGTCGCAGGTCACCGACGAGTTCCTGGCCTACACCAAGGCCATGGGCAGCAACTGGGACCTCGGCCAGACCACCGAGTTCCTGCTGGTCGCGGCCACCCTGCTGGACCTCAAGGCGGCCCGGCTGCTGCCCGCCGCCGAGGTCGAGGACGAGGACGACCTGGCCCTGCTGGAGGCCCGCGACCTGCTGTTCGCCCGGCTGCTCCAGTACCGCGCGTACAAGCAGGTGGCGGCCCTGTTCGCCGAGCTGGAGGCGCGGGCGGCGCACCGGTTCCCCCGCTCGGTGGCGCTGGAGCAGCGGTACTCCGACGCGCTGCCGGAGCTGACGCTGCCGTCGCCGGACCGGTTCGCCCGGCTGGCGGTCAAGGCGCTCACCCCGAAGGTGCCGCCGCTGGTCTCCCTCGAACACCTGCACAACCCCAAGGTCAGCGTCCGCGAGCACGCCATGCTGATCAGCGAGCGGCTGCGGCGGACCGGCGCGGCCACGTTCCGGACGCTGGTCGCCGACTGCGAGATCACCCTCGAGGTGGTGGCCAGGTTCCTGGCCCTGCTGGAGCTGTACCGCGAGGGCATGGTCATGTTCGAGCAGGTCACGCCGCTGGGGGAGCTGCACGTGCGGTGGACGGGCGGCGACCGGGTGGTCGAGCTGCGCGACGAGTACGGCCAGGACCAGGACGGCCCGGAGAAGGACGGCCCGGAGAAGGACGAGGAGGAGCCGGGGGATGAGTGAGCGGCCGGAACCCGAGGTCGTCGCGGAGGCGTACGGTGAGGATGATCCCGCTGACCAGCACTTCGACGATCTCGCCGCCGACATGACCGACGACGCGCCCGAACTCACCGACCCGGCCGCGCTGGCCGCGGCCCTGGAGTCGGTGCTGCTGGTCGTGGGCGAGCCGGTCTCCTCGGTGCAGCTGGCGCAGGTGCTGGAGCGGCCGCGGGCGGAGATCGAGGACGCGCTGCGGGCGCTGGCCGCCCGCTACGACACCGAGCGGCGTGGCATCGACCTGCGCGAGGTGGCCGGCGGCTGGCGGTTCTACACCCGCGACGAGTACGCCCCGTACGTCGAGCGGTTCGTGCTGGACGGCCAGCAGAGCCGGCTCACACAGGCCGCGCTGGAGACGCTCGCGGTGATCGCGTACCGGCAGCCGGTGACCCGGTCGAGGATCTCGGCGATCCGCGGGGTCGGGGTGGACGGCGTGATGCGCACGCTGCTCGCCCGCGGCCTGGTCGAGGAGGTCGGCACCGAGCCGGAGACCGGCGGCCACCTGTACCGGACCACACCGCTGTTCCTGGAGCGGCTCGGGCTGAACTCCCTGGACGACCTGCCGCCGCTGGCCCCGCTGCTGCCGGAGATCGACGGCATCGACGACCTGACCGACGACCTGACCGCGCGGCTGGGCAGCGCCGCCCGCGAACAGAGGCCCAGCCTCGAGGACCCCGCCGGGGAGCCTGCCGGGGACCCCGCCGACGAGACCACCGATGCCGACAGTGAGCACTGACCCCGCGTCCTCCGGCATCCGCCTGCAGAAGGTCCTGGCCGCCGCCGGCCTCGGCTCGCGCCGGGCCTGCGAGGAGATGATCGCCGACGGCCGGGTGCGGGTGGACGGTCAGATCGTGCGGGTGCAGGGGATGCGGGTCGACCCCGCCGTGGCGGTGGTGGAGGTGGACGGGCGGCGGGTGAACGTCCGCTCCGACCTGGTGTACCTCGCGTTCCACAAGCCGCCGGGCGTGCTGTCCGCGATGAGCGACGACCGGGACCGGCCGACGCTGGCCGCCTACGTCGCCGACCTGCCGGACCGGGTGTTCCACGTCGGCCGGCTCGACTTCGAGACCGAGGGCCTGCTGCTGCTCACCAACGACGGCGAGCTGGCGCACCGGCTGGCGCACCCGTCGTTCGGCGTCCGCAAGACGTACCTGGCCGACGTGGAGGGCCTGGTCGGCCGGGATGCCACCCGCCGGCTGCGGACCGGCGTGGTCCTGGAGGACGGGCCGGTGACCGTGGACCGGTTCCGGGTGCTCGAGTCGGCGGGCGGGCGGTCGCTGGTCGAGGTGGTGCTGCACGAGGGCCGCAAGCACGTCGTCCGCCGGCTGCTGGCCGAGGTCGGGCACCCGGTGGTTCGGCTGGTCCGCACCCGGTTCGGCCCGATCGCGCTCGGCGACCTGAAACCGGGCCACCGGCGGCCGCTCGGTCAGGACGAGATCGGCGAGCTCTATCGCCTGACCAACTGACCGCCAAACCATTACATCGACATTTGTCGCGCAATCACGAATTGACCTGCGCCATTGGTACGGGTACGCATATCGACAAACAAACACGAGGTCAAAGCCGTGTACAGAGACAGCGTCAAGGGTGTAGAGTTACCGGCAACGGAGCACTCCGCCGACATCCGCGTGGGCACGACGAGAAGGAACCGGTCAATTCCGAGTTCAATTTCTCGCCCTCACCGTGAGGCGGAGAATTCCTTGTCGACCTAGCCTCATCCTCAATTTGAGGGTGAGGCTTTTGCTGCCCGGTGAGTTCAGCGGAGCGCGGGCGGGGCACAATATCCGGTCAACGGATCCCCGTCGCTCCACCCGCTCCCACGCGCTCCCAGGAAGGACACCCGCGGTGTCGCAGAACTCCCCGGTCGACACGCTCGACGCGCTCGCGGCGTCGCTGCGGCCGTTCCACGGGATCGTCGCCGTCGACGGCCCGTCCGGCGTCGGCAAGTCCACGATCTCCCGCGGGGTCGCCGGGAGGCTGGGCGCCCGCTACGTCGACACCGGCGCCATGTACCGGGCCCTGACCAGGGCCGTCCTGGACGCGGGCGCCGACCCGAAGGACCGGGACGCCGTGCTCGAGGTGCTCGCCCGCACCGAGATCGGGCTGTCCACCGGGCCGGACCGGCCGCAGGTGGTCACCGTCGACGGCGTCGACGTGACCACGGCGATCCGCCAGCCCGCGGTCGACGCGGCGGTGAGCGCGGTCTCCGCGTACGAGGAGGTGCGCGCCCCGATGGTCGACCGGCAGCGCGCGCTGGCCGGCGACGGCGCCGTGGTGGAGGGCCGGGACATCGGCACCGTCGTCTTCCCCGACGCCACCCTGAAGATCTTCCTCACCGCCGACGCGGCCGAGACCAGGAGCCGGCGCGCCGCCGAGCGGGGATCGGACGAGACCAGCGCGGCAGAGGCCATCCGGCTCCGGGACGCCAGGGACAGCGGCCGCGCGCACAGCCCGCTGCGCCGGGCCGCGGACGCGATCGAGCTGGACAACTCCGTGCCGGGCGCGCAGGACGCGGTGGTACGGAAGGTGCTGGAACTGCTCGCCACGAGAGCGAGGGAACGCGCATGACCTCCGCCGGCGACCGAGCCGTCGAGAAGGCCTCCGGAAGGGCTTTCAGGAGAGGCGCCGGCAGGGCCTCCCGGAAGGCCGACGCGGCGAAACAGGTGGAGAACGCCGAGCGGCACCGGTGGTTCGTCGGCCTGTGCCGGTTCCTCGGGCACCGGATCCTGTTCCCGCTGACCTGCCGGTACCGGGTGCGCGGCCGGGAGCATGTGCCGCCGACCGGTGGTGTGGTGCTGGCCAGCAACCACACCAACATCCTGGACGGGCCGGTGCTGTTCGCGGCCAGCCCGCGGCGGGCCACCTTCATGGTCAAGTCCGAGATGTTCGGCGCCGGCTTCCTCGGCTGGGCGCTGCGCCGGCTCGGGCAGCTGCCGGTCAACCGCGGTTCCGCCGACCGGCACGCGTTGCAGACCGCGATCGGGACGCTCCGGGAGGGCGGCGTGGTCGGCGTGTTCCCGGAGGGCACCCGCGGCGCCGGCGACGTGGACGAGGTCCAGCACGGCATCGCGTACCTGGCCCTGCGCGCCGACTGCCCGATCGTGCCGGTGGTGATCGAGGGCACCAGCGCGCTGCTGGCCGGCGGCCGCCCGCACTGGCGCCGGCCGGTTACCGTGGTGTTCGGCGAGCCGTTCCAGGTGGGTACCCCCGGTGCCCGGGACCGGTCGCGGCGGAGCATCGCCGCGGCCGCCGACGAGATTCGCGACCGTCTCGCCAGCCATGTCAGCAACGTCAGGGCGGCCGATGCCGCCCGCGGCAAGGAGAAAACGTGACCCCAGCGGAGGGCTCCGCCGAGGACAACCCGTCCCTCGCGCCCGTCGTGGCCGTCGTCGGCCGGCCCAACGTGGGCAAGTCCACGCTGGTCAACCGGATACTCGGCCGGCGGGAAGCCGTCGTCGAGGACATTCCGGGCGTCACCCGGGACCGGATCGCGTACGACGCCGAGTGGACGGGGCGGCGGTTCACCCTGGTCGACACCGGCGGCTGGGACCCGGACGCCACCGGCCTGCAGGCCAGGGTGGCGGCGCAGGCGGAGGGCGCGCTGGACACGGCCGACGCGGTGCTGTTCGTGGTCGACGCCACCGTCGGGCCGACCGAGGCCGACCTCGCCGTCGCCCGGGTGCTCCAGCGCGGCGGCAAGCCGGTGGTGCTCGCCGCCAACAAGGTGGACGACCAGCGCGGCGAGGCCGACGCGGCGGCGCTCTGGTCGCTCGGCCTCGGCGAGCCGTACCCCATCTCCGCCCTGCACGGGCGGGGCAGCGGGGACCTCCTCGACACGCTGCTCGGCGTGCTGCCGGAGTACCGCGACGAGGACGCGCGCGACGGCGGCCCGCGCCGGGTGGCGCTGGTCGGCCGGCCCAACGTCGGCAAGTCCAGCCTGCTCAACCGGCTGTCCGACGCGGAGCGGGCGCTCGTCGACGACGTGCCGGGGACGACGGTCGACCCGGTCGACAGCCTGGTCGAGCTGGACGGCGAGATCTGGCAGTTCGTGGACACCGCCGGGCTGCGGCGCCGGGTGCGGCAGGCCAGCGGCACCGAGTACTACGCCAGCCTCCGTACCGCCGCCTCCATCGAGAAGGCCGAGGTCGCGGTCGTGCTGCTGGACGCGTCCGAGCCGCTGAGCGAGCAGGACCAGCGGGTCATCGCGACCGCGCTGGACGCCGGCAGGGCGCTGGTCATCGCGTTCAACAAGTGGGACCTGGTGGACGAGGACCGCCGGTACTCGCTGGAGAAGGAGATCGACCGGGAGCTCGCCAGGGTGCGGTGGGCGCCGCGGGTCAACCTGTCCGCGAAGACCGGGCGGGCCGTCGCCCGCCTCGCCGCCGCGCTGCGAACCTCGCTGACCGGGTGGGAGCAGCGGATCACCACCGGTCACCTCAACACCTGGCTGTCCGAGGTCATCGCCGCCACGCCGCCGCCGGTGCGCGGTGGGCGGGCGCCCAAGGTGCTGTTCGCCACCCAGGCGGGTACCTGCCCGCCGCGGTTCGTGCTGTTCACCAGCGGGCCGCTGGAACCCGGGTACCTGCGGTTCCTGGAGCGGCGGCTGCGCGAGGACTTCGGCTTCCCGGGGACGCCGATCCAGATCAGCGTCCGGATCCGGGAGCGGAAGGGCCAGGGCCAGGCGTCCGGGCGCGGCCGGCGTCGCTGACCCCGCTACGGGTGCGCCTACGGGTGGCCGGCGCCGGCGGCCGGCGCCGGGGCGGTGAGGATCTGGCCGTCGCGGGCGCCGTCCGCCATGCCGAGCCACACCGCCGCCGTGATGTACAGGGTGGTGCGGTCCGGGCCGCCGAGCGTGCAGGAGAAGCAGCCGCGGTCGGCCTGGACGGTGTCCAGCACCTCGCCGCCCTCGCGGACCCGCACGCAACGCATGTTCGGCACGTCGGCGTACCAGACCGCGCCCTCGGCATCCAGGCAGATGCCGTCCGGCGGGCCGTCCACCCGCGCCCACACCCGGCGGTTCGACAGGTCGCCGCCGGCGCCGATGTCGAACGCGGTCAGCCGTAGGCCGTGCGACTCGGCGACGATCAGCGTCGAGCCGTCCGCGGTGACCGCCATGCCGTTGCCGAACTCGATGCCGTCGGCGACCTGCCGTACCTCCCCGCCGGGCGTCACCACCGCGACCGTGCCCGGCTTGAACCCCTCGCCGCCGGCCTTCGGGTCGAAGTCGCCGCCGTTGACGTAGGCGTACCCGCGGTCGTCCACGACGATCTCGTTGAAGACCCGGCCGGCGCCGCTCAGGTCGGCGTGCGTGACCAGCGAGCCGTCCGGCTCCTGGCGCAGCAGCGTGGCCGTGGGACCGGCGACGACCAGCAGCCGGCCGTCGGGCAGCCAGTCGAAGCAGAACGGCAGGGACGCCGGGACGCGGGCCATCACCTCGCTGTTCCCGCCGGCGTCCACGGCGACGATCTCCCGGGTACCCCAGTCGGAGAACCACATGCGGCCGTCGTGCCACCGGGCCGACTCCACGAACACGCGGCCGTCCAGCAAGAGCTTGGGTGCGGGCATCGGACGTTGCTCCTCGGTCTCGGGTGCCCCGGTCCGGGCACCTGTCACCCGTACGTAGAAGCCACCGCGCCGATTTCGACACCCGCCGGCGGGTCAGTTCCGGGTGGCCAGCCAGTTGGGCAGGTCGGTGAGGCGGTCGAGCACCGCGTCGGCCTCGGCCGCGGACGGGCGCTGCGCGTGCAGGTACCCCCACGGGCCGCGGCGCATCAGCACCGCCGCGAAGCCGGCCCGCCGGGCCGGCAGGACATCGTTGTCGAGGCGGTCGCCGACGTAGCAGATCTCGGCCGGCGGGCACCCGGCCACCTCGACGACCTTGGCGAAGAACGCCGGCGCCGGCTTGCCGACGCCCCAGCCCGCCGAGGTGTAGACGCCGTCCACGGGCAGGTCCGCCGCCCTCAGCGCGTCCTCGGCCTGGGGCGGCTGGTTGCCGGCCACGATCACCCGGTACCCCCGCTCCCGCAGCGCCGCCAGCGCCGGCCTGACGTCCGGATACAGGTCGTCTGCGTCGAAGTTCTCCCGCATCCCGTCCGGCTCGTCCGCGGCCCAGCTCGCCAGCTCTGCGTCCAGGTCAAAGTCGGGGCGAAAGGTACGAAACGCATCCCAGTGCGACCGGTCCAGCGCCGCCATCCCGCCGACCACCCCGAGAAACGTGAGCCGCGGCACCCCGAGCCGGTCGGCCCACCGCTCCCAGAGCCGACTCTCGTCGATCAGCGTCTCCCCGACATCCAGCACCACCGCGCGAATCACACCATGATTCTCACATCCCCGCCCGGCCGCCCCATCCCCGCCGTACGGTACGCTGGCCCAGCGACCGGGACGTGGCGCAGTTTGGTAGCGCACTTGACTGGGGGTCAAGGGGTCGTGGGTTCGAATCCCGCCGTCCCGACCCAGGTAGAAGGCCCTTTCCGAGAGATCGGAAAGGGCCTCCGTCGTATCCGAGTGACTGACTGAGTGACTACGAGCTAGCTGGTGCCGGTACACCGTCTCGGTGACGGCTGTGCCCCGGTGACCCACCGGCCGGGCGATGTCTTCGATCCGGACACCCCGGTCGGACAGCAGCGACACGAAGCTGTGCCGCAGCTCCCGCGCGGTCCACTCCGATGGCTTGCGCCCATGCCCCTGCCACCGGCAGCGCGGCACCAGCCCGCGGCCACGATCAAGGAGTTGTGGCCGCATTTTCATGTGACAACGCGGCCACAACTCCTTGATCGTGACGAGAAGGGTGGCGGCGGCGTGGACTACAGCCAGGTGCCGGTCGCGGACAGCCGGCCTTACGTTGAGCGTCCGGTGCGGACACTCACGGACATCAGAACTGCGGTTGAGAGGGGCCTTCGTCGTATCCGGGACCGGGGGTTAGCTCAGTTGGTCGCGGCGGCGGGTCAGGTAGGCGGTTTCGGCGGTGTTGCCGGCCAGCTCGATGGCTCTGTCGTAGGCGGCGCGTGACTGTTGGCTGTGGCCGAGCCGGCGGAGTAGGTCGGCGCGGGTGGCGTGGTAGGCGTGGTAGCCGGCCAGCCTGTCCTCGAGCCGGTCGACTGCGGCCAGTGCCACCTCCGGGCCGTCGAGTTCGGCGACCGCGATGGCCCGGTTGAGGGCGATGATCGGGGAGGGGTCGAGGCGGACGAGCTGGTCGTAGAGGGCGACGACCTGCGACCAGTCGGTGTCGCGGACGTCGCGGGCGCTGGTGTGCACGGCGTTGATCGCGGCGAGGATCTGGAAGCGGCCGGGCGCCACCCCGGCGGCGGCAGCGGCGAGGCGCTCGCGCACCAGCCGGTGACCCTCGGCGATCATCGCCGCGTCCCAGGCCCCCCGGTCCTGCTCGCTGAGGGTAACCAGTTCGCCGCTGGCGGAGACCCGGGCGGTACGGCGGGCCTCGATGAGCAGCATCAGCGCCAGCAGCCCGGCGACCTCACCGTCGGCCGGCATGAGGGCGCGGATCAGGCGGGTGAGCCGGATCGCCTCGGCGGTCAGGTCGTGACGGACCGGATCGGTGTCCGCGCCGGTCGCCAGGTAGCCCTCGTTGAAGACGAGGTACAGGACGGCGAGCACGCCGGCGACGCGCGCCGGGAGATCGTCGGCGGCCGGTACCCGGTACGGGATGCGGGCCGCCTTGATCTTTGCCTTCGCGCGGGTGATCCGCTGCCCCATGGCACTCTCGGCCACCAGGAAGGCGCGGGCGATCTCGGGCACGGTGAGACCGCCGACCATGCGCAGCGTCAGCGCCACCCGGCTCTCCATCGCCAGTGCCGGGTGACAGCAGGTGAAGATCAGCCGGAGCCGGTCGTCGTCGATGGCGCCGAGGGGCTCGGGCGGGTCGTCGCTGTACAACACCTGAGCCTCCTTGTGCTTGTCGTCGCGCTTGTTCTCGCGCCGGATCCGGTCGATGGCCTTGCGGTTGGCGGTGGTGGTCAGCCAGGCGCCGGGGTTGGGGGGTACGCCGTCGGCCGGCCACCGCTCGACGGCGGTCGCGAACGCCTCGGCGGCCGCCTCCTCGGCGATGTCGAGGTCACCGAAACGCCTGGTCAGGGCCGCGATGACCCGCGCCCACTCCTCGCGGTGGACCTGGGTGATCGCCTCCTCGACGCCGATCGCGCTCACAGGAACGGCCGCACCTCGATCTTCCGATCGCAGACCTTCGACGCCTCGGCGGCGAGCTTGAGCGCCACATCCAGATCGGGGGCCTCCCACACCCAGACGCCGGCGAGGTACTCCTTCGACTCCACGAAGGGCCCGTCGCTGAACACCGCCTGCTCGCCCCGGTTGTCGATGACCGTGGCCGCGTCGGTGTCGGCGAGTCCGCCCGCGAAGACCCAGTAGCCCTCGGCGATCAGTCGTTCGTTGAACGCGCTGATGGCGGGCTGCCGGTCCGTGCTGCCGGGATTGCTCTTGTCGTCGATCACGGAAACCAGGTACCGCATCTGAAGATCATCTCCTCTGGTCAGGGACTTCAGGCCGTTGCATACCGCGGGCGCCCGGCCGGCCGGAAGGCCTGGATCGTCACGCCCTTCGAGTCGACCCGCGAGTCAACCAGGTCGAGCGCGAGATCCGGGCCGGCGTCCGGGAACAACCGCGCGCCCTGGCCGAGAACCACCGGGACCACGATCAGGGTCATCTCGTCGACCAGGTCGTTCGCCAGCAGCCACCGGGTCAGGGCGCCACTGCCGTGCACCTGCAGCTCGCCTCCCGGCTTGGCCTTCAGCTCGCTGACGGCGGCCGCGAGGTTACCGCGGAGAACGGTCGTTCCCTCCCACCGCGGCGCGGTGAGCGTGGTCGACGCGACGTACTTGGGGGCCCCGTTCAAGGCCACGCCGATGGGATGTGCGCGCAACTGGTCGACCGATCCCCAGGAGGTGAACAGCTCGTAGGTGCGCCGGCCGAACAGGAACGCCTCGGCGCGCTGGTAGGTCCGCGTGATGAACGTCCTGGTCTCGACGTCACCCGCCCCTAGGGCCCAGCCGCCGCGCTCGAACCCGTTCCGGCGGTCCTCATCCGACGCACCGCCGTTGCCCTGCATCACTCCGTCGAGGGTGACCTGAGTCATGGTCGTCAGCTTCATGATCGCCGTTCCTTCTCCGCGGGATGCCCTGGTGGCCGGGCCCTTCATCCCTGCTACGAACACCACTGCCCCGATCCGACACGGCCCCCGCATATTTCGCACGACTTTCTGGAGATCGGCGGTTAGCGTCGGGCGGATGGATGGGCTCCTGTGGCTGTACGGCCCTTCCGGGGTGGGGAAGACCTCGGTGGGGTGGGAGCTGTTCCGGCGGCTCGAGGGTCCGGTCGGGTACGTCGATGCCGATCAGGTGGGGCTGTGCTACCCACCATCCGGGGACGATCCGGACAACCACCGGCTGAAGGCGCGCAACGTGGCGGCGGTGTCGGGGACGTTCCGGCGGGCCGGGGCGCGGTCGCTGATCGTGTCGGGGTACCTCAACAGCGCCGAGGTCAGGGACGCGTACGCGGCGCGGTTGCCGGCGGAGCCGGTGGTGTGGTGCCGGCTGCGGGTGGACGAGCGGGAGCTCCGGGAGCGGTTCGGGCGGCGGGGTTGGGCGCCGCATCTTGTCGAGCAGACGGTGGCTGAGGCCGAGGAACTGGACCGGACGGACTTCGCCGACCTGTGTGTCGACACCAGCGGGATGTCCGTGGCGGAGGTCGCCGACCAGGTGTGGGGGCGGGTCGCGGGCCGGCAGGACCGGTCGGCCGTGGCCGGGAACGGCGCGGGGCCGGGGCCTTCGACGGGGCCGGGACCCGCGACGGGGCCGGCTGGCGGGCCGGTTCCGGTGCTGTGGCTGTGCGGGCCTCCCGCGGTGGGCAAGTCGAGCGTCGGGTACGAGGTCTTCACCCAGGTGAACCGGAGCGGGGTCAGGGCGGCTTATCTCGATCTCGCCCAGGTCGGGTTCTGCCGGCCCGCGCCCGACGAGGTGAGGATCTCGAACCTGGCCGCCGTGTGGGCGAACCACCTCGCCGCCGGTGCCCGCTGCCTGGTGATGACCGGCCAGGTGACCAGCGACGAGGTCGTCGGGAGGTACGCCGGCGCGCTGCCGGGCGCGACGCTGACCGTGTGCCGGCTCGGCGCGGGCGCGGACGAGCTGGTCGAACGGGTCATGCGGCGGGGGCGGGGGGAGGGGCCGCAGCTCGCGGGGGACGGGCTGCGCGGTCAGCCCGCGGATGTCCTGCGCCGGCGCGCTGAGGAGGCGGTGGCCACGGCCCGGGCGCTGGACCGCGCGAGGGTCGGGGACGTGTGCGTCGACACCGGCGGGCGGTCGGTGCGGGAGGTGGCGCGGCTGGTACGCGCCAGCGCCGGTGGGTGGCCGAACGGGACCGACCATGGCCGCCGGGGCGGCGGTTAGTCTCGGCGGATGGGCACAGGCGGGGCTGGGGAGCACCGGGTCAGGCTGGCCGACCTTTTCGATGCCGAGATCGCGCCGCACCACCGGCGGTTCATGGCGGCGGCGGGGGTGCGGGCGGGCGACCGGGTCCTCGACGTCGGGTGCGGGACCGGGCAGTCCACCCGGGACGCGGCGCGGGCGGCCGCCGGCGGCGGTGTGGTGGGGGTGGACGTCTCGGCGGCGGCGCTGGCGTACGGGCGGCAGGTCACCAGGAGCGAGGGGCTGCGCGGTGTCGGGTACCTGTGCGCCGACGCGCAGGCGTACCCGTTCCCGCCGGAACACTTCGACCTGGGTATCAGCCGGTTCGGGGTGATGTTCTTCGCCGATCCGGTGGCGGCGTTCGCCAACATCGGGCGGGCGCTGCGGCCGGGAGCGCGGCTGGTAATGCTGGTATGGCAGGGGCGGGACCGGAACGAGTGGCCGGCGGCGGTGCGGCGGGCGCTGGCGCCGGGGACGGCGGCGCCCCCGCCGGCGCCGGGGTCTGATCCGTTCTCGCTGGGAGATCCGGCGGTCGCGGCGGGGCTGCTGGCGGCGGCGGGGTTCGTGGACGTGGCGTTCGCCGAGGTGGACGAGCCGGTGTACTACGGGCCGGACACCGCCACCGCCGAGGAGCTCGTGCTCGGCCTGCGCGAGCCGACGGCGCTGCTCGCCGCCCTCGAACCGGCGGCGGCCGAGCGCGCCCGCGACCGGCTGCGTGACCTGCTCGAGGCGCACCGCACCGCCGACGGGGTGTTCTTCGGCTCGCGGGCCTGGATCATCACCGCTACGCGAGGGTCCGGTCCCGGCGCGGCAGGATGAGAAAGGCCAGTACGGCGCCGGCCGCGACCACCAGCGCGCCGGCCAGCTCGGTCGGCCGGTAGCCCCAGCCGGCGCCGAGCAGGGTGAGGTAGCCGGTCGCGGCGATCCCGCCGCCGACGTGGCTGGTGGACTCGAACAGCGCGGAGGCGGTGCCGCGGTCCCGCTCGGCCGCGTCGCCGACGCACTCGCGGGTGAGCGCCACGTACACCGGTCCGGAGCAGACACCCCACAGCACCAGCCAGGGCAGCAGGCCGCCGAGCCCGCCGGTGCTCCGGGCCGCGATCATCGCCAGCGCCGAGGAGCACAGCACCAGGGTCGCGGTGACGACGGTGCGGGACCGGTAGCGGCGCAGCAGCGCGGCGGACAGCGTCGAGCTGGCGATGCCGCCGACCAGGACGGGGGAGAGGGCGAGCCCGGCCGCGGCGGCCGACAGCCCGTGCGTGTCCTGGAGGCACAGGCTGCCGACGACGATGACGGCGGTGTAGCCGGCGCAGTACGTGCCGAAGGCGAGGCAGCTGCCGGCCATCCGGCGCGAGCGCAGCAGGCGCGGCCTCACCAGCGGGTGGGCGACCCGGCGCTCGACCGCGACGAGGGCGGCGAGCAGGGCCGCCGCGCCGGCCAGGACGAGCGCGGCGCGGCCGGCGTGCCGCCCGCCGTCCCGGCCGAGCTGCTGGAGGCCGAGCAGCAGCGCGACCAGGGCGGCGGTGGTGAGCAGGGCGCCGGCCACGTCCAGCCGTTCGGAGGTGGTAGGGCGGGGGCCGTCGGCGGGCAGCAGGACGGCCGCGGCGCCGAGTGCCGCCGCGCCGACCGGCACGGTGACCAGGAAGACCCAGCGCCATCCCCAGTGGACGGTGATGAGGCCGCCGAGCATCGCGCCGGCCAGCCCGGCCGACCAGGCCGCGAAGGCGATGACCGAGAACACCCGGCTCCGCCAGGGTTCGCGGGTGAAGACGGTGGCGGCGGTGGCCAGCGCCGCCGGGATGCCGAACGCCGCGGCGACGCCCTGCGCCACCCGCCCGGCCAGCAGCAGCGGCAGGTCCGGGGCGAGCCCGGCCAGCAGCCCGGCGGCGGTGAACAGCACCAGGCTGGCCAGCAGCACGCGGCGGCGGCCGGCCAGGTCGCAGACCCGGCCGCCGAGGACCAGGAACGCGCCGATACTGAGCGAGTAGAGGCTGATCACCCACTGCAGCGTGCCCGGCCGGAGGCGGAAGTCCGCGCCGATGGCCGGCAGCGCGGTGGCGATCGCCAGGCTGTCGTACAGCACCAGGAACGACGCGGTGGCCAGCAGCAGGGCCAGCGACCAGGGCCGGCTGATACCATGCATAACTCATGCATATCACGGGAGCGGAATCATGACCGCCGACGACGAGACCGCCGCCAGGGCCCGTACCGCCAACCTGCTCGGCGCCCTCGCGCTGGAGGCGGTGCACGCCCAGGACCAGGCCACCCATGCCGTGGTCGGCCAGGCCGGCGCGGCCGCCGCCGCCCTGGTCATGATCGCGGCCACCCCGGGCCGGAGCATCGAGCAGCTGCGCGGCGCGCTCGGCCTCTCCCAGCCCGGCGCGACCCGGCTGATGGACCGGCTCGCCGGGCAGGGCTGGATCGAGCGCGGCGGCGCCACCGGCCGGCGCGGCCTGAGCATCCGCCTCACCCCGGCCGGCGAGCGCGTACTCGACCAGCTCCTCGCCGCCCGCCGGGCCGCCCTCACCCGGCTGCTGGAACCCCTCCCCGCCGCCGATCTCGGCCAGCTGGCCGCCCTGCTCGAATCCCTGCTCGCCGCCCGTACCGGCAGCCGCGCCGACCTCGAACGCCTCTGCCGGCTCTGCGAGCGCCGGGCCTGCTCCCGTTGCCCCGTCGCCCACGCCGCCGGCGCCTGAGCGCCGCGCCGGCCGCGTGACAGGATGGGCTGGTGGGAGCGGACGAGGCGGTGCTGCCGTTCCGGGTGGCGGTGGGGGACGCCGAGCTGGCGGACCTGCACGCGCGGCTGGACCGGACGCGGTGGCCGGACGAGGTGCCGGGGGTCGGGTGGGCCCACGGGGTGCCGGGTGAGTACCTGCGGGAGCTGGTGGCGTACTGGCGGCACGGCTACGACTGGCGGGCGGCGGAGGCGCGGCTGAACGAGTGGCCGCAGTACACCACCACCATCGACGGGGCGAACGTGCACTTCGCGCACGTGCGGTCGCCGGAGTCGGACGCGACGCCGCTGATCCTCACGCACGGCTGGCCGGGCTCGTACGTCGAGTTCCAGCGGGTGGCCGGGCCGCTCGCGGACCCGAGGGCGCACGGCGGCGACCCGGCCGACGCCTTCCACGTCGTCATGCCGCACATCCCCGGCTTCGGGTTCTCCGGGCCGACCCGGGAACCCGGCTGGGAGTACCGGCGCACCGCGGCCGCCTGGGCGGAGCTGATGCGGCGGCTGGGGTACGACCGGTACGGCGCGCAGGGCGGCGACTGGGGCGCGGCGATCTCCGGCGAGCTCGGCCGTACCCACCCCGACCGGGTCATCGGCGTCCATCTCAACCTGATCGTCGGGGCCTACCAGGCCACCGAGCCGACCGACGCGGAGCTGGCCGCGCTCGGCCCGGCCGAGCGGGAGCGCACGCTCGCCTCCTGGCGGCGGTTCCGGGAGTGGGACCGCGACAGCGCCGGCTACGCCGCCGTCCAGGCCACCCGCCCGCAGACCCTCGCCTACGGCCTGGCCGACTCGCCGGTCGCCCAGCTCGCCTGGATCGTGGAGAAGTTCGAGGAGTGGACGGACGACGCCGGAGTCGACCGCGACCAGCTGCTGACCAACGTGTCGGTGTACTGGTTCACCGGCACCGGCGGGTCGGCCGGCCGCATCTACTACGAGCGGGCGCACACCGACTACGGCGGCGGGGGACCGGAGCGGTCGACCGTGCCGACCGCGCTGGCCGCCTTCCCGCGCGAGAACTTCGTCCTGCTGCGCCACCTCGCCGAGCGGACCAGCAACATCGTGCGCTGGACCGAGTTCGACCGGGGCGGGCACTTCGCCGCGATGGAGCAGCCGGACCTGCTGGTCGGCGACATCCGCGCGTTCTTCCGCGACCTGCGGGAGGGCCGGTGCGGCTGACCGCGGAACAGGTGCGCGGCCGCCGGCTGCGCCGCCAGCTGCTGGACACCCCGTCCCACGACGTGGACCCGGCCGGGGTCGCCGCCGCGCTCTGCGGGGTGCACGCGCAGGTGATGTCCGCCGCCGAGCTGGCCATCGGCCTGCGCCTCGCCGGCGCCACCCGTACCGGCGTGCGCGCCGCGCTGTGGACGGACGGCACGCTGGTCAAGGCGTTCGGCCCGCGCGGCACCGTGCACCTGCTGCCGCGCCGCGACCTGGCCACCTGGGCCGCCGCGCTGTCCGCCGTACCGCCGCCGCCGAACAACCACCCGGCGCACGTGCGGATGACGGCGGAGCAGACCGAGGAGGTGGTGGCGGCGGTCGCGGCGGCGACGGCGGACGCGGCGCTGACCATCGACGAGCTGCACGAGGCGGTGGTCGCGGCGACCGGGCCGTGGGCCGGCGACCTGGTCATGGAGGCCTTCCAGGGCAAGTGGCCGCGCTGGCGGCAGGCGCTGCCGCTGGCCGGCCTGCGCGGCGCGGTCTGCTTCGGGCCGAACCGCGGCCGCAACGTCACCTACACCAACCCCGGTGTCCGCCCGGTCGACGGTGCCGCCGCCGTGGACGAGGTGGTACGCCGGTACCTGCGCGCCTTCGGCCCGGCGACCCCGGCCGGCCTGGCCCGCTGGCTGGCGGCGCCGCCCGGGTGGGCCCGCGAGCGGTTCGACGCGCTGGCCGGCGACCTCACCGAGGTCGACGTCGACGGCCACCGGGCGTGGTTGCTCGCCGGCGATGCCGCCGAGGCCGGGCCGGCGCGGGGGGTGCGGCTGCTGCCCTACTTCGACGCGTACGCCTACGCGGTCACCGCCGACCCGTACCCGGTCTTCTACCCGGGCCGGGCGGCCGTCCGGGCCAAGGGCAACTTCCAGGTGCTGCTGGTCGACGGCGCGGTC
Source organism: Mycobacteriales bacterium (assembly GCA_045806985.1). Taxonomy (GTDB): domain Bacteria; phylum Actinomycetota; class Actinomycetes; order Mycobacteriales; family JBJMIH01; genus JBJMIH01. The sequence continues at coordinate 63,503 of JBJMIH010000062.1, read as the reverse complement.
GCCGGGGTCTGGCACCAGCGCCGCTCCGGCCGCACCCTCGGCCTGACCGTGGAGGCGCTGGTCCCGCTGAGCGCGCGGCACCGGCGCGAGCTGGACGAGCAGGTCGACCGGGTCGGCGAGATCCTCGAGGGCCGGCCCCGGCTCACCCTCGGCCCGGTCACCGTCGGCGGCCACGCGTGAGCGCCGTGCGCTGATACCGGCACGAAACCGCTGGTCGGGCATGCTGACCCGGTGGCGAAGGTACTGGTGGTCGATCGCCGCCGTTCGTCGGCGCCGGACCGCTACCTGCCGCTGACGCCGGGGGACCTGTCCGCCGGCCGCGACCCCGGGCTGGCCGAGGCGGTGCGGCTGGTCGGCCGCTGACCGGCGGCGGGCAGCCGCAGGGCGGCGAGCGCGGCGAGGGCGGCGGAGGCGGCGGCGAGCGCCAGGCCGAGTACCGGCCGGCCGGCGCACAGGCCGGCCAGTCCGGCGCCCGCCGCCGCCCCGCCGGACATGATCGTGTTGACCCAGGACTGGGTCTCGGTGCCGGCGCCGGGCGGGGCGGCGTCGTCGGCCACCGCGAACAGGGCGGCCATCGCCGGACCCAGGCACAGCCCGGCGACCGGCGCGGCGAGCAGCGGCAGCGGCCACCACAGCGCGGCCGCCGTGAGCGCGCCGATCCCGGTCGCGTACCCGGCCAGCACCCGGGACAGCCGGCGCGGGCCGCGGCTGCCGGAGACCCGGCTGCCGGAGACCAGGCTGCCGGATCGGCTGCCGGAGACCAGGCTGCCCAGCACGCTGCCGAGCGACACGGCGGCGAGCAGCGGGCCGGACGCCCACAGCCGGTGCGCGTCCCGCGCGTACGCGGTGAGTGCCACCTCGACCGCGCTGAGCGCGAAGTTGGTGAGGGCCGCGGCCAGCAGCATCGCCCGCAGCGGCCGGTTGCGCAGCACGCCGGGTGACCGGTCCCGCCCGCCGCCGGAGCGGTCCCGCGCCGGGTACGGCACCGAGCCGGCGACCAGCACCGCCACCCCGTACAGCACCAGCAGCGTGCCGAGGGCGGCGGCCGGGGCTACCCGGGTGGCCAGCACGCTGGCGATCACCGGGCCGGCGATGAACGCCAGGTTGAACAGTGCCGCGTCGAAGGCGAAGGCGGCGTGCCGGAGGCCGGCGCCGGCGTGGTGGGACCACAGCGTGCGGATCGCCGCGCTGACCGGCGGCGTGCACAGCCCGGCCGCCGCCGCGAGCGTGACCAGCGGCCAGACCGGGCCGTGCCGTACCGCGACGGCCTGCAGGGCGACGAGCGCGGCCAGGTAGCCGGCCAGGCAGGCCAGCGCCACCGGCCGCAGCCCGTGCCGGTCGACGAGCCGGCCGCGCAGCGGCGCGGTCGCGGCCATGCCGAGCGTGCACGCCCCGACCACCGCCCCGGCGACCTGGAACGACGCGTGCGCCGCCGTCACCAGCAGCAGGGTGAGGCTGGTCATCCCCTGCGGCACGCGCACGCAGAGGTCGGCGACGGCCAGCCGCCGTCCGGCCGGCAGGGCCAGCAGCGGCCGGTAGCCGGAACGGCGGTCGGCGGGCATCACCGGCCAGGGTGGCACGTGCGCCGAGAGCGAACGCGGGCCGGTGCGGGACGGTGGTGCCGGTAGGTTCGGGGCGTGGGCGCCGCCGCTACACCACGTTATGACGGCCTTGCCGACTGGTACGACGAGACCAGCGCCGGCTGGGCCGAGGTCAACAGGGCCGACCTGCTCGCGCTGCTCGGCGCCGGCGACGGCCGGTGCCTGGATCTCGGCTGCGGGACGGGGCAGTACTTCCCGATCCTGCGGGCCTCCGGGCGGACCGTGGTGGGGCTGGACCATTCGGCCGACCAGCTGCGGCTGGCGCGGGGGCGGGGCGCGCCGGTGGTGCGGGCCGACGCGACCGCGCTGCCGTTCCGGGACGGCGTCTTCCCGCTGGTGGCGGCCTTGTGGGTGTCGACGGACATGGACGACTTCGCCGGCGTCGTGCGGGCGGCGACCCGGGTCCTGGAGCCGGGCGGCACGCTGCTGTTCTACGGCGTGCACCCGTGCTTCAACGGCCCCTGCGTCCAGAACCTCGAGGACGGCAGCCGGATCGTGCACCCCGGCTACCGGCTCGCCGGCTGGCACCCGGACTCGCCGTGGTGGCGACCCGGCGGCATCCGGCGGCGGGTCGGCATGAGGCACGTGCCGCTGTCCGACCTCTTCCACTGTTTCCTGGACGCCGGCCTGGCGATCGAACGCGTCGCCGAGCCGCGCGACGACGCGATCCCGCACGTCCTCGCCGTCCGTGCCCGCAAGCCTCAGCGCTGACCGGCGAGGAACGCCGTGACGTGGGCGAGGAACTCGGCGGGGTGCTCGCGGTCGAGGTGGTGGCCGGCGCCGTCCACGGTGACGAGGCGGCTGCCGGGGATGCGGGCGGCGGCCTCGGCCAGGAGGTCCTGCGGGACGTGGCAGGCGGCTGTCCCGCCCATCGAGTGTCCGTTCAGGACGAACTGGCCCAGCCGCAGCGCGTCGGCGAACCCGGCGACGTCGTCGCGCAGCGGCTCGAACGAGTAGCCGGCCGTGCGCGCCGAGTCGCCGTGCCCGCGCTGGTCGAGAGCCGGCGCGCGGTACCCCCGGCCGGCCAGGCCGGTGGCGATCCGGTCCCAGGTCGCGGCCTTGGAGCCGAGGCCGTGCAGCATGACCGCCGGTGTCCCGTCCGGCGGGCCGGCCTCGCGGTACGCGAACTCGCCGGCCTCCAGCGTCACCGTCCGGTTCACGCGGTACGCCCTTCCAGCCGCAGCGCGACCTCGCGGTACCGCGACACCGGCACCAGGTGCACGCCGTCGAACGCGCCGCTGTCGCGCAGCCGCTCGACCTGGGCGCACGCGGCGTCGACACCGGCGCGGGGGTCGGCGGCCACCCGGTCGACCAGCGCGGCCGGGATGTCGATGTCCGGGACGGCCGCCGCGAGCCGGCCCGCCATCGCCGGGCTGGCCAGCACCATCACCCCGGCGTAGGCCGGCAGGTCCAGCCGGGCCGCGTCCCGCCAGCGCAGCAGCGCGTCCACCGAGAAGCTCACCTGGGTGAACACGAAGTCCGCCGCCCGCTTCCACGCCGGCAGCGGCCGGCCCAGCCCCGTCACCACCCCGACCCGGAACGCCGCGTCGCGGGTCTCCTCGATCATCGCCCGGACGGTGAGCTCGCCGGTGCGCGAGCCGGCGGCCGGCTTGTCCCCGTGCACGAACAGGAACTCGTCCACCCCGTACGCGGCCGCCGTCAGCAGGTCCCGGCGGAAGCCGAGCAGGTTGCGGTCGCGGGAGTTGAGGCAGGCGATGCTGCGCCCGCCCATCGCCGCCACCTCGTGCGCCACCGCGATGCTCGACACGGTGGCCCTGCCGAGGTGGTTGTCCGGGATCAGGAACGCGCCGGCGACCGGGGCGAGCACGCCGATCTGGTGGCGCACGTGGCGCAGGTCGGGCCGGGTCGGCGGCTCGATCTCGCAGACGAGATCGAACGGGGGCGTGTCCACCCCCGGAACTGTAACCGGGGGGCGGAACGGCCCGGGACCAACGGCCCGCGGCTTTACGCCTTCTGGCCGACGGCCGGAAGGTGACGCGGCCTTACCTTCTTTTCGCAGGGGCCGGGTGGGGATGTGGGAGAGATGAACTCGAGCAACGTGCTCGGCGCCATGGGGGTCATCGTGGGGCTGCTGCCGTACGGTTCGGCGCTGCGGCGGCTGCTGGTCGGCGGCCGCACCCGCCGGCTGCTCCGGCTCGCCGGCGGTGACCTGGACGCGGTGCTGTCCACGAACTCCGAGCCCGACGGGCCGCACACCACGGCGGTGGGGGAGTTGCGCGGGATCGCCGTCGCGACCAGGGCCGTCCACGACGCGTACGGCCGCAAGAGGATCGCCCCGCACCTGAGCCACGAGTTCCGCGGCTACCCGGACGGTGACCTGCTGCTCCTCGGCGGGCCCAGCCGCAACGCGCTGTCCGCCCGGTTCCTGGCCGACCTGAACCTCCGGTACCCGAGCGCCCGGCTCGACGTGGACACGGCCACCGGCACGATCGGCCTGGCCGGCCGGCGGTTCGCGCTGGACGGGGACGGCGGCACACCGCGCGAGGACCTCGGTCTGGTCGTGCTCGCGCGGTGGTCCGGGCACGGGCGGCGGGTGCTGTTCTGCGCCGGGCTGAGCACGTACGGGACCGAGGGCGCGGCGCGGTACCTGTTCCAGGACGTCCTGCCGCCGTGCGGGCACAACGCGCAGATCCGCAGGGCGCTGTCCGCCCCGGCCGCGGCCGTCGTCGTCCACGTCGAGGTGCGGCACGGGCGGGCCTGGCGGCCGCGGATCCACTCCGACGCGTTCTGGTCCGCGGCATACCCGAGCTGACCTGCGGTGATGTCGGTATCGGCGACCTGTCCTACGGTCGGAGTGCAGGGGCCGGTCCAGTCGTTGCTGTCACCACACACTCGTGTCAGGGGTGGATACATGCTCGCGGCCCTGCTGCTGGCCGGGATCATCGCGGCGCCGCTCAGTTCGCTGGCGCTGTTCGTGCCGACAAGGGGACCACGCCGCACCCGTGGCGCGTGGGCCACCTGGCGACGGTTCGTCCTCGCGCTGATCGGCACCGCCGTGCTCGCCGGGATCGTGGCGGGCGCACTGTACCTGTTCGGTTACTCCACGCGACAGTCGCTGGTCGCGGCCGGCGCACTCGCCGCCGCCAGCCTGCTGTGGCTGCCGGCGACCCGGCGGTGGAGCGCCCGCGGGCACCTGTGCTGGGCGGCCAGCGTGTTCCTGTTCGCCTTCTACCTGGCGTTCGTGTGGAACTGGACGTTCGTCAGCCACCTCGGCGCCGCCAGCACCGCCGGCGGCCTGGTGCTGTGGGCGCTGGAGCTGTTCGCGGCCGTGCTCGCCTGCGCGTACCTGTGGGAGCTGTGCGACGCGCTCGGCACCGAGCGGTGGCGCCGGCGCGTCACCCGCGACCTGCACACCGGGATGGTCCCCGACGACCTGCCGTTCGTCAGCCTGCACGTGCCCGCCTACAACGAGCCGCCGGACATGGTCATCGCCACGCTGAGCTCATTGCTGGCGCTGGACTACCCGCGCTTCCAGATCGTGGCCATCGACGACAACACCGACGACGAGACGCTGTGGCGGCCGGTGGAGGCGTGGTGCGCCGAGCACGGCGTGACGTTCGTCCACCTCCAGGACTGGCCGGGGTACAAGTCGGGCGCGCTCAACTACGCGCTGCGGGAGCTGACCGACCCGCGCACCGAACTGATCGGCGTCGTCGACTCCGACTACCAGATCGACCCGGGCTTCCTGCGCCGCTGCGCGCCGCTGTTCGCCGAGCCCGCCGTCGGGTTCATCCAGGCGCCGCAGGACTACCGGGACTGGCGGCACGCGCCGTACTACCGCCGGCTCTACTACTCCTACAAGTACTTCTTCTCGGTGTCGCAGCCGTCCCGCAACGAGCGCGACGGCGCCATCTTCGCCGGCACCATGGGCCTGATCCGCCGCCGCGCGCTGGAGGAGGTCGGCGGCTGGGACGAGTGGTGCATCACCGAGGACGCCGACCTGTCGCTGCGGCTGCTGCGGGCCGGCTGGTCCGGCCTGCACGTCGACCAGTCCTGGGGTTTCGGCGTGATGCCGCTGAGCTTCGAGGCGCTCAAGAGCCAGCGGTACCGGTGGTGCTTCGGCGGCATCCAGATCCTGCGCCGGCACTGGCGCTCGATGCTGCCGGGGCACTCGAACCCGCGCAACCGGCTCACGCTGGGCCAGCGCTGGGCGTACCTGACCGGCGCGGTGCAGTGGTACGGCGACCTGCTCGGCCTGGCGTTCTTCGTGTTCATGCTGGCCGGCGGGGTGAACCTGGCCACCGGCGGCGGGCAGCTGTTCCGCAAGCTCACCGCGTTCCTGCTGGCCACCGTGCCGGTGCTGGTGGCGCTGGGGCTGCTGCGGGCGGTCGCGTTGGTGCGGCGCGGCACCGGGGCGTCGTGGCGGGACGCGATCGGCGCGTTCTTCGTGTGGCAGTCCACGTCGCTGGTGGTGGCGCGGGCCTCGGTGCAGGGGCTGTTCGCCCGCAAGGCCGCGTTCCTGCGTACCCCCAAGACCAGCGAGGACAGCCCGTGGTGGCAGTCCTTCCGGGCGAACTGGGCCGAGACCGGCCTGGCCCTGCTCGGCGTGCTCGGCATCGCCGGCGCGCTCACCCGCACCGACACCGACAGCGGGCCGCTGCTGGCCGCGCTGCTGCTGTTCCCGACCCTCGGGCTGGCGGCGGCGCCGTTCAACAGCCTGGCCGCCCGCCGCGCCGCGCTGCCGGCCGACCTCAGCAGGCGGCGGACCTCGGAGTGGCGGCGGGACCGCTGGGCGATCTTCCGCACCGCGACGGCCGGCGGCACGGTGGCGGTGTTCGGCGTGCTGCTCGTCGCGATCGTGGCGCTGCTGCTCTCGCCCAGCCCGGACCGGGTGAGCCCGCCGCACCTGGTACCGCACGGGCCGCACCACCACGGCGGTCCCCAGTCGCCGGGCCCGTCGCCGTCCCCCTCCGGCCGGACGACGACGCCGGAGCGGACGCCGACCGGCCACGGCGGCACCCCGTCGCGGGAGCCGTCGCCCACCCCGTCACCGCGCCGGACCACCGGCTCGACCCGCACCCCGTCGCCGACACCGTCCCCGACCGGGACCACCGGGACCACCGGGACGACCGGCACGACCGGGACGACCGGGACGACCGGCACCACCGGCGGTGCTAGCGGGCCCGGAGCGCCGTCGTCGTGAGCAGGACCCGGCCCAGCGCCGCCCAGGCGCCGCCGTAGTAGGTGGGCGCGGTCCGCTGCTGGTCGTCGGCCCGGTCGAGCAGGCGGTCGCTGGCGGCGGTGTCGCCGGCGGCCCTGGCCGCCGCGGCCGAGGCGACCAGCAGCAGCACCGCCGAGGTCGGGTCGCGCGGAGTGCCGTCCAGGCCCAGCGCGAGCGCGGCGCCGCGGGCCGGGTCGCGCAGCAGCGGCCACCAGCGGGCGGCGAGCGACCGGGCCGCCGGGTCGCAGGCCGCCGCCAGCCACACCACCAGGCGCTGGGCGTCGAGGCCGTACCGGACGTCCGGCGGCGTGCCGCCCGGCGCCGGCTCCGGCCGGACGGCGCCGCTCGGGTCCAGCGCCAGCCAGTCCGTGGGCAGCCGGCTGCCGTACGCGGTGAACTGCCTGGTCAGCGGGACGACGCCGGCGGCGAGGTCCCGCCAGCGGGCGTCTCCGGTCAGCCGAGCCAGGTCGCGGAGGGCCGGCAGCGCCCAGTAGCTCGGGTTGAGGGTGGCCGGCCGGCCGGTCGCCCACGGCCCGGCGGCGAGCAGCCGGCCCGCGCCGGGCGCGGCGACGGTCTCGTGGGCGAGGATCGCGGCGGCCACCCGGCGGCCGTCGGCGTGATGGTTCCGGTCGCGCAGCAGCGCCCAGGCGATCAGCAGGTCGGCGTCGGTGGCCGGCTGCCGGTCCAGGACGTGCCCGCCCGCGTCCGCGTGGAACGAGAACAGCCCGTCCCGGTTGCGCAGGTGATCCCGCGTCCAACCCCAGATCCGCTCGAACACGGCCCGGTCCCCGGCCACCTGGGCGAGCAACAGCCCGTACGCCTGCCCCTCACTGACCGTGTCGCCGCCCTGGTCGGGCCGGTCCACCCGCCCATCGGCCCGCACGTACCGGTGCAGGAAGGCGCCCACCGCCGGCGGACCTGCCGAGCGCGTCGGCGTCCCGCCCCGGTCACCGTGCCCGCCGCCGCAGCTCACCAGCGCCACCGCCAGCCCCGCCACCACCGCGATCCGAACCACCGTTCCGACCGTACCGAGGAACCGCCCCGCCCGCCGGCCCGCCTCCGGGTGCCTGATACTCGGGGGGTGCGGTACGTGTTGATGCTGTGCAGCGACTCCGCCGGCGGCATGACTCCGGAGCGGCAGGACGCCGCCGTCGACGGTTGCGGCGGGTGGACCGAGGAGATGGTCCGGCGCGGGGTGGTGACCGCCGCTGTCGGGTTGGGGCCGGCGGCCGCCGGGCGGTCGGTGCGGGTGCGCGGTGGCGAGGTGCTGCTGGGGGACGGGCCGTTCGCCGAGACCAAGGACCAGGTCGGCGGGTTCGCGCTGGTGGAGTGCGCGGACCTGGGGGAGGCGCTGGCGCTGGCCGCCGCGCATCCGTGGGCCGGGCAGGGGCAGGTCGAGGTGCGGCCGGTCCGGGAGCCGTGACCGGGGGCGACGTCCGTACCGCGGTCGCCGCGGCGTTCCGTGCCGAGTGGGGGCAGGTCGTCGCCACCCTGATCGGGCTGACCGGCGACTGGGACCTGGCCGAGGAGTGCGCCCAGGACGCCTTCGCGCGGGCGCTCGAGCACTGGCCGGTCGAGGGCGTGCCGGACCGGCCGGGAGCGTGGCTGACCACGGTGGCCCGGCGGCGGGCCGTGGACCGGCTGCGCCGGGAGGCGGTCGGCGCGGCCAGGCAGCGGGAGGCGGCGATGCTGGCGGCGCTGGAGGCGGCGGCGCGGGCGGGCGACGCGGCCGAGGCCAGCGGGGTGCCGGACGACCGGCTCCGGTTGATGTTCACCTGCTGCCACCCCGCGCTGCCGTTCGAGTCACGGGTCGCGCTCACGCTGCGTACGCTGACCGGCCTCACCACCGCCGAGATCGCCAGGGCATTCGTGGTGCCGGCGGACACCATGTCCAAGCGCCTGGTCAGGGCCAAGGGCAAGATCCGGCACGCCGGCATCCCGTACCGGGTGCCACCGGCGCACCTGCTGCCGGAGCGGGTCAGCGCCGTGCTCGGCGTGCTGTACCTGCTGTTCAACGAGGGGTACGCGGCCACCGGCGGCGCCGACCTGATCCGGCGCGGCCTGTGCGGGGAGGCGATCCGGCTGGCCAGGGTGCTGGTCACGCTGATGCCGGCCGAGCCGGAGGCCGGCGGGCTGCTGGCGCTGATGCTGCTGCACGACGCGCGCCGGGAGGGGCGGGTCGACGACACTGGCGACCTGGTGACCCTCGAGGAGCAGGACCGCGGCCGGTGGGACCGGGCCGAGATCGCCGAGGGCGTCGCCGTGCTGGACCGGGCGCTGGCGCGCGGCCGGCCCGGGCCGTACCAGGTGCAGGCCGCCATCGCCGCCTGCCACGCCACCGCGCCGGACGCGGCCGCCACCGACTGGGCGCAGATCGCGGCGCTGTACGGCGAGCTGGCCAGGATGGTGCCGTCGGCGGTGGTGGAGCTGAACCGGGCGGTGGCGGTCGCGATGGCCGCCGGGCCGGCCGCCGGCCTGGCGCTGGTGGAGGAGCTGGCGGCCGGCGGCGAGCTGGCCGGGTACCACCTGCTGCCGGCGACCCGCGCCGACCTGCTGCGCCGGCTCGGCCGCGGCTCGGCGGCGGCCGTGTCGTACCGGGAGGCGCTGGCGCTGGCCACCACCGACGCGGAGCGCCGCTACCTCACCCGCCGGCTGGCCGAAGTCACCTGACCGCGGTGTCCGTCCGGGGTCCGCGCCGTTCGTCGGTATGGCGTACGGACCCGATGAGGAGGAGACAGCGATGACCGAGAAGGTGACGTCGGCGGACGGAACGCTGATCGCGTACGACCGGTACGGCACCGGCGGCCCGGCGGTGATCTACGTCGGCGGCGCGTTCAACGACCGCGGCGCCGGCCGGGGGGTGGGCGAGCTGCTGGCCGACCGGTTCACCGTGTACAGCTACGACCGGCGCGGCCGCGGCGACAGCGGCGACACCCCGCCGTACGCGGTGGAGCGCGAGGTCGAGGACCTGGCCGCGATGGTGTCGGTGGCCGGCGGCGAGGCGGCGGCGTGCAGCATGTCCTCGGGCGGGGCGCTGCTGCTGGCGGCGGCCGCGAGCGGGGTGCCGCTGCGCCGGCTGGCGCTGTACGAGGTGCCGTTCACCCCGGACGACGAGGAGCGGCGGGCGCAGGCCCGGGAGTACGGCGACCGGCTCGCCGAGGCCCTGGCCGCCGGCCGCCGGGACACCGCCGTCGAGCTGTTCCTGACCATGGTTGGGACGCCCGCCGAGATGATCGCGCAACTGCGCGGCGCGCCGATGTGGCCGGCGCTGGAGGCGATGGCCCCCACCCTCGCCTACGACGCGGCGGTGATGGACAACCGGTCCGGCGCCGGCATCCCCACCGACCGGCTGCCCGCGGTCACCGTCCCGACCCTGGTGCTGGCCGGCGGCGCCAGCCCGGCCTGGATGCGCGACATCGCCCGCCAGCTCGCCGACACCCTGCCGGACGGCCGCCACGCGGTCCTGCCCGACCAGACCCACGACGTCGACCCGGCCGCCCTGGCCGCCGCCCTGGCCAGCTTCCTGACCTGAGAACCCACCCGCCGGCGGGCCCGGCGACGGGCCCGCCGGGTTCGGGGGAGGATGGGGGTATGCGGGTCGCGACACTGAACATCTGGGGCGTGCGGGGGGCGTGGGAGGAGCGGCGGGAGGTGCTGCGGACCGGGTTCGAGGCGCTGGCGCCGGACCTCGTCGCGCTCCAGGAGACGATCAAGACGGACCGGTACGACCAGGTCAGGGAGCTGCTGCCGGGGTACCACCTGGTGCACTCGACGGAGCGGGAGAGCGACGGACAGGGGATCTCGATCGCCAGCAGGTGGCCGTTCGGGGAGATCAGGGAGCTGGACCTGGATCTCACCCCGCGGACGAAGAACTTCGCCTGCACCGCGCTGGTGGCCGAGATCGAGGCGCCGGAGCCGTACGGGCCGCTGCTGTTCGTCAACCACTTCCCGAGCTACGAGCCGCCGCTGGAGTACGAGCGCCAGCTCCAGGCCGTGCGGGTGGCCACGTTCGTGGAGGACCTGGTGGCCAGGCGGGGCGGGCACGCCGTGGTGGCCGGTGACCTGGACGCCGATCCGGACTCGGCCAGCATCCGCTTCTGGACCGGCCGGGAGCCGGCCGGCGACACCAGCGTCTGCTACCGGGACGCCTGGGAGCGGGCCCACCCCGGCGAGCCCGGCACCACGCTGACCCCGGACAACCCGCTGTTCACCCAGCCGGACTGGCCGTTCAGGCGCATCGACTACCTGCTGGTCCGCTGCGACGCCGCCGGCCCCACGCTGCACGTCACCTCGTGCGAGCGGATCTTCGACCAGCCCCGGGACGGCGTGTGGGCCAGCGACCACTTCGGCGTGGTCGCCGACCTCGCCGCCAGGTGACGCGGGTCAGGTCGCGCCGCTGTCGGCGGCGGACACCACGACCACGGTGGTACCGGACCGGAAGGTGCCGGTCACGGTGTGCGTGGACTGGAACACCACGCCCGGGGTGCTGAACACCGGGCCGTCCGCGGCGTGCGCGAGCGACCGGACGCCGGTGGCGCTGCCCTGCCAGGTGACCGTGCCGTTCCCGTCGTCGACGGCGCCGGGCGGCAGGCGGCTCGCGGTCACCCCCGGGAACGCGCTGACCGACCACCGCTCGGTCAGCGTGACGCGGTCCGGGATCCCGGCGCCGCCCCAGGCCACCACCGCGGTGCTGGCCTCGAACCCGGCCGTGGACCGGCTGAAGAACGGGACCTCCAGGTACGCCGCGCCGGCCGCGACCGCCGTGCCCTCGACGCCGGTGGCGACCAGCCACTGGTTGTTGTCCAGCGTCGGGCCCGGGTGGAGCGGCGGTGGCGGCGGGACGGCGGGGTAGCCACCGCCGGTGTCGACCAGTTCGGTGACGCCGGCCGCCCTGTCCCGCACGAACGCGTCGGCGGACAGGTTGGTGTCGCCGGGTACCAGGGTGGTCGCGGCGGACGTGAAGGTGACGTACCGGCCGTCGGCGCTGATGCCGACGCCGACGCTGTCGGTGGCGCTCTCCCCGTCGCCGCCCGCACTCACCAGCTCGGTCCGGCCGGAGTCGAGGTCGCGGACGAACATGTCCCAGCGCCCGTTGGTGTCGCCCGGTACCAGGTTGTCGGCCTGCGAGGCGAAGGCGACATGCCGGCCGTCCGGACTGAGCAGCGGGGTGAGCTGGCTGGCGGCGTCGGCCTGGGTCCCGTCGCCGGCCACGCTGGCCCGTGACGTGGTGCCGGCGGCCCGGTCCCGGACGAAGATGTCGGGGGCGCCGTTGGTGTCGCCGGGCACCAGGTTGGCGGCCGCGGAGCCGAACGCGACGGACCGGCCGTCCGCGCTGATCGCCCACCCGGTGCTCGGGCCGGCGGCCTGGCCGCCGCCGACGGGCACGCTGACCCGCTCGGTGGTGCCGGCGATCCGGTCCCGCACGAACACGTCGTCGGTGCCGTTGGTGTCGCCCGGCACCAGGTTCGTCGCCGACGAGGAGAAGGCCACGTACCGGCCGTCCGCGCTGAGCGCCGAGCCGCGGCTGGGCCGGTCGCCCTGGGTCCCGTCGCCGGCCACGCTGACCCGCTCGGTGGTGCCGGCGACCCGGTCCCGGACGAACACATCCCAGGCGCCGTTGGTGTCGCCCGGCACCAGGTTCGCGGCGGCCGAGGCGAAGGTCACGTACCGGCCGTCCGCGCTGATCGAGGCCCGGAAGCTCATCGCGTCGCCCTGGCCGCCGCCGGTGGGCACGCTGACCCGCTCGGTGGTGCCGGCGGCCCGGTCCCGGACGAACACGTCCATGGCTCGGTTGGAGTCGCCCGGCACGAGCGTGGCGGCGGTCGAGGTGAAGGCGAGGTACCGGCCGTCGGGGGTGATCGCCGGTCCCTGCCCGCGGGCGTTGCCAGGCACGCCCGCCGCGGCCGGCGCGCCGCGGGGGACGACGGCACGCGCCGTCGCGGGGAGGGCGGCGGGTGCCGCGGCGGTGGCGAGAACCAGCAGGAACGCGGGGGTAGGCCAGCGCCGGACCCTTGGATATAGTTCCCACATTGATGACTTCATCGTTTGATGATTAACGATGGGGAGGGCCCATGCAACACCCCACCGAGGCCACGACCGCGATCGTCCTGCTCGACCTCGCCGTGGTGATCGGAGTGGGGAGCGTCTTCGCCTCCGCCGCACAGCGCTGGGGCCAGCCCGCGGTGGTCGGCGAGATCATCGCCGGCATCCTGCTCGGGCCGACCCTGGTCGGCGCGCTGCCGGGCCACCTCACCGCGACGCTGTTCCCCCCGGACGAGCGGGCCTTCCTCGCGGTCTTCGCCAACATCGGGCTGTGCCTGTTCATGTTCGGCGTCGGCTTCGAGGTGGACATCGGCCACCTGCGACGGTCCGGGCACACCGCCGCCGCCGTGTCGCTGGCCTCGGTGGCGCTGCCGTTCGTCCTCGGGATCGGGACCGCCCTGCTGATCTACCCGCACCACCGGACCGCCGGCGGCCACCACGTGGCGGTGCTGCCGTTCGCCCTGTTCCTCGGGGTGGCCATGTCGATCACCGCGTTCCCGGTGCTGGCCCGCATCCTGGCCGGGCTGCGGCTGCACGCCACCCGGCTGGGCAGCTTCGTGATGGGCTGCGCCGCCGCCGCCGACGTGGTGGCGTGGGGCCTGCTCGCGGTGGTGGTCGCGCTGGTCGCCGGCTCCGGCCGGCTGCACCTGGTCGCGGTGCTGGCCGGGGTGGCCGGCCTGCTGCTGGCGCTGGTGTTCGTGGTACGGCCGCTGGTCGGCTGGCTGGTGCGCGGGCCGGTCCGGGACTCCGGCACCGGCCCGCTGCTGATCCTGGTCGTCGGACTGCTGGCGTCGGCGGCGGCCACCACCACGCTGGGCTTCCACCCGATCTTCGGGGCGTTCGCCTTCGGCGCGGTGATGCCGCGGGAGGCGATCCAGGAGGTCGCTCCGGACGCGACAGTGCTCATCGAGGACACCAGCCGGCTGCTGGTGCCGGTCTTCTTCGTCACCACCGGCCTGGTGGTGAACCTGTCCGCCCTCGGCCGGCGCGGCGACCTGGAAGCGGTGCTCGTGCTGGCCGCGGCGTGCGTGGGCAAGTTCGCCGGCGCGGCCGGCGCCGCCCGGCTCTGCGGCCTGGACGGCCGCCGCGCGGCGGCGGTGGGCGTGCTGATGAACAGCCGCGGCCTCACCGAACTCGTCGTGATCCAGGTCGGCGTGTCCCTCGGCGTCGTCGACCGGGCACTGGCCTCGATGATGGTGCTGATGGCGGTGGTCACCACCGTGTCGGCGACACCGCTGTTCCGCCGCCTGTACAACGGCAGGCTGGAGCGCGAGGACCGCTGGTCCGCCCGGCCGGTACGTCCCGGGCCGGCCCTGGCCGCCCGCCCGCCCTCCGCCCGCTGACCCCGGTGTCCCGGGTGTCCCGGCGCTACCCGGACGGGTCCGCGGGGCGGCGCTCGCCGACGAGGTCGGCGGCGGCGATGAGCCTGGCCTCCGCCGGGGTGCCCGGGGCGGCGGGCAGCGCGGTGGTCATCCAGATGCCGACGAGGTGGGCCAGGGCGAGGAGGGCGCGCAGGCCGTCCGGATCGTCCGCGGTGCGGGCGGCGGCGACCAGGGTGTCGAGGGCGGCGACGAAGGCCTGCCGGACCTCCGGGTCGGCGGAGGCGGCGCCGGCGAGCAGGGCGCGCCACTCGACCGGGCGGCGGTGCCAGACCGCCACCAGCCCGGCGGGCAGGTCGCCCCGCTCGGCGGCGAGCGCGTCGAGCAGGTCGAACTCGCCGAGCGCCGCCGCGGCCAGGCTGCGCTTGTCCGCGAAGTAGTACCGGATCAGGCGCGGGTCGACGCCGGCCCGCCGGGCGATCGCCCGCATGGTGGCCGCGTCGTACCCGCGCCGAGCGATCTCCTGCCGCGCCGCGTCCAGGATCAGCTCCCGCGTTCCGGCGGAAGCCTCGGCGCCCCGCCGTCCGTCCATCACTATCCTGGGTCAGATTTCACCGGTAGATGATTTAATCACAGTCCGGGGCGCTGAGGCAAGGTCAGGAGACCGCGGCGATCCGCTCCCGGGGCTCGCCGCACCACTCGCGGAGCGCGGCGCGCAGGGCGAGGGCGTCGTGCCTGCCGCCGGCCCACGCGCAGTACCCGTCCGGCCGGCACAGCAGGCCGGCGTACCGGCTGAACGGGCCGTCGGCGGCCACCGCACCGCGCACCGTGACCACCCGGTCGCCCCACGGCGCCGCCACCTCGCGCAGCCCGCCGGTCTGGTCGAGCAGGACGAACTGGCCGGACCGGAAGTGCCCGTACAGCGTCTGCCCCGCCTCGGCGCCGGGACGGCCGCCGGCGGCCGGCCGCAGCGGCAGGTCAGGAACGCGGCGGCCGGTCACGGGCTGGTGCCGCCGGCCGTCGGCCGGCGGGTAGCCGATGGCGATGCCGGAGACCTGGCCGGCCAGGAACTGGTGGCTGCGCCGGAAGCCGGTCACCCGGGGAATCACCGCCCGGCGCAGCGCCCTGGCCGGCGGCGCCGGCGACATCAGCAGCCGGATGGCCCGGTCGGTGGCGGCGAGGACGCGCCCGGCGATCGGCCGCCGCTCGTGTTCGTAGGTGTCGAGCAGGGCGGCCGGCGCGCCGTGCCGGATCGCGCCGGCCAGCTTCCAGCCGAGGTTCATCGCGTCGTGCAGGCTGAGGTTGAGGCCCTGGGCGCCCAGCGGCGCGTGCACGTGCGCGGCGTCGCCGAGCAGGAACACCCGGTCCCGCCGGTACACCGCGGCCTGCCGCCGCTGGAACAGGAACCGCGACGTCCACAGCGGACGGGACGGCCCGAGCGGGTGCCCGAAGACCTCGGCGAGCGCGGCGTCCAGCTCGGCGAGCGACACCGGCTCCCGGGACGGGCGCGGGGCGTTCCGGTTCACCACGCCCATCCGCCACCACCCGGTGCCGAAGTCGATGGCGACGACCAGGCCCTGCCTGCCGACCTCGACCAGCATGCCGTCCGCCGGCGGCCGGGCCAGCCGGACGTCGCCGACGATCACGTTGTACCGGTACGTGGAGCCGTCGAAGGGGATCCCCGCCGACTCGCGGACGACGCTGCGGGTGCCGTCGGCGCCGACCACCCAGCCGGCCCGCAGCGTCCGCGACCTGCCCCGGCCGTCGCGCACCCGCACCTCCACGCCGTCGGCGTCCTGGCTGACGCCGAGCACGGTCATGCCGCGCTCGATGCGGGCGCCCAGCTCCGCGGCCCGGTCCTCGAGCAGCTGCTCGGTGGTGCTCTGCGGGCAGATGTTGAGCTGCTGGAAGTTGGTGTCCAGGCAGTCCAGGTCGATCCGGGCCGGACCCACGGTCAGCCGGAAATGGTCGAGGGCGTGGCCGGCGTCGAGGAACCGGTCGGCGAGCCCGCGCAGTTCGAGCAGCTCCAGCGTGCGGGCCTGGAGGCCGAGCGCCCGGGACTCGGCGGAGCGGTGCTCGCGCTGTTCGAGTACGCGGCACCGGACCCCCGCCAGTGCCAGCTCGCAGGCCAGCATGAGCCCGCCCGGACCGGCGCCGACGACGATCACGTCGCTGGTGGAACTGACCATGGCGATCTCCTGAAGTCAACAGTTGATGATTATCATCAGTTGATGAATATAGGACGGCGCGGAGGGCCGGGCAAGCGGCCCTCCGACTATTTCTTGACTTGAGGAAATCATCAGTCCTAGAATTTCCTCCGAATTCAACGCTCGGAGAAGCCATGACCGAGAACATGCCCCCCGCTCGTACCTACGACGTGGCCATCCTCGGCTCGGGTATCGCCGGCTCGATGCTCGGGGCGATCCTGGCCCGCAACGGCGCCTCGGTGCTGCTGCTGGACGCCGACGCCCATCCCAAGTTCGCGATCGGCGAGTCCACGATCCCGTACACCCTGGTCGCGCTGCGCACGATCGCCGAGCGCTACCACGTGCCGGAGATCAGGACGCTGGCCACCTTCACCAACTGCACGAAGATCATCGGACCGAACTTCGGGGTGAAGAAGCACTTCGCCTTCCTCACCCACCACGACGGCCGGCCGCAGGACCCGCGCGAGGTCAACCAGTTCAACACCCCCGGCCTGCTGCACGAGGCCAGCCACCTGTACCGGCAGGACACCGACGCGTACCTGTTCCACGCCGCCGTCGGGTACGGCTGCGACGCGCGGCAGAACGTGCGGGTGGCCGACATCGACTTCGACGGCGCGGGTGTCACCCTGTCCGCCGCCAGCGGCGAGCAGTTCCGCGCCCGCTACGTCGTGGACGCCAGCGGCTTCCGCTCCCCGCTCGCCGCCAAGTTCGGCCTGCGCGAGAACCCCTGCCGGTTCAAGCACCACTCCCGCTCGCTGTGGAACCACATGGTCGGCGTGCCACCCACCGACCGGCTGTTCCGCCGGTCCCGGGCCGACACCCCGCCGGTGCCGTGGTACCAGGGCACCGTCCACCACCTGTTCCCGCGCGGCTGGTTCTGGGTGATCGCCTTCGACAACCACCGCTGGTCGGCGAACCCGCTGTGCAGCGTCGGCCTCACCCTCGACCCGCGGCGGTACCCGAAGGACCCGAACGTGCCGCCGGGCGAGGAGTTCGCCAGCATGGCGGAGCGGTTCCCGGACGTCGCCCGGCAGTACTCCGGCGCCCGCCCGGTGCGGGAGTGGATCTCCACCGAACGGCTCCAGTACTCCTCGTCGCGGACGGTCGGGGACCGGTGGTGCCTGCTCGCGCACGCGGCCGGCTTCATCGACCCGCTGTTCTCCCGCGGCCTGTCCAACACCGCCGAGACCGTCAACGCGCTGGCCTGGCGGCTGCTGCGGGCGGTCGGCGACGACGACTTCTCCGCGGAGCGGTTCTCCTACGTCGACCGCCTCCAGCAGAGCCTGCTGGACTTCAACGACGAGCTGGTCAACGCCGCCTTCATCTCCTTCGACGACTACGACCTGTGGAGCGCGGTGTTCCGGATCTGGGCGTGGGGCTCCAACGCCGGCACGTTCCGGTTGCAGGAGGCGCTGACCGCCTACCTGGCCGATCGCCGGGACGAGCACTTCCTGGACCAGGAGGAGGCGCCGTACCTGGGCCTCTACTGGCCGGACCACACCGGGTACAAGAAGCTGTTCGACGAGATGGTCGCCAGGTGCGCCGCGTACGAGGCGGGGCTGGTGACGGCCCGGCAGGCCGCCGACGACCTCTACGCGATGCTCGCCGAGGCCGACTTCGTGCCCAAGCACTTCGGCTTCGCCGAGCGGGATCACCGCTTCCTCAACCCCACCCCGCGGACGCTGTTCAGGACCGTCCGCTGGGTCCGGAGCGAGGGCGACCCGGCGGTCCGCCGGCTCATGCTCGGCACCTTCGCCGAGGCCTTCAAGTACAAGGCGCGCGGCCGCCGCATCTTCTGACCCGGGGAGGGACTCAGAGTGCCGAACACCACCACAGACATCGACCACGACGTCGTCGTCCTGGGCTCGGGCCTGGTCGGCTCCATGATCGCCGCGTGCCTGGCCCGGCAGGGCGTGGACGTGCTGGTGGTCGACTCCGGCCAGCACCCGCGGTTCGCGATCGGCGAGTCCACCATCCCGTACACCTCGACGATGATGCGGCTGGTGAGCGAGCGGTACGACGTGCCGGAGATCAAGAAGCTCACCACGTTCGAGGCCGTCCAGTCCGAGATCAGCACGAACTGCGGGGTGAAGCGCAATTTCGGCTTCATCTACCACCGACCCGGCCAGCCACACGACCCGCGCCAGGTCAACGAGTTCCCCATCCCCAAGATCACCCACACCGAGAACCACTTCTTCCGCCAGGACACCGACCAGTGGATGCTCACCGTGGCCGTCCGGTACGGGGCCAAGGTGCGGCAGCGGACCAGGATCGGCGACGTCAGCGTCGATCCGGGCGGCGTCACGCTGGAATCCGACCGCGGCCCGATCCGCGCCCGCTACGTCATCGACGCCAGCGGGTTCCGGTCGCCGCTGGCCGAGAAGTTCGACCTGCGGGAGAACCCGACCCGGCTGCGGGCGCACTCCCGCGCGTACTTCACGCACATGGTGGGGGTGCGGCCGTTCGAGGACACCGTCACCCCGCGCGACGTGCACGGCAACCCCAGCCCGTGGAGCGAGGGAACGCTGCACCACCTGTTCCCGGGCGGCTGGATGTGGGTGATCCCGTTCGACAACCACCCGCGGGCCACCAACCCGCTGTGCAGCGTCGGCGTCTGCCTCGACCCGCGGGTGCACCCGAAGCCCGACTACCCGGCCGAGCAGGAGTTCGACGAGTTCCTGGCGACCTACCCGGACGTGCGCCGGCAGTTCAGGACCGCCCGGCCGGTGCGGTCGTGGGTGTCGACCGGACGGCTCCAGTACTCCTCGTCCCGGACGGTCGGCGACCGCTGGTGCCTGACCTCGCACGCGGCCGGCTTCATCGACGCGCTGTTCTCCCGCGGCCTGGAGAACAGCATGGAGGTCGTGAACAGCCTCGTGTACCGGCTGGTCGACGCGGTGCGCGAGGACGACTTCAGCACCGAGCGCTTCCTGCCGGTGCAGGAGCTGGAGCAGGGCCTGCTGGACTTCAACGACGACCTGGTGGCCAACGCCTACACCTCGTTCCAGAGCTGGGACCTGTGGGACGCGTGGTTCCGGGTGTGGTCGCTGGCCCAGATCCTGGCCACCTTCGAGGTCAACCGGGCGTACGCGAAGTTCTCCAGCCGTCGCGACCTGGCGGCGGTGGAGTACCTGGCGAGCCTCGAGCCGCACGGCTCGGTACCCGACTACATGCCGGCCCGGCGGCTGTTCGCCGACGTCAGCGACCGGGTCCAGCGGGTGCAGGCGGGCGGGATGGCGGCCGAGGTGGCCGCCGAGGAGATCTTCGCGGCGCTGCGCGCCGCCGACTTCGTGCCGCCGGCGTTCGGCCTCGCCGACCGGTCCAACCGCTGGTACAACGCGAGCTCCGGCAAGGTGCTCGGCACCCTGCGGTGGGCGCGCCGGGAGGCGCCGCCGGAGATCGGCCAGCTGGTCACCGAGGGCCTGCTGATGTTCATCCGCAAGCGGCTGTCGCCGAGCGAGTTCAACCTCCGTGCCGAGCTCACCCACACCGCCGTGAACTGGCCGGTCGTCGGCCGCGCGCTGCGGGTGCCGACGCCGCGCTGACCGGGAGGACGCGATGACCGAGACCACGCTGGACGCCTGCCTGGAGGCCCCGCACCGGATCGACCCGGGCTTCGGCCAGGACCCGTACCCGTTCCTGAACGCGCTGCGCGAGGCCGGCCCCGTCCACCGGGTGCTGCTGCCCGACGGCAGCGAGTCGTGGTGGGTGACCGGATACGACGAGGTCAACGCCTGCCTGGAGGACCACGACCGGTTCAGCAGCCAGGTCCACAACGCCGTCGCGGACAAGCGCATCCAGAACAGCCAGGCGCTGATCCGCAAGGACGACATGCTGCGGCTGGTCATGATCAACCGCGATCCGCCGGACCACACCCGGATGCGCAAGCTGGTGGTGCGGGCGTTCGGCGCCACCGAGGTGGCCAGGCTGCGGCCGCGGATCGAGCAGATCGCCGACCGGCTGCTGGACGGGATGGCTGGGCGGGAGTCCGCCGAGCTGGTTCAGGACTACGCCTTCCCGGTCCCCGTCAACGTGATCTGCCTGTTGCTCGGCATCCCGTACTCGGACAGCGCCGTGCTCGGCGGGTTCGTGACCAGGATGGTCGGAGCGTCCGGACCGGAGGAGGCGCTGGCCGCGATCGGCGGGCTCAAGGAGTTCATGACCGAGAAGATCGCGGAGAAGCGGGCCCACCCGGCCGACGACATCCTCACCAGCCTGGTACGGGCGACCGACGACGGCACCCTGCACGGCCTGGAGCTGCCGGCGATGGCGTTGCAGATCCTGTCCGCCGGGCACGAGAGCAGCATCTTCCTGATCTCCGCCGGCGTGTTCAACCTGCTGCGCAACCCCGAGCAGCTGGCGGCGGTCCGGGCCGACCCGGCGCTGCTGCCCCGCGCGGTCGAGGAGATGGTCCGGTACGAGCCACCGCCGGTGCCGGGCGTGTTCCGGCACGCCACCGAGGACGTGCCGGTCGGCGGAACCGTCATCCCGGCCGGCTCGCTGGTGATCCTCTCGCTCGCGGCCGCCAACCGGGACGCCGGCCACTTCCCGAACCCGGACGCCTTCGACGTGCTCCGGCAGCCCAACCCGCACCTGTCGTTCGGCTCCGGCATCCACTACTGCCTGGGCGCGAAGCTGGCCAGGGTGGAGGGCGAGATCGCGATCGGCGCGCTGCTGCGCCGGTTCCCGGAGCTGCGGCTGGCGGTGCCGGCGGAGCGGATCACCCGGCGGCCGCTGAACTTCCTCCAGCGCCTCGACGCGCTGCCCGTCCTGCTGCACTGAGCCGCATTGAGCCGCACCGAGCCGCACCGAGGGATCGTGATGACCGCCACGGCACTGCCCACCTATCCCTGGATGGACCTCAACCGCCACTGCCCGCTCGACCCGCCGCCGCTGCTCGCCGCGCTGCGCGCCGAGGGCCCGCCGACCAGGGTCCACCTGGCCATGGGCATGGACGCCTGGCTGGTGACGCGGTACGCCGACGCCCGGTTCGTGCTCAGCGACCGGCGGTTCAGCGCCGACCGGCGGCGGGACGGGTTCCCGCACGTAGGCCCGCCGCGCCCGGTGCCGCCCGGCAACTTCGTGCACATCGACCCGCCGGAGCACACCCGGCTGCGCCGCCTGGTCGCGCGCAACTTCACGGCGCGCACCGTGGAGGCGCTCCGGCCGCGGATCCAGGGTTTCGTCGACGAGATCGTCGACGGCCTCGCCGCCGGGGCCGCCGGGCCGCCGCCGGTCGACCTGAAGGAGGCGCTGGCCGTTCCGCTGCCGGTCCGGGTGATCAGCGAGCTGGTCGGCGTTCCGCGCGCCGACGCCGGCCGCTTCACCCGCGCCACCACGCTGTTCATGCCCACCACCACGCCGCCGGACGGCGCCCGCGAGCGGGTGGCCGAGGTGATGGAGTGGGTCAACGGCCTGGTGCTGGCCAGGAAGCGGGAGCCGGCCGACGACCTGATCAGCCGGCTCGTCGCGGAGAAGGAGAGCACCGGCGAGTGCACGCACGAGGAGCTGGTGGGGCTCACCGTGGTGCTGATGTTCGGCGGGTACGAGACGATCGCCAACACGCTGGGGCTCGCTCTGGTGCTGCTGCTGCGGCACCCCGACCAGCTCGCCGCGATCCGGTCCGGTCCGGAACTGGTGCCGGACGCGGTCGAGGAGGTCCTCCGGTACGTCACCGTCGTCCACACCGGACTACCCCGGCTGGCGATGGAGGACGTCGAGGTGGGCGGAC
Source organism: Mycobacteriales bacterium (assembly GCA_045806985.1). Taxonomy (GTDB): domain Bacteria; phylum Actinomycetota; class Actinomycetes; order Mycobacteriales; family JBJMIH01; genus JBJMIH01. Next base: position 41,421 of record JBJMIH010000062.1, on the reverse strand, counting down.
AACTGGTGCGGGCGGGCGAGGGGGTGGTGGTGTCGCTGGCCGCCGCCGACCGCGACCCGGCCGAGTTCGACGACCCGGACCGGTTCGACGTGCGCCGGTTCGGTGGCCGGCGCGAGCTGCACCACCTGGCCTTCGGCTACGGGCCGCACCAGTGCATCGGCCAGATGCTGGCCAGGGCACAGCTCCAGGCGGTGATCGGCACGCTGTTCCGGCGGCTGCCCGGGCTGCGGCTCGCGGTGCCGTTCGAGGAGCTGCCGTTCCGCCACGACATGTTCCTGTACGGCCTGCACCGGCTGCCGGTGACGTGGTGAGGCGGAAGGAACGGACCGCGCTGGTCGTCGACCGGGACCGGTGCATCGGCTCGGGCCTGTGCGAGGTCATCGCGCCCGGGTACTTCGCCGTGGACCCCGACGAGGGCGCCGTCCGGCTGGTGGCGACGCCGCGCGAGGTGGACGCCGATGTCGCCGCGGCGGTCGACCGGTGCCCGTCCGGGGCGCTGAGGCTGAGCTCGGATTCCTGACCGGCCCCCTCCCCGCCGGCCCCCTCCCCGTCGCGGGGAGGGGGCCGGCGGCGGTCAGGGGGTACGGCGGCGCAGCGTGGCGGCACCGGCGATGAGTGCGAACACGGCGACGCCGCCGAGGATCGCGACGTCCCGCCAGACCTTGCCGCCGACCGTGGAGGACGCGGTCACCCGGTTCATCGCGTCGACCGCGTACGACAGCGGCATCACGTCCGACACCCATTCCAGCAGCCTCGCCATGTGGCCCCGGGCGGTGAACAGCCCGCACAGCAGCACCTGCGGCATGACCACGACCGGCAGGAACTGGACCGCCTGGAACTCGCTGCGGGCGAACGCGCTCACGAACAGTCCGGACGCGGTCCCGTACAGCGCGTCCACCACGGCGACCAGCAGCAGGATCCAGATCGAGCCGGCGATGTCGAGGCCGAGCCAGGTCACCGTGATGGCCGCGACGACCGCCACCTGGACGACCGCGACCACCCCGAAGGCGATCCCGTAGCCGAGCAGCAGGTCGACCTTGTTCATCGGCGTGGTCATCAGCCGTTCCAGCGTGCCGCTGGTCCGCTCGCGCAGCGTGGCCACCGAGGTGACCAGGAACATGACGGTGAACGGGAACAGCCCGAGCAGGCTGGGCGCCACGTGGTTGAACACCGGCTTGGAGTCGAAGACGTACCGCAGCAGGACCATCAGCACGGCCGGCAGCAGCAGGAGCATCGCCATCGTGCGGCGGTCGTGGCGGAGCTGCGTGAGCACCCTGCGCGCGGTCGCCATCGTGATCGTCGGGCTCATCGGGAAGCCACCTCCCGCTCGCGGACCAGGTGCAGGAACGCCTTCTCCAGGTCGTCGGCGCCGGTCTGCCGGCGCAGCTCCGCCGGGCTGGCGTGGGCGAGCAGCGCGCCGTCGCGCATGAGCACGATCTGCTCGCAGCGTGCCGCCTCGTCCATCACGTGGGTGGAGATCATCAGCGTGCGCCCGCCGTCGGCGAGCCGGTGGAACAGCGCCCACAGCTCGTCGCGGAGAACCGGGTCGAGCCCGACGGTCGGCTCGTCCAGGATCAGCAGTTCCGAGGCGCCCATCAGCGCCACGGCCAGGCTGGCCCGGCTGAGCTGCCCGCCGGACAGCGAGCCGACCACCTGGTGGGCCTGGTCCGCCAGCCCGATCGCGTCCAGCGCCCGGCGTGCCTCGTCGACGGGGATGCCGCGGACGGCCGCGAAGTACCGCAGGTTCTCCAGCACGGTCAGGTCGCCGTAGACGGCCGGGCTCTGGGTGGAGTAACCGACCCGCCGGCGCAGCTCCGCGCTGCCGGCCGGCATGCCGAGCACGGTGACCTGGCCGCCGTGGACGATCTGCACCCCCACGATGCTCCGCAGCAGCGTGGTCTTGCCGCAGCCACTCGGGCCGACCAGCCCGGTCACGGTTCCGGCCGGGATCCGGCAGTCGAGGCCGTGCAGCACCTCGCGGCGACCCCGCACGACCCGCAGGCCTGCGATGTCAACAGCAACTGAATTAGCCATGCGTTTAATTTTCGGCGAAATCGAGGCCGCGTCAAGTCCCCGGCACGGGTCAATTGGTGACGTGCCGCTGGATCGTCGGGGCCAGCATCGCGACGACCTCGTCGTCGGAGGCGGAGGCCAGCGGCTCGATCGCGATCACGTAGCGCAGCAGCATGACGCCGACCGCCTGCCCGATCGCGGTGGCCAGCCGCAGCGGGTTCGCCTCCAGGGTGGCGGCGGCCCTCGCCAGCAGCGTGCTGCCGAGGTACTCGCGGACCATCGCCGCGGCCGGCTCGCTGGTGGCGGCCGACCGGATGACGGCGAGCAACGGCTCCCGGGTGGCCGGGTCGCGCCAGATCGACAGGATGAACCGGGCCACCCGCTCGCCCACCTCCTCCCGCGGCCCGTCGGCGACCATGGCCAGCACGTCGGCCGGCCGCACCGGGAGGCTCAGCGCCGCGGCGAAGACCTGCTCCTTGGGGCCGTAGAAGTGGTGGACGAGAGCGGGGTTCACGCCGGCGTCGGCGGCGATGGCCCGGATCGTGGTGCCGGCGTAACCGCGCTCGCCGAACAGCCGGCGCGCCGAGGTGAGGATCCGGACGCGGGTGTCGGTCCGGCCAGGCCTCCGCCCCAGCTGCTTCATGCCACACCTCCGGCATCCCGGTCGAATTTACCATCCGATGACATCCTCAGATGAGGATTTCTGTCCTAAACTGAGTTCATCATCTGATGAACTCACTCTCCGGGGAACGGCCATGAATCTCGAACCCGCGCTCAACCCCCGCCCGCACTGGGCCGAACTGCTGGGCGACGTGACCAGGTACGCGATCGACTTCCTCGAACACCTTCCGGAACGGGACGTGTCCGGGCCGGTGGACGCCGACGGCCTGCGGGCCGCGCTCGGCGGGCCGCTGCCCGCCGTCGGCGGGGAGCCGCGCACGGTGGTCCGCCAGCTCGCCGCCGCCGTCGCGCCCGGCCTGGTCTCCTCGACCAGCGGCCGGTACTTCGGGTACGTGTTCGGCGGCGCGCTGCCGGTCGCCGTCGCCGCCGACTGGCTGACCACCGTGTGGGACCAGTGCGCGCTGCTGTACGCCGCCAGCCCGGCCGCCGCGGTCACCGAGGAGGTCTGCGGCCAGTGGCTGGTCGACCTGCTCGGCCTGCCGTCGCACGCCTCGGTCGGGTTCGTCACCGGCTGCCAGGCGGCCAACTTCACCGCGCTCGCCGCCGCCCGCCACCACGTGCTGGCCGACCACGGCTGGGACGTCGAGGCCCGCGGGCTCTGCGGCGCGCCGGTGCCGAGGGTGCTGGTCAGCGCCTCCTGCCACGCCAGCGTCGGCAGGGCGCTGCGGCTGCTCGGCCTCGGCGGCCAGATCCGCCAGGTGCCCTGCGAGCCCAGTGGCCGGATGCGGCTGGACGCGTTCCGGGCCGCGCTCGGCGACACCCGCGGGCCGCTGATCGCCTGCCTGGAGGTGGGCGACACCGACGCCGGCCAGATCGACCCGATCGCGCCGGTCGCCGACCTGGTCCACCGCTACGGCGGCTGGCTGCACCTGGACGCCGCGTTCGGGATGTGGGCCGCCGCGAGTCCGCGCTACCGCGACCTGGTCGCCGGCCTGGACCGGGCCGACTCCTGGGCCACCGACGCGCACAAGCTCCTCAACGTCCCGTACGACAGCGGCATCGTGTTCTGCGCGCATCCCGACGCGCACGGCGCGGCCCTGCGCATCGGCGCCGAGTACCTCGGCCGCGACGGCGGCGAGCGCGACCCGGTGGACTGGGTGCCGGAGGTGTCCCGGCGGGCCAGGGCGTTCGTGCTGTGGGCCACGCTGCGGGCGCTCGGCCGGTCCGGGGTGGCCGCGATCGTCGAGCACGCCTGCGAGCACGCCAGCCGGCTGGGCGCGCTGCTGGCCGCCGCCGACGGGGTCGAGATCCGCAACGAGGTCGTGCTCAACCAGGTGCTGGTCAGCTTCCGCGATCCGTACGGGCGGGACGACGACCTGCACACCCGGCGGGTCGTCGAGCTGTTCCAGGCGGACGGGCGGTGCTGGGGGAGCGGCACCACCTGGCAGGGCAGGGCCGCGCTGCGGCTGTCGGTGTGCAACTGGTCGACCACGGACGACGACATCGACACCTGCGTGGCCAGCGTGCTGACCGCCCACCACCGCGCCGCGCTGGCCGGTGACCGGGTCCTGTTGTGAGTGCGCGCGGGGTGGGCCGGTGTGGCCCACCCCGCGCGACCGGGCGGTGCGGCTCAGAACAGGGCGAGGTACCGGTCCAGCTCCCACGGGGTGACCTGGGCGTGGTACGCCGCGAACTCGGCGCGCTTGACACCCGCGTAGTAGTCGGCGAACGTGCCGCCGGGGACCTCGCCGAGCGCCGCGGTGACCACCGGGTCGGCGACGAACGCCTCGACCGCTTCGGCGAGCGTGGCCGGCAGCGCGGCGACGCCGCGCCCGGCCACCGTGGCCGGGTCCAGCGCGAACAGGTCGTCGGTGACCGGCTCGCCGGGGTCCAGGTCACGGTCGATCCCGTCCAGCCCGGCGGCCAGCAGCACCGCGCTGGCCAGGTACGGGTTGGCCGAGCCGTCGACGCCGCGGTGCTCGACCCGGCCCGGTGCCGGCACCCGGAGCAGCACGGTGCGGTTGTTGCCGCCGTAGCAGACGTGACCCGGCGCCCAGGTGGCGCCGGAGGTCGGCGCGCCGGCGCCGCCCACGCGCTTGTAGGAGTTGACCGTGGGGCAGGTGACCGCGGCCATCGCCCTGCCGTGGGCGAGCAGCCCGCCGACGTAGGCGTAGGCGGTCTTGGACAGCCCCAGCCCACGCCCGTCCGTCGGGTCGGCGAACAGCTCCTGCCCGGCGTCGGTCCACAGGCTGGAGTGCACGTGCATGCCGTTGCCGGTCCGGTCGGCGAACGGCTTCGGCATGAACGTGGCGAGCAGCCCGGCCTGGTGCGCGAGCTCGTGCACCAGGAACCGGAAGAAGACCGCCCGGTCGGCGGTGGTCAGCGCGTCGGCGTAGCCGAAGTTCTGCTCGAACTGGCCGTTGGCGTCCTCGTGGTCGTTGGCGTAGTTGTCCCAGCCGAGCTGGTTCAGGTACCGGGACACGGTGCTCAGGTGCGGCCACATCCTGGCCACCCCGCGCGCGTCGTAGCAGGGCTTGTCGGCCGTGTCCAGCGGGTCCGCCAGGGCCAGCGCGCCGTCCGGCGTCCGGCGCAGCAGCGAGTACTCCAGCTCCATGCCGGTCTTGAACACCCAGCCGCGCTCGGACCGCAGCCGGTCCAGCAGCCGCCGCAGGATCACCCGCGGGGCGTACGGCCACGGCCGGCCGTCCACCGCCGGGTCGCAGTGCAGCACCGCCACCTCGGGCCGCCACGGCAGCCTGGTGTAGGAGTCGGGGTCCGGGATCGCGGCCAGGTCCGGGTCGGCGGGGGACTGGCCGATGTCGCCGACGGCGAAGCCGCCGAAGCCGGCGCCACCGGCCAGCATCACCTCGATCGCGGCCGCCGGCACCGCCTTGGCGCACGGCTTGCCGTGCAGGTCCACGAACAGCGGCAGGAAGAACTCGATGCCGTCGGCGCGGGCGCGCTCGCGCAGCTCGTCGTAGGCGTCCACGTCGCCTCCTCAGCGCGACAGGGTGAGCTTGGGGTTGCGCTGGTCCAGCCAGGCGGCGAGGTCGAGCAGCCGCTCCATGCCGGTGCGCTGCTGCCAGTCCAGCGTCGCCGGGTCGGCGTCGACGGCGGCCGTGACCTGCCGGCGGTCGTAGAACTCCAGGGCCGGGCCGCCGCCGTCGAGCACGTCCCGGACCTGGGCCTGGATCAGCGCCAGGTACCGGGTGTCGAAGGTGGACGGGTAGCCGCCGAGCTTGCGCCGCTCCACCACCGACTGCGGCAGCACGTCCGCGCAGGCGGCGCGGAGCAGGCTCTTCTCCCTGCCGTCGAAGGACTTCATCGCCCACGGGATGTTGTAGACGTACTCGACCAGCCGGTGGTCGCAGAACGGCAGCCGGGACTCGACCGGCGCGGCCATGCTGATCCGGTCGCCGCGCTCCAGGAACACCGGCAGCAGCCGGCTCAGGTGCAGGTGGCAGATGGCGCGCATGCGGCGGTCCACCGGCGACTCGCCGGCCAGCTCCGGCACCTCGGCCAGCGCCTCGGCGTACCGGTCGCGCAGGTAGGTCTCGTTGTCGAGGGTCGCGACCAGGTCGGCGTCCAGCATTCCGGTTGGGTTGATCCGGCGCAGGATCAGCCACGGGTACACGCCGGCGTCCGGCAGCCGCGGGTTGAACTGCGGGTAGCCACCGAACAGCTCGTCGGCGGCCTCGCCCGACAGCACGACGATGGACTGCTCGCGCACGGCCCGGTACAGCAGCAGCAGCGACTGGTCGACGTCGCCGAGGCCGGCGGCGGTGTCCCGGCCGGCCACGCAGGCGGCCCGGACGGCCGGGTCGGCGACCGCGGCGTGCGCCAGCGCGACGACGTGGTGGTCGGTGCCGGCGAGCGTGGCGACGTCGCGGGCGTACGGCGCGTCGGCCGGCGGCATCCGGTCCTGCGCCGCCTGGTGCTGGTCCTGCCCGGCGTACTCCACCGAGAACGTGCGCAGCACCTCGCCGTCGGCGGCGAGCTGGCGGGCGGCCATGCCGGTCAGCACGCTGGAGTCCAGGCCGCCGGAGAGCAGCACGCAGCGCGGCACGTCGGCGACGAGCTGGTGGGCGACGATGTCCTCCAGCAGCTCGCGGATCGTGCGGACGGTGGTCTCCAGGTCGTCGGTGTGCGGCGCTGCGGTGAGTCGCCAGTAGGTGCGCTCCCGCATCCCGCGCCGGTCCACGGTCACGATGGTGGCCGGCTTGACCTCCCGCATCGTCGACCACATCGCGTGGCCGGGGCTCCGGCCGAAGGTGAACATCTCGTTGAGGCCGTCCAGGTCGATCGCCGCTTCCACGCCCGGGTGCGCGAGCAGCGCCTTGGCCTCGGAGCCGAACAGCACGCCGTCCGCGGTGCGGTGATAGTGCAGCGGCTTGATGCCGAGCCGGTCGCGGACCAGCAGCAGCCGCTCGTCCCGCCCGTCCCACAGCGCGAACGCGAACATCCCGTTCAGCCGGTCGACGACGCCCTCGCCCCACTCCAGGTACCCGCGCAGCACCACCTCGGTGTCGCAGTGGCCGCGGAACCGGTGGCCGCGGCCGGCCAGCTCGGCCCGCAGCTCGCGGAAGTTGTGCACCTCGCCGCTGTAGGTGAGGGCGACCTCGCCGTCCGGCGTGCCGGCGACCATCGGCTGGGCGCCGCCCTCCGGGTCGATGACGGCCAGCCGGTGGTGGCCGAGGCCGACGTGTTCGCGGAGCCAGATGCCGGAGGCGTCGGGCCCGCGCACGGCCATGGTGGCCGTCATGGCGGCGAGGACCGGCTCCTCCCGGGTCAGGTCACGTTCGAAGGACACCCAGCCGGTGATTCCGCACACGGGAACCGCTCCCCTTCCAAAGCTCAACGCCTGAAGAAATCATCAATCTAGGAATATATGGACGGCCGGATAAATCGTCAAGGTGTGAATTCAGCCCCCGGCGGTATTTCATCAGCGGGAGAGTAGGCTCCGGGGAAGCAGGCCTGACCATGGAAGGAGGGGCGGCGTGACCTCCACCGAGGCGGGAAACGCCGCCGGCGAGGCGGCGACACCTGGCCGGCGGACCGGCCGCCGCCCGGGACCGAGCGGCACCCGGGACGACATCATCGCGGCGGCGCGCAAGCTGTTCGCGCAGTACGGGTACCGGGGCGCCACGATGCGCGCGATCGCCGCCGAGGCGGGCGTGGACGCCGCCCTGATCCACCACTTCTTCGTGTCCAAGGAGGGCGTGTTCGCGGCCGCGATGGAGGACGCGTTCCCCGGCGAGGACGCGATCGCCACCGTGGTGGGCCCGGGCATGGACGGCCTCAGCGAGCGGCTGATCCGGTTCTTCCTGAGCCTGTGGGAGAGCGAGCAGACCAGGGAGCCGATGCTCGCGGTCATCCGGTCGGCGGTCTCCTACGACGAGGCCGCGCGGATGCTCGCCGGTTTCGTGACCCAGCGCGTGCTCGGCAACGTGGTCAGGGCCATCGAGCAGCCGGACCCCGAGTTGCGCGCGACGCTGGTCGGCTCGCAGCTCGTCGGGATGGCGATGATCCGGTACGTGATCAAGGTGGAGCCGCTGGCCTCGGCGCCCGCGGACACCGTGGTCGCCGCGCTCGTGCCGACCGTGGACCGGTACCTCACCGGCCCGATCGAGCCCGGCGCCGCCGGGGCTTGACACCTCCCCGGGCGCCGGGAGAATTAACCGTCTGATTAATCCCGAGCGGAGGCGCCGCATGGGACCCTTCCGACGGTTCGCCCCGGCCGTGGCCGCCGCCACCCTGCTGGCCGGGCTCTCCGGCGGCACCGCGGCCGCCGGCCACGACGTCGACCTCCAGATCCTCGCCCTGGACGACTTCCACAGCGCGCTGCTGCCCTCCGCCGGCCCGGACGGGCAGGTCGTCGACGACACCGGCGCGATCGTGCCGGCCGGCGGCGCGGCCTACCTGGCGACCCACCTCGCCGCGCTGCGCGCCGGTCACCGGGACAGCCTGACCGTGTCCACCGGCGACAACATCGGCTCGACCGCCCCGCTGTCCGCGGTCTTCGGCGAGCGGCCGGCGATCGGCTTCCTCCGCGCCGCCGGGGTGGGGCTGTCCGCGGCCGGCAACCACGACTTCGACGACGGCCCCGGCGCGCTGGCCCGCTTCCAGCGGGAGGGCTTCCCGTACCTGTCGGCGAACGTCACCCGCGACGGCGCGCCGGTGCTCGCCCCGTACGCGGTCCGCCGGTTCGGCGGCGTCCCTGTCGGCTTCGTCGGCGCCACCACCAGCACCACCCCGGCGCTGGACCTGAAGCCGAGCGGCATCGCCGGGCTCGCCTTCGGCGCCGAGGTCCCGGCCGTCAACCGGGCGGTCGCCGCGCTCCGCCGCCGCGGCGTCCACGCGATCGTGCTGCTGCTGCACGAGGGCGACACCGCCGCGCCGGACGCCCGCCCCAACAGCTGCACGGTGACCGCGCCCGGCAACGCCGGTCGCATCGCGCGCCAGGTCGACGCCGACGTGGACGTCGTCCTGTCCGGGCACACCCACCAGCAGTACGTCTGCACGGTGCCGGGGCCGGACGGGCGGCCGCGGCTGTTCACCCAGCCGGCGTCGTTCGGCACCGAGGTCACCGAGGTGGACCTGCGGCTGGACCGGCGGACCGGCGACGTGGTCAGGGGCGCCGCCCGCGCCGCCAACCACGTCGTCACCCGTACCGTCCGGCCCGACCCGGCCACCACCGCGTCGCTGGCCCGCTGGCAGCGCCGGCTGGCACCGGTGCTCGCCGCCCCGGTCGGCAGCGCGACCGCGGCCATCCCGGCGCTGCCTGGGCCCACCGCGGAGATCCCGGCCGGCGAGCTCGTCGCCGACAGCGAGGTGGCCGCCTTCCACGGCCGGGCCCAGCTCGCGCTGGTCGACCCCCACCTGGTCACCGGCGGGCTCCCGGCCGGCACGGTCAGCTACGGCACCGCCCGCGCCGTCCAGGCCGGCGGTACCGACCTCGGGCTGGTCACGCTGACCGGCGCCCAGCTCCGGCAGGTCCTGGAGCAGCAGTTCCGCTCCGGCCAGGAGGTGATCCTGCAACCCTCGAGCGAACTCCACGTCACGGTTGACCGCGGCCGGCCGCCAGGCCAGCGGGTCACCGCCGTCACCGTCGCCGGTCGGCCGCTCGACGACGCCGCGCCGTACCGGGTGGCGGCGAGCTACTTCCTGCTGCGCGGGCTGGACGGCTTCGCCGCCTTCACCGCCGGCTCCGGCCGCACCGTCGGCCCGCCCGACGTGACCTCCTTCCTCGCCTATGTCGGCGCCCACTCCCCGCTCTCCCCGCCGCCCGCCGGTCGAATAACGGTCGTCGCCGAATTGCCCGGCACCGCCATTTTCCCGTCCTTTACCGCCGATTCATCTCGCGGAGGAAGGTGACCCGCCGGTAAGGATCATCGACTGTGGGGAAGGTGCGAAGTCGCCTGTCGCACTGCCGGGCGTCAGGCCATTTTGTCCTACTCGTACGCGTTTTGCCGCCTTGTACGTCGCCGATTGTCACGGTTGTCGCCGGTCGGCCGATGACGTAGCTTTGTCGTTAGTATGCGCCGACTACGCCGTTTCGAAGACAAAAATGCATGTCTGAACCGGCGGAAATGCTGATCCCAAGTGGGGGTAGTGGTGGTGGGCAGCGACGCCGAGGTGGTGTACCGCTCCGTGCACTTCTACGGTGCCGCGCTGCACCGGCCGCTCGCGGCCGCCGCCGAGTACCTGCAGAAGCTCGAGTCCGACGCCGGCCGCCCGCCGCACGTCCTGTGCCTGCACGACGAGTTCTCGTGGGAGGACGAGGGCACCGACCTGGCCTGGCGGGTGACGCTCGTGCTCAGCGAACCGCCCGCCGACGCCTGACCCGGCCGTCCCGCCCCTGATCCGGCCCTGATCCGGCCCTGATCCGGCCCTGATCCGGCCCTGATCCGGCCCTGATCCGGCCCTGATCCGGCCCTGATCCGCACCGCCCGGCCGGCGCGGATTCGCGATCGACCGAAGTCATCTGTTGAAGATTTCCGTTCGAGCGGATAAGTTCCTTAACTGATGAGTTCCTCGTTCGATGAATCCGATGGGGGCCGGTGACATGAACACGCAGGTACTTCCGCTGGCCGGACGGGCCGCGGAACCGGACGGCTTCCGGCGGGTGATGGGGCTGTTCCCCGCCGCCGTCTCGGTCGTCACCGCGCTGGACGCCGACGGCGTGCCGCGCGGCCTGACCTGCAGCGCGGTGTGCAGCCTGTCGATGGATCCGCCGTCGATGCTGATCTGCGTCAACCGCCGCAACCGCAGCCTGGAGGCGATCCGGCACAGCGCCGGGTTCGTGGTGAACCTGCTGCGCGCCGGCTGCGAGCGCACCTCCGAGGAGTTCGCGTCGGCATCGCCGCACAAGTTCGTCGGCCGGGTGTGGCGGCCCAGCCCGACCCGCGGGCTGCCGCTGCTGGTCGGGGACGCGCTGGCGTTCGTGGAGTGCGCGCTGTCGGCCGAGGTGGAGGCCGGCTCGCACCTGGTCGCCGTCGGCCTGGTGCAGGCCACCGGCGCGGAGGAGCCGGGCACCGGCCCGCTCGTCTACTGGCGGCGGGCTTACGGCTGCTGGGCCGACGCCGGGCAGCTGGCCATCGACATGGCGGCCGGATAGCGGGACCGGAAGGAGACAACCATGTCCGCGGAGGAGATCTCCACGACGATCCTCGGCTTCATCCGCGAGCGGCTGCTCGACGGCGACGCGGCCGGCGAGCTGGAGGAGACCACGCCGCTGCTCGAGTGGGGCGTGCTCACCTCGATGAACACGGCACACCTGCTGGCGTTCCTGCGCGACGAGTTCGGGGTGACGGTGCCGGCCGTCCGGGTGAACGGCGAGACCTTCAGGAACGTGCGCAGCATCACCGCGATGGTCACCGAGCTGGAGAACGGAGCGATACCGCGATGAATCCCGACTACGACGTCGCCGTGATCGGCGGCGGTCCGGCCGGAGCGACGACCGCCGCGTACCTGGCCAGGGCCGGGCTGTCGGTCGCGCTGTTCGAGAGCGAGGTGTTCCCGCGCCCGCACGTCGGCGAGTCGCTGGTGCCGGCGACCACCCCCGTGCTGCTGGAGACCGGCGCGATGGACGCGGTGGAGGAGGCCCGTTTCCCGAAGAAGTACGGGGCGGCCTGGACCTCCGCGGAGACCCGGCAGGTGCCGCACAACGGGTTCAGCGGCCTCGTGCACGACTTCAGGGCGGCGCAGATCCTGTTCAGCGAGCGCGACCAGCCCGGAGTCGACCGCGACTACACCTTCCACGTCGACCGCGGCAGGTTCGACGCGATCCTGCTCAAGCACGCCGACACGGTCGGCGCCGAGGTCTTCCTGGGCGCGCGGGTGCTGCGGGTGGACTTCGAGTCCGACCCGGACACGGTCGGCCTGACCGTCCGGTTCGGACCCCGGGAGGTCGGGGTGACCGCGCGGATGGTGGTGGACGCCTCCGGGCGGCACACCCTGCTCGGCCGCCAGCTCCGGGTGAAGGTCGCTGACCCGGTGTTCAACCAGTACGCCATCCACAGCTGGTTCGACGGCCTGGACCGGACCGCCCTCGCCGTCGACCACCGGCAGGCCGACTTCATCTTCATCCACTTCCTGCCGGTCAAGGACACCTGGGTCTGGCAGATCCCGATCACCGACACGGTGACCAGCGTCGGCGTCGTCACCCAGAAGCACCGGTTCGCCGCCGCCAACGCCGACCGCGACCAGTTCTTCTGGGACTTCGTCGCCACCCGGCCGGACCTGTACGACGCGCTCAAGCAGTCCAACCGGGTCCGGCCGTTCAAGCCGGAGGGCGACTACAGCTACGCCATGCGGCAGATCTGCGGGGACCGGTTCGTGATGGTCGGGGACGCCGCCCGGTTCGTGGACCCGATCTTCTCCAGCGGCGTGAGCGTCGCGCTGAACAGCGCCCGGATCGCCTGCCAGGACATCGTGGCGGCGGCCGGGACCGGGGACTTCTCCCGGCGCGCCTTCGCCGGCTACGAGGACAAGCTGCGGCGGGGGGTGCGCAACTGGTACGAGTTCATCTCCATCTACTACCGGCTGAACATCCTGTTCACCGCGTTCGTGCAGGACCCGCGCTACCGGCTGGACGTGCTGAAGCTGCTGCAGGGCGACGTGTACGACGACGAGGAGCCCGCGGCGCTGCGGGAGATGCGCCAGATCGTGAGCGCGGTGGAGGCGGACCCGACCCACCTGTGGCACCCGTACCTGGGAACGCTGCGGGCGCCGACCGCCGCACCGTCGTTCTAGTGCGCCGCGCCGGGTGGCGGCAGGCCGCGCACCCGGCGCATCGTCTCGCTGGTCGCGTACTGGAGCAGCGTCCGGCGCTGCTCGTCGGCGGGACCGTCGGGAGCCAGCGTGCAGATCATCCAGATGCCGATCAGCTGGGCGAACGCCAGCAGGGCCTGCATGCCGTCCGGATCGTCCTCCGGCGAGCAGGCCCACTCGACCAGCACCTTGGTGGCGGCCAGGAACGCGGCGCGGACCTCGGGGTCGTCCGAGGCGGCGCCGGCCAACTGGGCGCGCCACGCCACCGGGTACCGGTCCCACACCGCCTCGAGCCGGGAGCACAGGTCCCCCTCCTCGGCGGACAGGGCGGCCACCAGGTCGAACTCGCCGAGCGCGACCGTGGCGAGGCCCCGCTTGTCCGCGAAGTAGTAGCGGACGAGCCGGGGGTCGACGCCGGCGCGCCGGGCGATCGAGCGTACCGTGGCGGCGTCGTACCCGAGAGCGGCGATCTCCGCTCGTGCCGCGTCGAGAATCAGCTCTCGGGTTCCACCGGGTGCGGCCGGCGGGCCGGGCTGTTGATCCATCCAGTCCCCATGGAGAATTCTACGCAAGGTGATTTCCTATCTTACTCCTCCGTAAAGTCCCGCGAGGTACCGGTGTGGACCTGGCGGAAACGCAGGTGGGGGAGACATCCCGCGATGCGGGCGGGAGCGCGGGGCCGGCGGGCCGTCGAGCGCCCTCCTGGCCCACCGCGCCGGCCCCTGACCGGTGCCATTTCTCTCGACCGCCACCCCCAATTCTGTGCCTGTGGGGAATGTGTGGCTGCTGCGCCGGAACGGACATTCGCTGGCCGGCTTCGGAAACTGTTCCCCGGTTGCTGATTTCTCGCCCGGTGGTTATGAAGAACGGGTAGCGGTCGAAGGAGCCAGAAGGGGGAATGGCGTGCGGACCCACACGGCGGCGACGGGGGTGGCACGGTGCGACGGCGAGAGCATCCCGATAAGCCGGCAACCGATCCTGTGCCCGCGTTCGGAGACGTCGGTGCGGCTGGACCACGTCCGGTACCGCCCGGTGTGCTTCTACGGCAGCGCGCTCAGCGCACCACTCGCCGCCGCGGCGGACTACCTGCGGTGCTGGGAGGACACCCACGGGCACGCGCCGCACGTGCTGTGCGTCCACGACGAGTTCTCCGCCGAGGACGCCGGCAGCGACCTCGCCTGGAAGGTCACGCTGGTGCTCGGCGACCCCGACGACGACTGGCCGGCCTGACGCCCTGGCAGGGAAGTCCTCCCTTGACGAATTCCGGGACGTGGCTTAAGTTCAGCTCCTGATGAGTTCCTCGCTTGGTGAATCACGCTGAGCCCGGGCCGGGGAGGGAACGTGGCCGACCGGTTGCTGTCCACGCGGAGCGCCGCACCGCCGGGCACCGGACTGCCGGCCGGGCTGGCGGAGCTGGTCGACCCCGGGACGCCGCGACCACTCGACGGCGCGGCGTCCGGGGAGACCGGGGTGCTGGCGGGGGAGGCCCGCGTGCACGGGTACCCGGTCGCGTACTACGCCACCGACGGCACCCGCCGTGGCGGCGCGCTCACCGCGGCGGGCTGCGACCGGATCGTCGACGCCATCCGGCTCGGCGCCGGCCGCGGCTGGCCCGTGATCGGCGTCTGGCACTCGGGCGGAGCGGCGCTGCACGAGGGTGTCGCCTCGCTGGACGGGGTGGCCAGGATGTTCCGGGCGATGACCGTCGCGTCCGGCAGGGTGCCGCAGATCTCGCTGGTCACCGGGCCGGCCGCCGGCGGCGCCGCGTACGGGCCGGCGCTCACCGACCTGGTCGTGATGACCAGGGAGGCGCGCGTGTTCGTGACCGGCCCGGCCGTGGTCGGGCAGGTCACCGGGCAGTGGCTGGCGGCCGACCAGCTCGGCGGGCCCGAGCTGCACGGCCGCTCCAGCGGCGTCGCCCACGTCGTGGCCGCCGACGCCAAGCAGGCCGCCACCAGGGTCGCCGAGCTCGTCACCGTGCTGGCCGCCCAGGGCGCCGTCGACCCCGGCGCGGCCGCCGCCGACGGCCGCGAGCCCGGGCGGCGGCTGCCGGCCAGCCCGCGCCGTGCGTACGACGTCCGGCCGCTCATCGCCGAGCTGCTCGACCACGACCCTGGCGTCCTTCCCGTGCACGAGCGCTGGGCGCCCAACGTGGTCACCGCGTTCGGCCGGCTGGCCGGGCGCACGGTCGGCGTGATCGCCAACAACCCGCTGCGCCGCGGTGGCTGCCTGGATGCCAGGGCCGGCGACAAGGCCGCCCGGTTCGTCCGGCTCTGCGACGCGCACGGCGTACCGCTGCTGGTGCTCGTCGACGTGCCCGGCTACCTGCCCGGCCTGGACGAGGAGCGCGGCGGCGTGGTGCGGCGCGGCGCGAAGCTGCTGCACGCCTTCGCCGCCGCCACCGTGCCCCGCGTCACGGTCATCACCCGCAAGGCGTACGGCGGCGCGTACATCGCCATGAACTGCAAGGAGATCGGCGCCACCGCCGTGCTGGCCTGGCCGTCGGCGGAGATCGGCGTGATGAACGCCGACTCGGCCGTCGACATCGTGCACCGCCGCGAGCTGGCCGCCCGCGCCGACCCGGCCGACCGCGCCGCGCTCCGGCTCCGCCTGGTGGAGGCCTACCGGCGCGACGCGTGCGGCGCCGGCGGCCTGGCGCAGGCCGTCCGCACCGGCGCGGTGGACAGGGTGATCGAGCCCGCGGCCACCCGCGCCGAGGTCGCCGCCGTGCTCGCCGGTTGCCCGGCCACCGCCAGCCACGTCCCGAACATCCCGCTCTGACCGTCCGACCCGGGAGGCCACCCGCCCATGGACTTCGACCTCACCGTCGAGCAGCGCAAGCGCCAGGGCGAGCTGCTCGACGCGGTGCGCGCCCGGTTCGGCGGAGCTGGCCCGGAGGACCGCCGGGAGCCGGAGCCCTTCCCGGACCGGTGGCGGGCGGCCGCCGCCCTCGGCCTCACCGGGCTGTGCCTGCCGCGCGAGCACGGCGGCGGCGGGCTGGGCGCGCTGGACACCGCGCTCGCCCTGGAAGCCTTCGGGCGCGGCTGCCCCGACACCGGCCTCGCCTTCGCCGTCGCGGCGCACCTGCTGGCCTGCGGGGTCCCGGTCCGGGACTTCGCCTCCGGCCAGGTGCGCGGCGACCTGCTGGCCGGCATGGCCGGCGGTTCGCTGGTCGCGGCCAACGCGATCACCGAGGACGGCGCCGGCTCCGACGTCGGCGCGCTCGCGGTCACCGCCCGCCGGGACGGCGACGGCTACGTGCTGGACGGCGAGAAGTCCTTCGCCAGCAACGCACCCGCCGCCGGCCTGCTGGTGACCTACGCGGTCACCGACCCGCGGGCCGGCTTCCTCGGCATCAGCGGGTTCGCGGTCCCGCGCGGCCTGCCCGGCATCGAGGTGGGCGCGCCGTTCGGCAAGATGGGCCTGGACGGCTGCCCGGCCGGCCGGGTGCGCTTCCGCGGCTGCCGGGTGCCGGCGCGGCACCTGCTCGGCGCCGAGGGCCAGGGCAGCGCGATCTTCCAGCACTCGATGGGCTGGGAGCGCGGCTGCCTGTTCGCCCTCTACCTCGGCATGATGGCCGAGCAGCTCGACCGCTGCGTGCGGCACGCCGCCAGCCGCCGCCAGTTCGGCCGGCCGATCGGCGGGTTCCAGGCGGTGTCGCACCGGATCGCCGCGATGGCGCAGCGGCTGGAGAGCGCGCGGCTGCTGCTGTACCGGGCCTGCTGGCTGATGGACGCCGGCGCCGACCACGTCGCCGCGGTGTCGCTGTCCAAGGTGGCCACCTCCGAGGCGGCGGTCGCCAACAGCCTCGACGCGCTCCAGATCTTCGGCGGCGCCGGGTACCTGACCGCCACCGGCATCGAGCGGAACCTGCGGGACGCCGTGGCCAGCCGCATCTTCTCCGGAACCAACGAGATCCACCGCGAGCTGATCGCGAGGGAGGCAGGGCTGTGACCGACACCGACATCCGGCGGATCCCGCGCCCCGCGCACCTGCACGACTACGTGACCGCCGCGGCGGCCCGGCACCCGGACCGGCCGGCGGTGGCCGGCCCCGCCGGCACGCTCAGCTACGCCGAGCTGGACCGGCGGGCGGACGCGATGGCGCGCCGGCTGCGGGCGGCCGGCGCGGGCGCCGGCGACCGGGTCGTGGTGTGGGCGGACAAGTCACCGGCCGTGATCGTGGCGATGCAGGCCGCGCTCCGCATCGGCGCCGCGTACGTGCCGGTGGACGGCTCCAGCCCGGCGGCCCGTGCCGTGCTGGTCGCCAGGGACTGCGGGGCGCGGGCGCTGTGCACCGGCGAGGACCGGGTCCCCAGGGTCGCCGCCGAGCTGTGGCCGGACACCACGTGCGTCGACCTCGAGGACGTCGCGGACCTCGGTCCGCTGCCCGGCGAGCCGGAGCCCAGGGTGGACGCGGCCGTCCAGCCCGACGACCTCGCCTACATCCTCTACACCTCCGGCTCCACCGGCACGCCGAAGGGCGTCTGCCTCAGCCACCGGAACGCCACCGCGTTCGTCGACTGGGTGGTGGGCGAGCTCGGCCCGGTGCCGGCCGACCGCTTCGCCAACCACGCGCCGCTCACCTTCGACATCTCCGTGCTCGACCTGTACGCCGCCTTCGCGGCCGGCGCCTGCGTGCACCTGGTGCCCGCCGAGCTGGCCTACGCCCCGACCCAGCTGGTGGACTTCCTGCGCCGCGAGCGGATCACGATCTGGTACTCGGTGCCGTCGGCGCTCACGCTGATGATGCGCGACGGCGGGCTGCTCGACCGGCCCGCCCCGGCCGCCCTCCGCGCGGTGGTGTTCGCCGGCGAGCCGTTCCCCGTCAACCAGGTGCGCCAGCTCGCCGGCTGGACCAGGGCGCGGCTGCTCAACCTGTACGGGCCGACCGAGACCAACGTGTGCACCTGGCACGAGGTCACCCGCGCCGACCTGGACCGGGACCGCCCGGTGCCGATCGGCGCCGCCTGCTGCGGGGACCGGGTCTGGGCCGAGGCCGCCGGCGGGCGGACCTGCGGGCCCGGCGAGGAGGGCGAGCTGCTCGTCGACGGCCCCACCGTGATGCTCGGCTACTGGGGCCGGGAGCCGCGGTCCGGGCCGTACCGCACCGGCGACATCGTGCGGGTGCTGCCGGACGGCGCCTTCGAGTACGTCGGCCGCCGCGACCACCTGGTCAAGGTGCGCGGCCACCGGGTGGAGCCGGGCGAGGTCGAGGCCGCGCTCGTCGCGCATCCGGCCGTCGACGAGGCCGCGGTGGTGGTGGAGGGCGCCGGGGTGGACACCCGGCTGGTGGCGTACGCGGTCCCGCGCCCCGGCGGCGCCGTGCCGGGGGTGCTGGAGCTGAAGCGGCACCTGGCCGGCCGGCTGCCCCGCTACCTGATCGCCGACGAGATCCGCGTCCTCGCCCGCCTGCCGCGCACCCCGAACGGCAAGGTGGACCGCGCGGCGCTGGCCGGCGACGGGACCGCCCCGCCAGGCCGGAGCCGGAGGATCTCGTGACCGCCGCACCCGAACCCGTCGCGGTCGTCGGCATCGGCTGCCGGCTGCCCGGCGGCGTCCGCGACCTCGCCGGCCTCGGCGCGCTGCTGCGGTCGGGCCGCACGGTGATCGGCGAGGTGCCGGCCGACCGGTGGGGGAGCGAGGTCCGCACCAGCAGCCACGTGGGCGCGTTCCTCGACGACATCGACCGGTTCGACGCCGCGTACTTCGGCATCTCGCCGCGGGAGGCCGGCTCGCTGGACCCGCAGCAGCGGCTGCTGCTGGAGGTCGGCTGGGAGGCGATGGCCGACGCGGGCCGGCCGCGGGAGGCATGGCGCGGCAGCCGCACCGGGGTGTACGCCGGAATGCTCGCCGGCGACTACGCCACCCTGCACACCAAGACCCTCGGCCTGGACGGCATCGGGCCGCACTACGCCAGCGGGATCGAGTTCTCCTTCGCGGCCGGGCGGCTGGCGTACGCATTCGACCTGCACGGCCCGGTGGCCACGCTGAACGCGGCGTGCTCGTCCTCGCTGCTGGCCGTGCACCTGGCCAGCCAGGCGCTGCGGCTCGGCGAGTGCGACACCGCGCTGGCCGGCGGGGTGAACCTGCTGGTCAGCCCGGAACTGAGCGTGTTCATGAGCACGATAGGGGCGATCTCGCCGACCGGGCGCTGCCGGCCGTTCGACGTGGCCGCCGACGGCGTGGTGCGCGGCGAGGGCTGCGGCTGGGTGGTGCTGCGCCGGCTGGCCGACGCCGAGGCCGACGGCGACCGGGTGTACGCGGTGATCCGCGGCTCGGCGGTCAACCACGGCGGGGCCAGCCTCGGCCTGACCGTGCCGAACGCGGGGGCGCAGGCCGCCGTCGTCGGCGCGGCCCTGGACGCGGCCGGGATCGACCCGGCCGAGGTCGACTACGTGGAGGCGCACGGCACCGGCACGCCGCTGGGCGACCGGATCGAGCTGACCATGCTCGCCGAGCGGTACGGCACGGTGGCGGGCCGGCCGGCGGACACGCCGCCGCTGCTGGTCGGCTCGCACAAGGCGGTGTTCGGCCACCTGGACGCCGCCGCCGGCGTGACCGGCCTGCTCAAGGCGATCTCCGTGCTGAGCTCCGGGGAGGTGCCGCCGCAACCGGTGGAGGAACTGGTCCCGGTCCTGGACTGGGACACCGCCGGCATCGCGGTACGGCCGGACGGCGGTGCGCTACCGGTGGCGGGCGCCCGCCGTCCGGCCCGGGCCGCGGTGAGCGCGTTCGGGCTCAGCGGCACCAACGTCCACCTGCTGCTCGAACGGCCCGCGGCCGCGCCCGCCCCGGACGCGGGCCGGCCGGCGGTACTGCTCGCCTCCGCGCCGCACGCCGACGCGCTGGCCGGCCAGGTGGAGGCGCTGCGGGCCCGGCTCGAGGCCACCGATCACCCCGGCGACCTGCTCGCCTCCGCCGCCACCCGGCGTACCCACGAGCGGTTCCGGTACGCCGAGGTGCTGGACGGCGGGCTCAGCTGCCAGGGCGAGTCGCCGCCGGACGGCGCGGCCGCGCCGGTGTTCGTGTACTCGGGCCAGGGCAGCCAGTGGCCGGGCATGGCCGCCGACCTGTACGACGCGGTCCCCGAGATCCGCGACACCCTGGACGAGTGCGACGCGGCGATCCGCCGGCACGCGGACTGGTCGCTGGTGGACGAGCTGCGCCGCACCAGGGGCAGCCGGCTGAACGACACCGGCGTCGTCCAGCCGGCACTGGTCGCGGTCCAGGTCGCCGTCACCCGCTGGCTGGCCCGGCGACGTGTCACGCCGTCGGCCGTGCTCGGGCACAGTGTCGGCGAGATCGCGGCCGCGCACGTCGCCGGCTGCCTGTCGCTGGAGGGCGCGCTCGGCCTGGCCGTGCGGCGCGGCGCGATCCTGCACCGCACCGCCGGCGCCGGCCGGATGCTCGCCGTGCACGCCCCGGCGGACGCGGTCCGCGCCGCGGTCGACGGTGTCGACGTGGTGGTCGCCACCGAGAACGGCCCCGCCTCGGTGGTGCTGGCCGGCACGCCGGCCGCGATCGCCGCCGCCACCCGCGCCTGCGAGGCCCGCGACCTGCGCTGCCAGCCGCTCGCCGTCGACTACGCGTTCCACAGCCCGCTGGTCGCGCACTGCGGTCCCGAACTGGTCGCGGCGCTGTCCGAGCTGGACGGTGTCGAGGCGGCGCCGGCCCGGCTGCCATTCTGGTCCACGGTGGACCCCGGCAGCCGGCTGGACCGGCCGGACGCCGGGTACTGGCAGCGCAACGTCACCGAGCCGGTGCTGCTCTGGCCGGCCATGGACGCGCTGCTGCGCGAGATCGACGCGCCGCTGGTCGAGATCGGCCCGCACCCCGTGCTCTCCCGCCCGCTCGCCGACGCCGCCCGCCGGCACGGCCGGCCCGGCCCGGTGGTCGCCACGCTGCGGCGGGGCGCGCCCGGCCCGGCCGCGCTGCTGCACGCGCTCGGCCGGCTGCACGTGGCCGGCGTCGACGTCGACTGGGAGCCGGTGACCGGCCGGCCCGCCCGGTACCGCGACCTGCCGGTGCCGAGCTGGGGCGCCGACCGGTACTGGCTGCCCGGTGTCGCCCGCGGTGACCAGGGCCGCGTCACCGCCCCCGAACCTGCCGCGACCGCTGGAGACCCCCTTCCGGTCGTGGCGGAGGCACCCGCGCCGGCGCCGGCCGGCACCGCCCGCCTGGCTCCCCGTCCGGCCACCGAGGTGGCCGAAGGTGTCGCCGGCGCCGTGCGCGAGGTGCTCGCACTGCCCGAGGGCCAGCCGCTGCCGCGCCGGCGCGGCCTGTTCGAGCTGGGCCTGGACTCGCTCACCGCCGTCGAGCTGCGGTCCCGGCTGGAGGCCCGGTACGGCGTCACGCTGGCCGCCACCGCCGTGTTCGAGCACCCCACCGTGGACGAGCTGGCCACGCACGTCGCCGAGCAGGGAGCCGGCGGCGCCACCGCCGACCCCGCGCCGGAGCCGGAAGCCCGACCCGCGCCCGTACCGGCGCCGGCGCCGGCGAGCGGCGGCCGCCCCGTTGCGAGAGATCGCGCCGTCGCCGTGATCGGGGTGGGCTGCCGGCTGCCCGGCGCCGCCTCGCCG
The DNA here is from genome assembly GCA_045806985.1 of Mycobacteriales bacterium. Lineage (GTDB taxonomy): Bacteria > Actinomycetota > Actinomycetes > Mycobacteriales > JBJMIH01 > JBJMIH01. The sequence continues at coordinate 19,934 of JBJMIH010000062.1, read as the reverse complement.
GCGGAGTACTGGGACCTGCTGCGCTCCGGCCGCACCGCCGTCACCGAGCTGCCCGCCGACCGCCGCACCGACCCGGCATGGGACGCCGACGGCGTGCCCACCCGGGGCGGCTTCCTCGACGACGTCACCGGCTTCGACGCGGCGTTCTTCCGGATCGCGCCGCGCGAGGCCCGCGCGCTCGACCCGCAGCAGCGGCTGATGCTGGAGGTGTCCTGGGAGGCGCTGGAGGACGCCGGGCTGCCGGCCCGGCGGCTCGCCGACCGGCAGGTCGGCGTGTACGTCGGCCTCAACACCGCCGACTACCAGCAGCTGCTCACCCGCGACATGGCCAATGTGGACCTCTACTACGGCACCGGCACGTCGTTCGCGGCGACCGCCGGCCGGCTGTCGTACTTCCTCGGCCTGCGCGGGCCGGCGATGGCCGTGGACACCGCCTGCTCCGCCTCGCTGACCGCCGTGCACCTGGCCTGCCAGGCGCTGCGCGACGGCGAGTGCGAGGTGGCGATCGTCGGCGGCGCCAACGCGATCGTCGCGCCGACCGTGTCGGTGTCGATGGCCGCGGGCGGCGCGCTGGCGCCCGACGGCCGGTGCAAGACCTTCGACGAGGCCGCCGACGGGTACGGCCGCGGCGAGGGCGCGGCCGCGTTCGTGCTCAAGCCGCTGGAGGCGGCCCGCCGCGACGGCGACCGGATCTACGCGGTGATCGCCGGCACCGCCGTCAACTCCGACGGCGCGAGCGGCGGCCTGACCGTTCCGAACGCCGCCGCCCAGACCGCCGTCATCCGGGCCGCGCTGGCCCGCGCCGGGTGGCAGCCCGGCGACCCCGACTACGTGGAGGCGCACGGCACCGGCACCCCGCTCGGCGACCCGCTCGAGGTGCGGGCGCTGGCCGAGGCGCTCGGCGACGGCCGCGACCGGCCGGTGCTGCTCGGCTCGGTGAAGGCCAACATCGGCCACCTGGAGGCGGCCGCCGGCGCGGCCGGCCTGCTCAAGGTGGTGCTGGCCGTCCACCACGGCGAGGTGCCGCCGCACCCGATCGGCACCCCGTCCGGCAGGATCGGCTGGGACGCGCTGCCGGTCGAGCTGGCCGGCGCGGTGTCGCCATGGCCGGACCGCGGCCGGCCCCGCCGGGCCGGGGTGAGCGCCTTCGGCTTCACCGGCAGCAACGCCCACGTGCTGGTGGAGCAGGCGCCGGCCGCCCCGGCGCCGCCCGCGCCGGCCGCCGGGGCGGTCCTGCCCTACGTCCTGCCGGTCACCGCCGCCACCGGGAGCGCGCTGCGCGCGGCCGCCGGCCGGATGGCCGCCCGCGTGCGCGCCTGCGACCCCGCCGAGCTGCCCGACCTGGTGGCGACCGCGACGTTCCGGCGGTCCTGGCTGGACCACCGGGCCGCCGTCACCGGCACCACCCCCGACGAGCTGGCCGCCGCGCTGGACGCGGTGGCGGCCGGCGGCGAGCTGCCGGCCGGCGCGCGACGGGGGCGCGTGCCGGCCGGTGAGCCGGTGCGAATCACCTTCCGGTACGGCGACGATCCGCCCGGCGAGGAGACGCGCGCCCTGCTGGCCGCGGTGCCCGCGCTGGCCGAGTGCGCGTCCCGGCTGTCGGCGCTGACCGGCCGGAACCGTGACCTGGCCGGCCCGCCGCCGCCCGGCCTGGAGGCGGCGTGGGTGTTCGCGTACCAGGTGGCGGCCACCCGGCTGTGGGCCGGCTACGGCGTCCGGCCGGACGCCGTCACCGGCGGCGTCGGCGCGGACTGGGCCGCCGGCCGGCTCAGCCTGGACGCCGCGCTGGACGCGTTGGCCGGCGGCGACCGGCCGCGGCTCGGCACCGCCGAGATCCCGGTGGTCGACGGGTCCGACGGACCGGTGGTCGACGTGCTCGCGCCGGACCTGGCGCTCGCACTCGCCGACCTGTTCGTGGCCGGGTACGAGCCGGCGGGCGGCACCGGGCCGCGCGTGCCGGTGAGCCTGCCCGCCTACCCGTGGGAGCGGCGGCGGTACTGGTACCGCGACACCGACGAGCCCGCCCCCGCCGCCGCGCTGCCCGCTGACGACCGGCTGTACACGATCGGGTGGGTGCCGGTGGAGCCGCCGGAGGAGCGCCCCGCCGACCCCGCGACCTGGGCCGTCCTCGGCGACGGCGACCTCACCGAGGCGCTCGAGAAGTACGGCCACCAGGTGGTCCCGCTGACCGGAGGCGGCGACTGGCGGCGCCGGATCGAGGAGCTGGCCACCGAGCACCCCGACTGCCAGGGCGTCGTCGCCGGCCCCGGCACTCCCCTCGCCGACGCGCTCGCGCTCGGCCGGGCGATGGCGGCGGTGCCGCGCGCCCCCGGCCGGCTCTGGTTCGTCACCCGCGACGACGGCCCCGACGAGTCGGCCCGCTGGGAGCTGGGCCGGGTGCTCGCGGTCGAGCTGCCCGGCCGGTGGGGCGGCCTGGTCGAGGCCGACGACCCGGCGGCGGCCGTGCGGGCCCTGCACGCCGCCGACCCCGACGACCAGTACCGCGTCCGGGACGGCGAGTGGCACGCCGCCCGCCTCCGCCACGCCGGCGAGGCCACGCCGGTCCGCGAGGGCGTGGACCCGGACCGCTGGCACGTCGTCATCGGCACGCCGGCCGGGGACGCGGCGCGGGCCCTCGCCGCCCTCGGCGCCCGCACCCTGCTGGTGGCCGGCGGCGACGTGGACGACCTCGACGGCTGCGTGGTCGAGCGCTGCGAGCTGGACAGCGTCGGCGCGGCTCTCGGCGACCGGCCCGTCGGCGACGTCGTCGTGTGCGCCACGCCCGTACCGACCGCCGCGCTCGCCGGCACCGACCTTCCGCCGCTCGACCGGGTGGTCGCCCTCGCGCGGGCCGCCGGGGCGCTCGACGCGCGGCGGGTGACGGTGCTGGCCAGCGCCGGCCCGGCCTGGGGTTCGGTCAACACGGCGGCGGGCGCGCCGGCCGCCGGCTGGCTGGCCGGCTGGGCCCGGTCGGCGGGCGCGGGCCTGCTGGCCGCGATGCCCCGCGCCGGCACCGGCGAGCTGCGCGCGGAGCACGAGGCGCTGTTCACCGAGAGCGGGCTGCGCCTGCTCACCGGCGAGGACGTGGTGGCCGGGCTGCGCCGGGCGCTGTGCGGGCCACCCGGCGAGACCCACGTGGCAGCCGTCGACCTGGACACCTACGTCCGGATCTGCCAGGACCTGGCGCCCAGGACGTTCCTGGACGAGCTCGCGCCGGCCGCCCGCACCGGCACGGTACGCGCCGAGCTGCTGGCCCGGCCCGAGCCGGCCGCCGCGATCCGCGACCACGTGGGCGCGGTCGTCGCCGAGGTGCTCGGCCTGGACGCCGACGGCCTCGACCCGGACACCGGGTTCTTCGAGCTGGGCATGGACTCGGTGATGGCGCTCGGCCTGCGGTCCCGGCTGGAGGCGGACCTGGGTGTGGAGCTGCCCAGCACGCTGACCTTCGAGTACCCCGACACCACGCAGCTCGCCGCCCACGTCACCGGGCTGCTGACGGAGCCGGCCGGCGGCGACGACGTGCCCGGCGACGTGCTGGACGACCTCGACAGCGCGATGGCACTGGCCCGGCGGCGGCTGGGCGACGGCGAGGACGGGAGGTAACGGTGTCCACTTCGGACGACACCGGGCAGCGGTACCGTGCCCTGCTGGCGGAGGCGACCCGCACGATCCGGCGCCTGTCCGACCGGCTCGCCGAGCGCCAGGAGACGGGTGACACGGGCGCCGAGCCGATCGCGGTGCTGAGCGCCGCCGTCCGGATGCCGGGCGGGGCCGACACCCCGGAGCGGTTCTGGACGCTGCTGCGCGACGGCGTGGACACCACCTCCGAGTTCCCGGCGTCCCGCGGCGACGCCGGCGCGCTGTACCACCCGGACCCGGACCACCCCGGTACCGCGTACGTCATCAGGGGCGCGTTCCTCGACCGCGTCGACGGGTTCGACCCGGCCGTGTTCGGGATCTCGCCGCGCGAGGCGGTCGGCATGGACCCGCAGCAGCGGATCGTGCTGGAGCTGGCGTGGGAGGCACTCGAACGGGCCGGCATCCCGCCGACCAGCCTGAACGGCAGCCGCACCGGGGTGTACGTCGGCGTCAGCACCACCGACTACGTGCGGATGCGCCAGCAGCTCGGCGACCCCGACGACGTGGACGCCTACCAGCTCGTCGGCGAGCCGAGCTTCATCGCCGGCCGGGTCTCCTACACGCTCGGCCTGCGCGGGCCCAGCGAGGTCATCGACACCACCTGCTCGTCCTCGCTGGTCGCCGTGCACCAGGCCAGCCAGGCGCTGCGCCGGGGCGAGTGCGACATGGCGCTGGCCGGTGGGGTCAACCTGATGCTGTCGCCCTACGGCTTCTTGCTGATGAGCAAGTTCCGCGCGCTGGCGGCGGACGGGCGGTGCAAGACGTTCGACGCCGCCGCCGACGGGTACGCCCGCGGCGAGGGCGCCGGCCTGCTGCTGCTCAAGCGGGAGTCGGACGCGGTCGCGGACCGCGACCCGGTGCTGGCCCGGGTGCGCGGCTCGGCGGTCAACCACGACGGCCGGTCCAGCGGCCTCACCGTGCCGAACCCGGCCGCCCAGCAGGACGTGATCCGGCGGGCGGTGGCCGAGGCGGGTGTCGAACCCGCCGACGTGACCTACGTGGAGGCGCACGGCACCGGCACCTCGCTCGGCGACCCGATCGAGCTGCGCGCGCTGGACGCGACGCTGGGGGAGGGCCGGACGCACCCGCTGCTGGTCGGCTCGGTGAAGACCAACGTCGGCCACCTGGAGCCGGCCGCCGGCATCGCCGGCCTGGTCAAGACCATCTGGTCGCTGCGTGAGGGGGAGATCCCGCCGCACCTCAACCTGACCACCCCGAACCCGAAGATTCCGTGGCGGCGGCTGCGGATCGAGGTGCCGACCGCCGCCGTGCGCTGGCCGGCGGGCCGGCCCCGGGTGGCCGGTGTGAGCAGCTTCGGCGCCAGCGGCACCAACGCGCACGTCGTCGTCGACGCCGTACCGGCTCCGTCCACCGAGGACGTACCGGAGGAGTGCGGGCTGCTCACGCTGTCCGCCCGCACCCCGGAGGCGCTGCGCGAGCTGGCCGCCCGGTACGCCGGCCACGTCACCACGTCCAGCCACCGGCTCGCCGACATCTGCTACACCAGCCAGGTCGGCAGGGCCCGGCTGGCGCACGGCCTGGTCGTCACCGGCGCCACCCGCGCCGAGCTGGCCGAGCAGCTGCGCTCCTACGCGCGCGGCGACGCGCCGCGGGCCGTCGAGGTCGAACTGGCCGGGGCGCGGGCCCGGCAGGCCGGCTGGCTGCTCACCGGCCAGGGCGCCCAGTACGCCGGGATGGCCGGCGGCCTGCGCGACGAGCCGGCCTTCGCCGGGCCGTTCCGGGACTGCTGCGAGCTGCTCGACCCGCTGCTGCCGGCCCCGCTCGCCGCCACGCTGTGGGAGAGCGGCGGCAAGGAGCGGGTGCTGGACAACACCGGCTTCACCCAGCCGGCGCTGTTCGCGCTGGAGTACGCGCTCGGCAAAGCGCTGATGAGCTGGGGCCTCACCCCGGCCGCGCTGCTCGGGCACAGCATCGGCGAGATCGCCGCCGCCTGCCTGGCCGGCGCGCTCGACCTGCCGGACGCGGCCACGCTGGTCGCCCACCGGGCCCGGCTGATGGCGGCGCTGCCGGCGGGCGGCCTGATGGTGGCCGTGTCCTGCGACGAGGCCACCGCGCGGAAGGCGCTCGCCGGGCCGGAGGACGCGGTCGCGATCGCGGCCGTCAACGGCCCCGGCGACGTGGTGCTGTCCGGCGAGGGCGCGGCCGTGCGCGAGGTCGCCGGCCGGCTCGCCGAGTCCGGCTGCCGCACCCGCGAGCTGCCGGTGTCGCACGCGTTCCACTCGCCGTCGCTCCAGCCGATGCTCGCGGAGTTCGCGACGGTGCTGGACGGGATCGCCGTGCGGGCGCCGAAGATCCCGGTGGTCTCCAACGTCACCGGCCGGTTCTGGACCGATGCCGAGCAGGACCCCCGGTACTGGCTGCGGCACGCCACCAGCCCGGTCCGCTTCCACGACGGGCTCACCGCCCTGCGCGAGCACGGCGTGCGGACGTTCGTGGAGGTCGGGCCGCAGCCGGTGCTGACCGGGCTGGGCCGCAAGGCCGTCGACGACCCGGCCTGCGCCTGGATCGGGCTGCTGCGCCGCGGCCGGCCCGACCGGGTCCAGCTGCTGCGCGGGCTCGGCACGCTGCACCTGCGCGGCGCGCGCGTGGACTGGGCACGCGTGCACGGCGACCGTGACGTGCGCAGGGTGCCGGGGCCGACGTACCCGTGGCAGCGGGAGCGGTACTGGTTCCGGCCCGCGAACCGGCCGGCCGGCGGCGGCGAGGCGGCCATCGACGGGCTCGGCACCCCGCTGCGCGGCCCCGACCCGGCGTACGAGCAGGAACTCCCGCCCGGCCGTACCGTCGAGGCGGCCGGCGCGCTCGGCTGGCTGGTGGAGCGCTCGCTGCGGGCGGCCACCGCCGGGCACGGCGGGCGCTGGACCGGCTTCGCCGGCGCCGAGGTCGACGCGTCAGTACCGCACCAGGCGCGCGGCCCGTGGCTGGTGCAGACGGTCGCCCGCCCCGGGAACGGCACGGTCGTCGAGATCAGGACCTCCGGCGCGTCGCCGGAGGCGGCACGGGCAGGCGCGCGGTGGCAGACCCACGGCATCCTCACCGCCCGCCGCGCGCCCGGCCCGGCCGTCGAACGCTCCGAACCCGGCGACGTGCCGGTCGAGCCGGACGGCGGTGACGAGGCCGCACAGTGGGGCCGGATCGTCACCGCCGCCGCGCGCCAGCTCGGCGGCGACGGGTGGGCGTACCGGCTGGACGAGGCCTGCTGCGCCGACCCCGCGGCGGTGCGGAGCCTCCGCGTCCACCGCCGCGCCCCCGACGGCGACGAGGTCACCGCCGACGTCACCCTGCACGACGACACCGGCGCCCGGGTCGGCGCCCTGTACGGCCTGCACCACGGCCCGCTGCCGGCCCCGCCCGCCGTCCGCTGGTACCCCGAGGACCAGCTCGTCCACCAGCTCCGCTGGGTGCCCGGCACGCCGCGGCCGGCCCCGGTCCGGGCGAAGGGCGCCAGGGTGCTGCTGGTCGGCGACGGTACGGCGGCGGGCCCGCTCGCCGATGCGCTGCGCCGGGCCGGCGCCGCGGTCACGGTCGACCCGGACCCGGACGGCGCGCTGGACGACCCCGACCTCACCCACGTGCTGGTCAGCGGCGTCGACCTGCCGGCCGCCGGCGACCTGACCGCCACCGCGCTCGCCGACCGGGTACTGGCCTCCGAACAGCGGATCGTCGCGCTGACCCGGCGGATCGCCGGCCGCGCCGACCCGCCGCGGCTGGTGCTGCTCACCCGCGGCGCGGTCACCACCGGGGACGGCGACACGAGCTCACCCGCCGCCAGCACCTGGTGGGGGCTGGGCCGGGTGATCGCCCTCGAACACCCGGACGCGTGGGGGGCGCTGCTCGACCTCGACCCCGGCGGCGACGACGACCCGGCCGAGGTGGCCGCGACCGCGCTCGACCCGGCCGGCGAGGACCAGTGGGCGTTCCGCGGCCGGCGGCGGTACGTCGCCAGGCTCGCCCCGCTGCCCGCCGGCGCCCTGCCGGACCGGCCGGCCCGCCGCCCGCACCGGCCCGGGACCGTGCTGGTCACCGGCGGCTGGGGCGGCATCGGCACGGCGCTGGCCGAGTGGCTGGCCCGGCGCGGCACCGAGCGGCTGGTGCTCGCCGGCCGTACCGGGCTGCCGCCCGAGGACCGCTGGGACGACCCGGACCTCGCCGACGGCGAGCGGGCCAGGGTCGCCACCGTGCGCCGGCTGCGCGCGCTGGGCGCCGAGGTGGAGGCGGCCGCCGCGGACGTCACCGACGGCGACGCGGTCGGCGCGCTCGTCGGCCGGCTGGCCGGAGGCCCGCTGCCGCTGCGCGGCGTGGTCCACGCCGCCGGCGTGTCCGGGCCGCAGGACCTGGTCGACGTCGACGCGGCCGAGTACCGCAGGGTGTGGGCGCCGAAGGTGATCGGGGCGTGGCTGCTGCACGAGCACACCCGCCACCTCGACCTCGACCTGTTCGTCTGCCTCTCCTCGATCGCCGCGACCTGGGGTTCCCAGCACCTGGCCAGCTACGCGGCGGCGAACAACTTCCTGGACGGGCTCGCCGACCACCGCCGCGCCCTCGGCCTGCCCGCGCTCACCGTGGACTGGGGGCCGTGGGGGCTGCGCTCGCACCTGTTCGAGAACGACGTGATGGCGTTCCTGGAGTCGGTCGGCCTGCGCCAGCTCGACCCGGACCAGTGCGCCGACCTGCTCGGCCGGATGCTGCCGCTACGGGACCCGCGGTACGTGGTGTGCGCGGCCGACTGGACGCGGTACCGGGCGATGATGGAGTCCCGCGCGCCGCGCCCGGTCTTCGCCGACCTGGCCACCGAGGTGGAGGCCGGCACGGGCACCGCCGATCGCGACCTGCTCGACCGGTGGGTCGGGGCCGGCGACGAGGCCGGCCGGCGCGAGGTACTGGCCGGGTTCCTGCGCGGCGCGGTCGCCGGGGTGCTCGGCGCGGACGCGGGCGCGGTGGCCGCCGACGCCGACGTGTTCGGGCTCGGCCTCGACTCGCTGATGGTGATGCAGGTCGTCACCGCCTGCCGGGAGCAGCTGGGCGTGTCGCTGCGGCCGAACGACTTCTTCGCCCGGTCCAGCCTGGCCGACTGGACCGCCCACCTGGACGACCTGCTGCGCGGCGCGGAGACCGCGTCCGGCGGCGGACGGGCGGAGGAGGCCGACGACACGGAGGAGGCCGCCGACCCGTACGTCGACGTCGCCAACATCGTGCCGCGCGCCCAGCTGCCCGACGACGTCCGGCCGGTGGACGGCCCGGTCCGGAACGACCCGGAGCGGGTGCTGCTCACCGGGGCGACCGGGTTCGTCGGCGCGTTCCTGCTGGACGAGCTGCTCGCCAGCACCGGCGCGCACGTCGAGTGCCTGGTCCGGTGCGCTGACCCGGCGGCCGGCCTGGCCAGGGTGCGGCGGGCCGTGGAGGCGTACCTGCCGTGGCGGCCGGACGCCTCGGCCAGGGTCAGCGTCCTGCCCGGTGACCTGGCCGAACCCCGGCTCGGCCTCGGCGAGGAGGAGTTCACCGCGCTCGCCGGCCGGGTCGACACGATCCACCACGCCGGCGCCTGGGTCGACTTCGTGCACACCTTCGACCAGGTCGCGCCGGCCAACATCGGCGGCACCGTGGAGTTGCTGCGGCTCGCCAGCCGGGGCCGGCCGAAGCGGATGAACCACGTGTCCACGTACGGCATCTGGGGCCTGCCGGTCGAGGGCCGGCGGCGGATCGCCGAGTCCGACGACATCGGAGCGGCCGGCCGGCTGCTCACCGGGTACGTGCAGACCAAGTGGGGCGCGGAGCTGGTGGTGCGGCAGGCGGCCGGGCGCGGCCTGCCGGTGCGGACCTACCGGCTCGGCCGGGTGCTCGGCGACTCCCGCTCCGGCGCGTGCCTCACCACCCACTTCACCTGCCGGGTCATCAAGGGCTGCGTCCAGCTCGGCCTGGCGCCCGACCTGGGCGACCTGGAGATCGAGATGACCCCGGTCGACTACACCGCCCGGGCCACCGTCCACCTCGCCGGACTGGAATCCGGCGAGGCGGTTTACCACCTGGTCAACCCGCACAAGATGCCGTTCCACGAGCTGGTCGACGCGATCCGCGACCGGGGCTGGCGGGTCCGCACCGTGCCGCGCGACGAGTGGTGGGCGGCGCTCCAGGAGTCCGTCGAGGTGGACAGCAACGTGCTGCACCCGGTGATGGACATCGTGCGCGAGTTCGTGGTCGGCGGCGAGGAGGCCATCGACTACGACGTCACCGCCGCCGAGAAGGCCCTGGACGGCAGCGGCATCACCTGCCCGCCGCTGGACCGGGCGCTGCTCGACACCTACTTCGACTACTTCGTCCGCAGCGGGTACCTCACCGACCCGCGGAGGGGAGAGCGCCATGGCTGACACCGCCGACCGGTTCGACGTGGTGATCCTCGGCGACCACCTGGCGACAGCGCTGCTGGCGGCGATCCTCGGCCGGAACGGGCTGCGGGTGGCCCTGGTGGCGACCGGGACGGACCGGGAGCTGCCCGCCGGGGAGACTACCGTGCCGTACACGGCCGAGCTGTTCGCCCTGCTCGGGCAGCGGTTCGACGTGCCGGAGATCGGCGAGATGGCCATCTTCGACAACCTGCCCGAGCACGTGCGGGCCCGCTGCGGCGCCAAGCGCAACCTCGGCTTCCTGTACCACCGGGCCGGCCGGCCGCACGACCCGCGGGAGGCGTTGCAGTTCACCGTGCCCGGCGAGCACGCCGAGTGGCACCTGTACCGGCCGGCGGTGGAGGAGTACGCCGCCGGCATCGCGCTGAAGCACGGCGTCGCGCGGTACGACAGCGTGCCGGTGCCCGGCGGGGTGCGGGTCCGCGGCGGCGGGGTGGAGGTGCGGCTGGCCGGCGGCCAGCCGCTGGCCGGCGAGTACCTGGTCGACGGCAGCGGCGACGCGAGCGTGCTGCCGGCCGGGGTGGCCGGGCCGGACCCGTCCGCGCCGCTGCACCGGGCGCGGCTGCTGCACGGCCGGCTGGCCGGCGTGCGGCCGTTCGAGTCGGTGGTGCCGCTCCGCCGGTACCGCAAGGCCGGGCCGTGGTCGCAGGGCACGCTCACGCACGCGTTCGACGGCGGCTGGATCCAGGTGGCGCCGTACGGCGACGGCACCTGCGGGGTCACGGTCAGCCTCGACCCGACGCGGTACCCGGAGGCGCGGTACGCGGACACGCCGGTGCCGCCCGAGCAGGAGTTCCACCAGCTGGTCGGGGCGTTCCCGGAGCTGCGCGAGCAGTTCGGCGAGGCGTGGGCGGTGGGGCCGTGGCGGGAGTACCCGCACTGGCCGGCGATCGCGCCGCAGTGCGCCGGCCCGCGCTGGTCACTGTTCGACCGGGCCGCCGGCCGGCAGGACCTGCTGCTGTCCCGGGACGTGACGATGAGCCTGGAACTGGTGCACGCCACCGCCGCCGCCCTGCTCCGCACCGCCGAGCGGGGCGACTGGGCCGACAGCGCGCCCGCCCGGCTCGCCGCCGACTACCAGCGACAACTGTTCGACTGCCACGACCGGTTCGTGGCCGCCGCGCGCACCGCCAGCAGCGACTTCCCGCTGTGGAACGCCTTCCTGCGGGTCTGGCTACTGTGGACGATCCTGTCCGCGCTGTCGCTGAAGCGGGCCCGGCTGGACGCCGAGCGGGCGGCCGACTGGGCCGGCGTCGAGCACTTCGTCCGCGGCGAGTACTGGTACGACGTGCCGGCCGGGCTGCCGGAACTGCTGGACGGCGTGCTCACCGACCTGGAGGGGGTGCGCAACGGGCTCGCGCCGGCGGCCGCCGCCGAGGACACCTTCCACCGGCTGCGGCAGGGCCGGTTCGTGCCGCCGCTGTACCGGTTCGGCGACCCCGACGCGCGCTACTACCGCTTCACCAGGATGCGCCGGCTGCGGATGCTGGTGTGGACGAAGACGACGGCCCCACCGGACTTCCGCCGGCTGCTCACGGTCGAGAACGTCACCGCCGGCGCCGAATCGAGGGCGGCGGCCTGAGGAGGTGTGGATCGTGACTCCGATGGTGTGCTTCCCGCACGCGGGCGGCACGGCGGCCGCCTTCCGTCGCTGGCCGGCGCTGCTCGGCGACCTGGTCGAGGTCACGGCCGTCGAGCTGCCCGGCCGCGGCGCCCGCCGCGCCGAACCCCCGCCGGCCACGGCCGACGACGCCTTCGCCGCCGCGCTCGCGGCCGTCCCGCCCGACCTGCCCGCCGGCGGGTACGTCCTGTTCGGACACAGCCTCGGGGCGCTGTACGCGTTCGAGGCCGCCCGCCACCTCACCGCCGCCGGCCGGCCGCCGGCACTGCTGGTCGCCGCCGGCCGCAACGGCCCGTCCCGGCCGGCCGAGATCCCGCCGCTGCACCGGCTGCCCGACGGCGAGTTCCTGGACCGGCTGGCCTCCTTCGGCGGCATCCCCGACCTGGTACGGGACGAGCCCGACCTGCTCCGCCTGTTCCTCCCGGTCGTCCGCGCCGACCTGGGCGCCGCCGAGACCTACACCTACACCCCGGGCCCCCCGCTCCGGTGCCCGATCCTCACCCCGTACGGCACCACCGACCCCCTCCTCGCCCCCGCCAACGTCGCCGCCTGGCAGGCCGAGACCACCGCCGCCCGCATTCCGCTCGAACTCCCCGGCGGCCACTTCTGCCTCGACGACCCCTTCCCGATGGCCCGGTTCCGCCACGCCCTGGCCACCGCCCTCGCCGGCGCCGCCGACCCCCCGCCTCACCCCCCAGCGGTGAGGCGGGACCGGACCGGTGCCGCGCGGCGGTTCAGGACGCGCAGACCGCCACGGCGACCGCCGGCTTCCAGTCGATCGTGATCGGACTGGTCGCGGCCGCGACGGCCTCGACCTGGTCGAGCGACGGGGACGGGAAGACCACCTGCAGGGCGACCCCGGCCGGAGCCTCCACCTTGGTCGCGGCGGACGGGGAGAGCAGGTGCTTGCCGGCCGGGCAGTTGACCAGTGCGACCTTGATCGGGTCGGTCGGTCCGCTGCTGGAGTTGGCGGAGACCACCTGGTAGCCGGCTGGTGTCGGGGCGCACACGGCGTACGCGGTGACGGTCCAGCTACCCGTGAAGTTCGCGGCGGGCAGCGAGGACGCCTGCCACCTGTTGCCGAACAGCGGGAACTCGGCGCTCAGCGCGACATGGTTGGGCGCCCCGTTGATCTGGCCGCCCCCGCCGAGCGCCGCCTCGCCCGACCCGCAGAAGGCCTGCGCCGCGCTCGCCGTCGCCGGCCCGGTGAACGAGACGATGTGTAGGCCAGGCACTGGCGTGGCGCACATCGCGAAGGACTGCACCCACCAGTTCGTGGCGATGTTCGGGGTGACCTCCTGGCCGGTGACCTCGTAGAAATCGGCTCCGCTGGGCGGGTGCACCGGCTGCAACTCGGTCAGCGTCACCTTGGTGGCGTCGGCGGTGACCGTCGTCATGACCCAGCCCCCGCCCCCGATCACCTGCTCGCCGACCGGGCAGGTCGCCTTCACCGTCTTCGACGGCTGCGAGTCGATCGGCGACAACGGCCCGGTCACCTGGTGTACCCCTGTCACCGCCGCATGGGCCGCGGCCATGCCGGCGACCTGTACGGCGACGGCTGTCCCCGCGACCGCGACCGTCGCCGCGAGCCCCGCGAGCATTCGTACTCTCATCAGCATCTCCTGGATTTGACATCGCTTTCCAGGACACGATCGGTGGGAGCGCTGCCCAAACGCTGGGCAACCGCTGGGAACGGCGGGGTCGGGACGGTGGCGGGACGGATCAGGGATGGCGGGGAGGAGGCTTTGGGATCCCGAGCCCCGAGGAGGTCTGGTCGATGAGAGCGAGGCTGTGGAAACCACGGCTGTTGGTGGTGGCGCTGGTGGCCGCGCTGGCCGCCGGCATGTGGGGAGTGGCGACGCGGCCAGCGGTGGCCTTCTCGCAGGCGTTCTTCCCCACCCAGAGCCTGAACGACCGCGGCGTGGACGTCCAGGCGATCCAGTACCTGCTGCAACAGGCGGGGCAGAACGTGGACGCCGACGGCGTGTTCGCCGCCTCCACGGACACCGCGGTACGGGCGTTCCAGTCCTCGCACGGGCTGTCGGTCGACGGGATCGTCGGGCCGAACACCTGGAGCAAGCTGGTGGTGACCGAGAGCAGTGGCGCGTCGGGTCCGGCCGTCAAGGCCATCCAGGTGCAGCTCAACCGCAAGCGCCACGCCGGGCTGACCGTCAGCGGCAGCTTCGACACGGCGACCAAGACCGCCGTGGTGGCCTTCCAGAACCACGCCGGCATCTCCGCCGACGGCATCGTCGGCGCGACGACCTGGAAGAACCTGGCCTGGCACTACGACTACCCGGACATGTCGGTCGGCATCTGCGACCAGGACCCTGACGGCAACGGCCTGGCCAACTGGGGTACCGGGTCCGCGATCGGGTTCCTGGAGCAGGGCGTCCGCCAGTTCGAGACGCTCGGGTACGGCCTGGAGCCGCTCGGCGACATCAGCCTCGAGCACGGCGGCACCATCAACGCGCACGCCAGCCACGACGTCGGCCTGGACGTCGACGTGTGGCCGATCCGCACCGACCGGGCCCAGTGCACGGCCGGCCGGATCACCTGGCAGTCGCCCACCTACGACCAGGCCGCGACCCGGCAGCTCATCCAGACCATGCGGGCGGCCGCGCCAGGGCACGTGAAGTTCGTCCTGTTCAACGACCCGGAGCTGATCGCGGAGGGCCTCTCCATCCACTACGACGGCCACGACAACCACCTGCACTTCCGCTACTGCGAGAAGGTGCATCCCAGTTCGCTCTACGTGTGCTGACCAAGGGGACCGCGTGAAGTTGGCGAAGAAGAGGCGCTGGGGCCTGGCCCTCGCCGGCGCGGCGGTGGCGGCCGGGATCACGGCCGCCACCCTCGGCACCGGCACCGGGCAGGCCGCGACCAGCGCGAGCACCCAGCAGGTGCAGTGGGACCTGGCCGGCATGGCGTACCTGTCCTTCGGTGACATCGACGGGCAGAACGACGCGACGACACAGGCCGCGGTGAAGGCGTTCCAGGCCGACCGGTGCCTCGCGGTGGACGGGATCGCCGGCCAGGAGACCAATGCCGAGCTGGCCGCGCAGGTCACGAAGATCCAGGCGGTGGCCGGCGCGCCACAGGACGGGATGTACGGCCCGAACACCGAGGCCGCGGTCAAGTCGTGGCAGTCCGGCCACGGCCTCACCGCGAGCGGCCAGGCGGACGCGGCCACCATGACCGCGATGGGCATCGAGCGGGCCAAGACGTCCTGCGCCCCGCCGCCACCGGGGGAGATCGCCGCCTCGATCGTGTCCATCGCCCAGCAGGAGGCGGCCAACACCGCGCACAACCGCGAGATCGGCGGGTACAACTGCAACTTCTACACCACCGCGCTCGGCCTGGCCGGCACCGGCGCGCACTGCTCGAACAACTGGAAGAGCGAGGCGTGGTGCGCCGACTTCGCCAAGTGGGTGTGGATCCAGGCCGGGGTGGACACCACGTACGCCACGGCGGCGGCGCTGAGCTTCGAGACCTACGGGCAGAAGCACGGCACCTGGCACACCGGCAGCCCGC
This sequence comes from Mycobacteriales bacterium, assembly GCA_045806985.1. Lineage (GTDB taxonomy): Bacteria > Actinomycetota > Actinomycetes > Mycobacteriales > JBJMIH01 > JBJMIH01. The sequence continues at coordinate 4,718 of JBJMIH010000062.1, read as the reverse complement.
AGCCGGGCGACGCGATCGTGTTCGGGTACGGGCACGTCGGGCTGGTGGTCTCCGCGACCAGCAGCACGGTCAGCTACGTCTCCGGCAACACCTACAACCCCGCTGACGGCGCGGACGACGCCGTCCTGCAGAAGACCGTCAGCAGGTCGTACAACCAGATCCTCGGCTACGCCACCCCGATCCCGAAGTAGGGAGCCCGCGGGACCACCGGCGCCGCGCCAGACCGTCTGCCCGGTCGGCGCGGCGCCGGCTGCGCGGTCAGCCGGCGGCGACGGTCGTCTCGTACGCGTCCCTGGCGGCCATGACCTCCTCGATGTGCGCCTCCGACCACTGCTTGATCGCGGTCAGCACCGGCACCAGGGTGTGGCCGAGCGGTGTCAGCTCGTAGTCCACCCGGACCGGCACCGACGGGGTGACGGTGCGCCGGACCAGGCCGTCGCGCTCCAGCACCCGCAGCGTCTGGGTGAGCATCTTCTGGCTGGCGCCGGAGATCGTCCGCATCAGCTCGCTGTGCCGGTGCGGGCCGCTGGCCAGCGCGGACACCACCAGGCAGGCCCACTTCTCGGCGATCGTCGCCAGCATCTGCCTGGTCGGGCAGGTGGCCAGGAAGGCGTCGTACACCACCTTGGCCTCGGCGCGGCGCTGCTCCGCGGTCTTCGTCCTGGCCACCAGCGGTTCCTCCTGTTCCCTTAGGCACTTTCAGGTCCCTACTTTCGAACAGTACCCCTCGCGCGGCACCGTGGTCACGTCCGCGCCAGACACGAAGCGAAGGAGTACGGACAGTGCGAGTGATCGAGACGCCACAGTTCGGCGGGCCCGAGGTGCTCCAGGTGGTCGAGCGGCCGGAGCCGGTGGCCGGGCCCGGCCAGGTACGGGTGCGGGTCGAGGCCAGCACCGTCAACCCGGCCGACACGGCCGCCAGGGCCGGCTACCTCACGCCGGCGTACCCGCAGGTCCAGCCGCCGTTCGTGGCGGGATGGGACTTCGCGGGGACGCTGCTCGACGCGGCGGCCGGGCTGCCGGCGGGCCAGCGGGTCGCCGGCCTGGTGCCGTGGCTGGACACCCTGCGCGGCACCAACGCCGAAGTGATCGCCGTCGACCCGGCGTGGCTCGCGCCGGTGCCGGACGGCGTGGACCCGGCCGAGGCCGCCAGCCTCGGGATGAACGGGCAGGCCGCCCGCCAGGCCCTCGACCTGGTGGAGGAGCTGGCCGGGTCCCCGCTGGCGGCCGGCCGGTCGCTGCTGGTGACCGGGGGCAGCGGGGCGGTGGGCGGCTTCGCGGTGCAGCTGGCCGCGGCCACCGGGGTACAGGTGATCGCCGTCGCGTCCCGCGGCGACGAGGCGTACGTGTCCGGGCTCGGCGCCAAGGAGGTGGTGGCGCGCGGTGACAGCACGGCCGACCTGGTGGCGGCGGTGCGCGCGCTGGCGCCGGACGGCGTGGACGCGGCGCTGGACGCCGGCGTGGCCGGGCCGGAGCTGCTCGGCGCGGTCCGCGACGGCGGCGCGTTCGTGGCCGTCATCGTCCCGGCCACGCCCGAGCCGGAGCGCGGCATCCGTGCCGGGATGGTGAGCGTGACCCCGGACGGCGCCACGCTCGCCGGCCTGCTGGAGGCGCACGCCGCCGGCCAGCTCCGCACCCGGATCGAGCGGGTCCCGTTCGCCGACGCCGCCGAGGCGCACCGCCGCGCCGAGGCCGGCGGCCTCCACCGCAAGCTGGTCCTCACCCCCTGACCCCGCCCCAATAACAGGCCCACAGGGTCACGATCAAGGAGATGTGCCCGCGTATCGCTACGACAACGCGGGCACAGTCCCTTGATCGTGACGAGAGTGTCGCTCCGCCTTCCCGCGCCACCCGGTGGCGCGGAAGAGCGGGGTGGCGCGGAAGAGCGGGGTGGCGCGGAAGAGCGGGGTGGCGCGGAAGAGGCGGGGTGGCGCGGGGAAGGCGGGGTGGCGGGGGGAGGCGGGGTGGGGCGTCAGGCGAGGCGGATGGCGAGGTCGGTCCGCCAGTCGGCGGGGTCGGGTACCTCGCGGGGGTCGGTGGGATAGAACTCGAGGCGGGCGGACCAGCGCTGGCCGGCGGGGGTGTCGTGGGCGTCCCAGGCCAGCTCGTGGCGGGTGGCCCAGTCCAGCAGGGCGGCGGTCGCGCCGGGGAGCTCGTCGTACGGGCCGAAGTGGGTGGCGGTCGCGTACCGGCCCGCCGGCAGCGTCCCGGCGACCACCTCGTCGCCGTCCGGCACCGCGACCAGGGCGGCGGTCGGAACGCCGGCCTCCATCTCCAGCCGCCAGCCCTCCCGGAAGAGGTTGTACTTGAAGAACGGGGGCCCTGCCTGCTCGACACCGTGGGCGCCCAGCCAGCCGAAGACCTCGGGAAGGCGGTCCGCGATCTTCGGGATCGTGTCCATCGTCACCTCCTGGCGGATGGCGACGTACGGCTGTGCTGGGCGTTCCACGATCGTCGGTTCGGTCGACATCGGCTCAGCTTGCTCTGAGCAACCATCGTCCGTCAAGACAACGAGCCGTCAGCCGGTGGCGCTGGCCGTCACGTCGTCGATCTGGAGGTTGGCGCCGACCGGCTGGCTGGTCTGGTACACGTTCAGGTCCAGCGTCGAACCCGGGCTCGCCACCGTGTACGACGGCAGCGTGATCTGCTGCCAGTCCCCGGTCGCGGCGACCGTCACGGTGACCGGCGTGCCCACCGCCGTCGACCCGACGTACTCCCGCAGCCGCAGCTTGAGCTGGCCACTGACGGTGTCCGACCGCACCCAGGCGCTGGCCGTGTAGTGGCCGGCGACGGTGTGCACGATCCAGTTCGGACTGTCGTTGAGCGTGCAGCTCTGCAGCGTGGTCGAGGTGTTGGCGAGGTTCGCCGCCCAGCCCTCGTTGTGCCCGCCGGCCACCCTGGTCAGGGTGCAGCCGTCGAGCGCCGCCCAGCCGGTGAGATTGGTCTCGAAGGTCGAGTTGCCCACCAGGTTGCCGGCCGCGCCCACCGACACCTGCTTCGACGTCGTCGTCACCAGGCCGGCGGAGTCGGTGACCGAGACCGCGAGGGTGTACGTGCCCGGCGCGGTGTACTGGTGTGTCGTGGTCGCGCCGGCCTGCGGCCCGGCCGGGGCGCTGCCGTCGCCGAAGTTGAACCGGTAGCTGGCGATCGGCGAGCTGCCGGCCGTCGAGGCGGACGCGTCGGCGGTGACGGTGAGCGGGCTGGTGCCGGAGGCCGGACTGGCGCTCAGCGCGGCGTTCGGGCTGGGACCCGGCGTGCCGGCCACCGCCTCGAGCGCGCCCCGGTCGTCGTACCCGCGCGGCCCGCCACCCGAGTTCGCGACGGACGGGTCGTCGTACCGCGCCGCGCCGGTCAGGTCGGTGTCCTGCTCGCCGGACACCGCGGAGTTGGCCGAGTCGATCGCGGGGGAGCCGGCGGTGAGCCGGAAGTCGCCGCCGTCCGGGTTGGCCCAGCGCGGGTCGGCGCCCAACCCGTGCGCCTCCTGTCCGCCGCTCCCGGTGGTGAACGCCGCCACGGTGGCGTAGTTGGTGGTGCCCCAGACGTAGTACGCGCCGGGCGCGTGCAGGTAGACGAGGTTGTAGTCGACCGAGGTGCCGGACTGCGACCCCGCCTCCACCCGGATGTCGCCGATCGAGCGCGGGCTGGCCAGTCCGTTGTCCACGCTGACGTTGCCGGCGACGGTCGCGCCGGTGGACCCGCCCTCGACGTTGATGCCGGCGGTCACGTTCTGGTACACGCTGTTGCCGACGATCCGCTGGCCGGATGCCTGGTAGTCGTCGATGCCGTGGTCGCCGTTGCGGTAGGCGATGTTGTTCGCGACCAGGCTGTTGTCGCTGCCGGTGTACAGCTGGATGCCGCTGTCCTCGTTGTCGTGGCTGGTGTTGCCGACCACGGTGTTGCCGCCGCTGCGCAGGTCGATGCCGGGCGCGGCGCGGGTGTAGACGCGGGCGTTGGCGTAGGTGTTGTTGCCGCTGACCACGTCGCCGGTGGAGCCCTGCGCCAGGTAGATGCCGGAGTCGGTGTTGTGGTCGACGGTGTTGCCGCTGACGGTGGACCCGGTGGTGCCGATCAGCTTGATGCCCTTGGCGTACCCGTCCGCGGTCGGCTGGCCGGACGCGGTGACGTGCAGGCCGGACAGGGTGATGCTCTGGCCGCCGGTGACGTACACGCCGTCGGAGAGCGTGCCGCTCACGGTGAGCCCGGACACCACCACGTTGCTCTTGTTGGCCAGGTACACCCCGTACGGCTGGCCGGTGCCCACCACCGGGCTGGCGCCGGCCAGCGCGGTGACGGTCACCGGCGCGCCGGCCGTGCCGGACGGCGGCTTGACCTGCTCGGCGTAGCTGCCGTTGCCGACGTACACCGTCTGGCCCGGCTGCACCCGCGAAGTGCCCTTGGCGATCGTGCAGTACGGCTGGGCCACGTCGCCGGGGCCGGTGTCGGAGCAGGCCGGCGAGGTCCTGTCCACGTAGATCGCGGTGACCGGCGGCTCGGCCGGCGGGGTGCCGATGGTGGCCTCGTCCAGCACCGAGCCGGGCGCGCAGGTGGTGTCGTCGCGGCTGGCCGCGTCGTCGCAGATGGCCTGGATCAGCATGCCGCTGGAGTCGACGTCGACCCGAAGGTGGGCGAGGTGGAACGCGCGGAACGCGGTGCGCGGGTCGGACCCGCTCCACGGCGTCTCCTCCGACGACGGCGTGCCGACGGTGATGTGGGTGACG